>NZ_JAQSEA010000083.1 GCF_029946185.1 Prosthecobacter sp.
TTTGTGAAATTCGGTGCCGGTGGGAAGTTTGGCGACGGCTTCTGTCAAAGCGGCATGGGCGGTGGCCACGTCCGGGTGGTGAAGGGTGAGGCTGGCGAGAGCGAGGACGTCTCTGACCGCCGGGTGTGGTGAAGATTCGATGAGGAGCTGCTGGGCACGATGGGCGGCGGGAATGTCGCCCAACTGGATGGCAAGAGCGGCGATGTGCCGCAGTGTGGCCTGATCGAGCTGGCTGCCGGGAATGGACTGGAGTGTGAGCAAGGCCTGGGAAGGCTGCGCGGCAGAAACCTGCAAGTGGGTGAGCTGCTTCATTGCGGGGACATCGTCTGGAAAGCGTTTGAGAAAGCTCTCCCACAGCATCGCGGCGGCAGGTTGTCCGCGCAGGATGATGTCGATGTGTGTGAGCATGCGCCAGCCTTCACGATCATGGGGGAATGATTGGAGGTGGGGGGAGAGGAGCGCACGAGCGGCAGCGGGGGCATCGCCTTCTGTGAGTGCCTGGGCCAGTTGCACAGGGGAGAAGTGGACTTGCAGACGTGCAAGGACAGCGGTGAGTTCTTTGCCGCGCCCGATCTGTGTTGCCAGTGCGTGCAATCGGGCCAGGACCTTTGTTTCACCGATGGCGGCGAGGCGGAAAAACAGGTCGCAGGCGATGCTGGTTTGATGATTGAAATCGGCGATGCTGGCAGCTTCACTCAGCCAGCGGCGATACTCGGAGTCGATGGCCGTTGCCGAAGAGAGATCCTTCAGCGAGCGCTGATGATCGGCGAAGGTGCGCAGATGGCGCTCGATCCAGGGCAGGAGTTCAGCGGATTCTCCTGCGGTTTGGGTGGAGAGCAGCGCCCGGTGCAGGCGGCGCGGCGGGATGGCGTCTGCCGGTTTCAAGGCACGCAAAGAATCGAGCGTGACACGGCTGGCTTCGGCATAACGGGTGCCTTCGAGCAGGAGGTTGATCTGCAGATCAAGCGCGGCTTCGTATTGAGCGTCATCGAGACCTGGCTGTGTGGCACCGAGCCAGTCATTCACCACACGCAGGGCTGCCGCCGGACGGCGTGCGGTGCGAGCAGCATGGGTGAGGTTCAGCACCGTTTGCCAGGTGGCGGCGGGAGATTCGCAGGCACGCTCATGGATTTCGACGGCGAGAGTCTGCTCGCCCGTTGCAATGGCCTGAGACGCGAGCAGTTCGAGGGCTTCGATTTTGTGCGATTCTTCGATCCGGTCGCCAGAGGCGGAGACGATGAGCCGACTGTCATCGATGGGCGGTGCGTCGGGTCGAGTGAGTTCAACAAAGAGCAGCGCGGTGTTCAGCGGAGAGGGCGTCTGGAGCGGGCCCTGCCGCACCGTGAGCTGACGCAGCCGCTGCTCAGGCACGGTTTTTTGCCAGGTGTGCAACGCCGCCAAGTGATCATCTGGCAGCAGCGCGAGCTGAACCAAGGCGGACTGTTGCAGATGCCCGGGGGCATGAGCGAGGCTGGAGGCGATGGCGGTGCGGGTGGCCTCCAACTGCGGGTTTACCTTCGGGGTGGTCGGATCGTTGGCATGCAGGCGCCAGCCCCATGCGACGGCGAGCAGGGTGTAGGAAAAAATGAGCAGGAGAACCTGGCGGGAGCTGAGGGACATGAGTGCTCGGAAAAGAGGAGGTGATCAGCGCATGACCGCGTGCGAGGCGGGCGGCAGGGACTGGAGGGCGATGGTGGAGCGGCAGGCGACTTCGAGATGGACGATGCCCTGCCCGTCCGCATTTGCGGTGTAAGGGCGGCCATTTTCGAGGTAGGCGCACTGACCGCGCGGCTCGAACCCACCCAGCACGATTTCGACGGGACGGAGATCGCGGACCTGGAAGGTGGCGCGGCTTGCGGTCAGCTCATAGAACTCAACTGCGGTGCTGCATTCGGCGAGATGAATGTGCCGCACCGGTTTGTTTTTAGTGAGCACGAGTTCGGTGCGCGGATAGCCCATGGTGTGGATGTAGAGCTGGCCCTGATGGATATTGTAGCCTGACACTCCCTGGCAACGTGACATATCAGGCAGGCCGGCGGTGACGGGCAGGCGCAGGGTGCGGCAGTTGCCGGTGTTCAGAATGAGCCAATGATCTGCGGCAGTACGCAGGATGCGGGTGTGCTGAGCATCGCGGAGGCTCGAAGCATAGGCGGCGGCGGTCATGGCATGCAGCGGCTCGCCAGAGCAGGCCGCGAAGGATTTTTCGAGTGAAACGATGCCTGCTTCGGTGCGCACATCCGCAAAGCTGAAGCGAAGGGCGAGAGGCTCAAGTCGGAAGGAATTGCGGGAGCCTGAGGGACTGGTGACGGGATCCACGCTTGGTATCGCCGGAAGGCTCTCAACGTTCATGGCGCGGCAGAAGCTCAAGGCTTCAGGGGTGGGGGTGGTATTGGCAGGCCAGAGCATGAGTTTCACCGCTTTGCCCAGAGGCAGCAGGCGGCGATGGACATAGCTCATGGAGCCGGCGATCTCGCGCTCCATGTCATGACGGGAGGTTTGGGCCCGGTCGTTGAGAGTGCTGGAGATGTCGATACCGGCGGTCCATTGGGTGGGGCGAGAAAACGAGTTTGAAGCCGCATGAACCTGCAGCATTTCAAAAATGCTGCGGGCGACGTGTTCGAGCCGGGCGGCTTCGCCGGGCTTCTGCCCAGGGAGCCAGGAGCGCATTTCGGCCTCACAAACGGAAACGGTGACTGGCAGGAGATTGCGGCCCAAGATGCGGTCACGCATCACCTCAGCACATAGTGGAAAACCGGGAAGAGTGGAAGGAGTGGAGAAACCGGTGCTGTCGATGTGGCTGTAAAACACGCGGCGGCCCGTGCGCGTGGTGGTATCGGGCACCGGGAGGCTGTCGTCGGAACCGAGCCACTGGGCGAGGAAGGCAGGAAGGTCGAGCTGTGAGGTGGCAGCCTGAGCGGCGGGATCAATCCATGCCGCGCCCCAGGTGGTGAGGAAGGTCTGATCAAAGTGATGCTCGGAGCCCAAGGCATCCTGCCCATGCAGGCCAAGCACGATGTGGGAGCCTGCGGGGGCGGTGAGATCGAGAAAGCCGAGCGAGTGCGAAGTGATCCTCGTGTTTACGCGCAGCAGGGCGGAATCCATGGCGACCACGTTCGTTTTGACGAGGCGTGTGGCGGGAAGGGCGTTGCCGCCGAGACCGAGATGCTGCGTGGCGAGATGGCGCGCGGCATTTTCCGTCCACGGCATGCCGGTGAGGAGCAGCGGAATTTTGCGGGCCTGCAGAGAGGGAAGCCATGCGGCGAGAGTGCGCTGCTGCTCAGCGCTGAGGGTCAGGCTGGAGTCGAGAATGACGGCGGCGAAATCATGGTCTGCAGGCAGGAAGTCGGCACCGGTGGGATTGCGAAAGTCGAGTTTGCAGCCCAGCCATTCCAGAGACGGGCGCAGGAGGCGTGAGGTGGTGGTGGATTCGGCAGCGGCAGATTTTTCACCGACGTGTTTTTCATCCCAGCCATGCAGCACGAGCACGCGGCGGGAGACTTCCTCCAACGGGCCCAGATTGACTCCGTTCAGGGCTGGGGTGGTGATGAACGGCAGGGCTCCCATGCTGGTGAGACGCTGTGCAGCCTCACGGCAGGCGCTGCGGTCATCGGCGGAGGCGTATTCCACGGCAAAGACGTGCATGCCCTGCATCTGAACGGTGCGAATGAAGCGGGTGAGGCGCTGCGTCTCCGCGATGGACGTCCAGTCCGCCTCGCCGTTTCTGCCTGCGCGGGTGTAAACGCCGAGGGCGAGGAAACCATCGGCGACGTGAACGGCTTCAACGCCGAGACCGAGGCTGAGATCGAGCAGGAGGTGCTTGTCGGGATAACGCTGGTGCAGGGTGGCGGCGAGGGTGAGAAAGGCGGTGCGTGCTGCTGGGGTGGATGCTTCAGTGCCGAAGCTGAGGACGAAGCCGTCGAAGCCTTTCTTTGCCGCTGGGTCGGCGAGGGATTCGATCACCCAGGCGATCCATTGGGGGTCCGTGGGATCGACGATGCGGGTGTGCGGGTCGGAGGGGGAAGGTTTCGAGGACACCTGACGTTCTGCGCTCTGCATGGCAGCACGCGTTCCGTTGCGGAAGTGAGCGACGTCGAGCAGCGCGAAGTAGTGATTTCCAAGCGCATGACCGGGCTCCATGTCGAGCTCGGCCTGCGGATGCAAAACGGACAAGTCGAAGGCGGCGAGAGAACGTGCATCTGGACGTGGCGATTGATCGACGAATAGGCTGCGATAGGCGGGCAGATCGGCTGCCATTCCGGAGGTTCCCATCAGTCCCAAGAGGCCCACGACGCGGAGTTTCGACAGCAGTCCAGATGAAGAGCGCGTGAACCGGGAGGTGAGTGATGCGGGGTGCATGACAGAGTGCGTTTGGCTTTCAAAACTGCGAACCCTTTCACAATAGAGTTTCAATAACTGGAAGCAATACGCAGAGTATTGGTTTACAAACAACTTACCTGTCTTACAGAGCGCAAAAATCAGTCGCCAACCCCTTCGTCATGGGAATCATTACAAGCATGATGGACGGTTCTCCTATTCGCACGTTTGCCGAAGGCCTTTTGATCGATCAGCCGTGGGGAAAACTCACCTGGCTGGCATCGCGGGAGATGGGCAATTCAAGCACGATGACTCTGGGGCATGTGATCATCCCGGCGGGGCAGACGAACCCGCGACATAAGCATCCGAACTGTGATGAGATTTTGCACCTGCTCAGCGGCAGGCTGGAGCACAGTTTGGGGGAGCAGAAATTCTTGCTCAATGCCGGTGATACGATCTCGATTCCTGCGGGGCAGTGGCACAATGCTCGTGCGCTGGATGGCAAGGATGCGGAGATGATGATCTGCTTTTCTTCGGCGGATCGGGAGACGGAGTTTGAGTGAGGAATTAGGCCGCCCTTTCAGGGCTCCCGAATGTGAAATGGAGGGGTGATGCCGGTGACCCAGGGCGTTGCCGTTGGCTGCGATAGGCCGCACCTTTTGGTTCTGGAGCGTGAAGCTGTCATGTTGGAACAAGCGGAGTTTTTGTGTCACCGCTACGCGGTTTCACGACATTTGGGAGACATGGTGATGCGATTCCGTGGGTTGGCACCCACGGCTACTGTTGTGCCAGCCCTACGGGCTTTCGGAGGGGGAGTGCTGATATAGCGGT
>NZ_JAQSEA010000084.1 GCF_029946185.1 Prosthecobacter sp.
TCACGGCTTTCGTCAACGGACTGAGCCGGCCTGCGTGGTACTCCAAGCCGGGAGATGAGACGATGGACACACGGGACTACATGCTGAACCACCCTGAAAAATTTGGCTCCAAACTGGGGACTGTCACGGACCCGTTTACGAACCTGCTGCTGCGTTTGTGGAAATGTGTCTGCTGCGGCCATGCAACCACTTACGACGGGGTTCACCTGGGGCACATAACAAAATGGAAGGTGGACCTCATTGCTGCGGGAGTGACCACGGCGGCTGAAGCCAGGGCGGCCTATAACAATTTGAACAACCTGCGCATCGAATGCTCGACCTGCAACGCGAGCCATGACGAGGAATAAAATCATCCGCCCACGAACAAACACACCATTTCAAAACGCCATGCCTGCACCTGCCTATGCCGCCGCGACTTCCCAATTCCTTGTTCAATGGAATCAACCGCCCGCCAGCACCTACTCTCAGGTGCCAGACGCCTTCCTGACGCCAGCCGGGTACAGCATTCGGATCAACCTCAGCGACCTGGAGGTGGACAAGGCGAATTGTTTCAGCAAGTCTCTGGGTGTCGATATCGGCGCTTCAGCGGCTTATAAAAAGTCATCCTTCAAGCTGACCGCTTCTGCATTGACGGCTCTCGGCGGCAAGTACCACCCGACCACCGTGAACCACCTGTTCTTATATGGGCACAGCACCTGGCGCACGTATGCCGCAGGGGGCGCCAATGAGAGAGGTCTGTCCGCGCAGGGGAGATTTCTTTCGGCTGGAGCGGCGGCGCAATACATCGACAGCCTGACCCAGGGCCAAACCTCCTTTCTGGCGGTGTGGCTGCTGACATGCTACGGGGGCTCGGATGATCTGGCTCCTGATGATGCAGACGCGAGCGGAGACACCAGCACCTTTGCCAAGGCGCTGAGTGACAAGATCACCTCTCACTCCACCTTGGTGATGGCTTTTGACAAAGCCGTCACCAAAACGACTCTGGACGTGTGCAGGCAGGCGGCTCTGAAGTATCCGAAAGTGATGAATATGGCCGAGGACTTTCAAACTCTGAAGCCTCAGCTCTCGGCTGAAGCCCAGCTGCTGACCTTCCATAAAACCTGATGCGTTGAGGTGGCTCTATATGGCTTCGAACGGGGTCGGGGTTGAGGCTCGCTCTCGCTCTCCTGACTGATTCGCTACTCATGCCTCTGCGTTTCCTGCGGTCGTCTTACCGCAAGTCCTCGCGGCCCATTTGAGGATGGCGTCGAGCACGGGGCATAGAGACTGGGCCAGGGGGGGGCGAATTTGGGAAGGATGACTGGATAGACGGTGCGGTGGACTATGCCGTCTTTCTCCAACTGCCGGAACTGTGTCATTCATGTGGGCTTGTTTTTCGGCAGGTGGGGCTTGGGCTTGAGGCGGGGCGTTTGCTGAGGAGAGTCGTGCTGATGACCGCCCCCAACGCTGTCTCTACGACTCTCTACAAAACTATCCTCCAAGAGGCGCTGCCGCATTTCAAACTGCTGATGCCGCTTTTCTGCTGGTGGCGAGCATTTATGTGGCGCGGTTCATCTACCGGCGGTTCAGGGCGTCCATCAAAGGGGCGCTGGGGGAGGCGCTGGTGAGTCAGGGGACGTTTCGCTTGCTTGACAAGGCGATCTACTGGGGCTTCAACGATCTGTATGTACCGCGTTGGCTCTGGGGGAGTTCGCTTTTCAGAATCCGATCTGGCAAAGCCGGCTGCACCTGCGGGCGCTGGCGAAGCTCTTGAATTTGCCGGAGTCGAAGTTTCGGCCGGTGATCTTTTTCATGGGCGGGGCCACGTTTAAAACGGAGCTGCCGAAGTATGTGATCGACACCAGCCTCACGGGCTACATCACCGAGATCGAAGAGGTGCTGCTACAGCCGGAGGAGGTGACGGCGGCGAATGATGCGCTGACGGCTCTGGTGTCGCGGACGAACGAGCGCGTGGCGAAGCGGGAACTGGTGGCGGGGATTGAGCGGCGGCGTTCTCCTGCGGTGTGAGAGCTGCCGTGGTCCTGGCCTTGGCTTCGTGGGTGGCCGCACCCGTGGGCTGCTGCCTCTGAGTTGCCGCTGCTTTAGGCAGAGGGCTGAACGGATGAGTGCCGCAATGGCTTGGATGCTCGCGGCTTCCGGCTCTAATGAGCGCTCAGCCGCGACAGGGTGTGATCCAATAAACGCTTCAACTTTTCAGCGGCACCGGCGATGGCTTGGGCAATCGTCTCTGCGTCATCGGTGACTGCAATCGGTTGGTGTTTTTCGAGGCGTGCCTCCATCATGCAGCGTTTGTCATGAGCGCCGCCTTTGTTGCTGTTTTCATCGCTCAGATGCATTTCGATGCGGGTAACATGCTGCGCGAGATGACCGAGTGTGCTTTCCACCGTGGCTTCGGATTGCTCGACCAGCTTTTCGCGGCCGACGATGTGATTGTCCGTGTTGATTTGGATTTTCATAGGTTCGTTTCTTGGGTCGAGTGCCTTCAAAAAAAGGCGGGTTGCGGGGTTTCCGGCGGGTGCAGAGGTGAAGGGAGGCAGTGATGCCGGATGAATGTCTATAGAGTGTTCGCCTCGGCGTTTGGAAACGATGCCACGAGTTTGAAGGTGGAGGCTTAGCTCAGGCTTGAGCCTGATCCTGAACCGCAGAAAAGACAGAGCTGATGCGTGCGGAGGTGCCGATGAATGGGAGCTGACGGTGCAGGGTCAGCTTTGGTATCTGTCTCACTGCAACCACACCACCAAACACACAATCGTCATGTACCACCATATCAAGAAACTCATGTTCACCGTTCGCGTGGGCACCCCAGATCCACGCTTTGGCAACATGCTGCTGGAACAATTCGGCGGCGCTAATGGCGAGCTCGCCGCCGCCATGCAGTACTCCATTCAGGGGATCAACTGCGATGACATGGCGTGCAAGGATCTGCTGATGGACATTGGCACGGAGGAGCTCAGTCATCTGGAGGTCATCGGCACTCTGGCGCGCATGCATTTGAAGCCGATGAAGAAGGATGCCGAAGCGGCAGAGCATGATCCATTGATCGCGATTGCCGGAGGCGGCGGCGTGGCGCTGTGCAACTCCATGGGCAATGCCTGGACGTCGGATTATCTGAAGGTCACGGGAGAGCTGGATGTGGACCTGCGCAGCAACATCGCGGCAGAAGCGCGGGCGAAGATCGTGTATGAGCGGCTGATTGATTTCTGCGATGACCCCGGCTCGAAGGAGGCGCTGCAGTTTCTGATGACACGTGAGATCACGCACTTGCGCGCTTTCATGTCCGCGCTGGACAGTCTTGGTAAATCGGCGCTGTCCATCGGCGCGATTCCTCCGACGCCGGTGATTGTGGATCAGTACTACAATGACTCCACCGGAGAAGGCGACCAGGGGGAGCAGGACTTCACGGGCCCTTGGAATACGGGTGAGGGGATCTCCATCATCGAATCGCCGGCGCTGGCGGGTTTTCAGGTGCTGAAGGCGACGCCCAAAACCTCGCGCACGACGCTGGACACTGAGAAGAAACAGAAGCCAGCGAAGAAGTGACAGGGTCGTGATCAGGGAGGTGACTGCCGCGCGAACTGTAGCGCGCGGTGGTCACTCTTTTTTGGAGTTAGTTGCCTGATGTGAGCGATGAGGGATAACCCGATATGGCGCTCGGGTCGCACGTTTGGATGAGTGATGCGATAAGAGCGGCGCATGACACCCTCATCCGAACCTCTTGTCTTGAAGATCCATCCAGCCGTCGGTGACACTCATCCCGAGGCACCGCAATGGCGTGCTGTTGATGTGCGCCTGCTGGAGAGCGCGGACATTGAAGGGAAGGTGGTGTACAGAGGCCCGAAGAATCTGCAGGTGGTGGAGGCCTTTGTGCTGAAGCTGGCTGCTTGAGTGCGGGGTGGGCTGTTTGGGGCCGCATTGCCGGCATGACTGAGTTTTTGAGGTGATGCGTGCTGGTGCTTCTCCCAGCGGGGCTGTCAGTACTGGGAGCTTTCCTATTCGGCATTCAATATTGATTGTTCGACGTTCGGTGTTCCTTGTTCACCATGTCTCCTCTCCTTGCCCTGCGCCTTCTGCCTGCCTGCTCTCTCGCTGCGTTGTGTCTCAGCGGGTGCGCGCTTGAACCACTCTCGTTTTGGAAGGACACACCGAAGGCGGAGAGGAGCCTCACGGCGGTGCCGCCGGCTCCGGTGGCCAAGAAGCCGGGGCATGAGACGGGACTGAATGTCACCTATCTTCCTGGGTATGTGCGCTCGCCCTTCACGCATCCGCCGCGACTGGTGGACGTGCGCGGGTTCCGGCCCGGCAGACTGGTGGTGTGCCCCTTCACCCAGAAGCTCTTCTATTTGCCGCAAGATTTTGTGGATGCCAGCCCGAGGTCCTTGCGGTCGGCCGCTCCGGTGCATCACCTCAAACGCGAGCCTGCGCACATGGAGACGGTGCCGCCGCTGACGCCTGCGGCCACCCCTGCGGTGCGAGATCGCGACCTGCCTTATGGCATCGCGGTCTCCGGCCGCCGCGGCTTTGTGTACAGCCCCTATACCGATAAAAGCCAGATGGTGGACGTGAGCGATATCCCGGCTGGCTCGGAGGTGCAGTGCCCCTACACGGGGAAGATTTTCCGCGTGCCTGGTGTGAAGCGGTGAGATGGGGCAAAAAATTTGATCGAATACCGGGCGGCTTGTTCCGGAACACGACGGGCTGCCATGGTGACGGCTTCATCCTCACCTATTCGGATGAAGCCGCCTGCCCGCTGCAACACGCAAACTGTGATTTGCAGACCGTGTCCGAGAAGCTGTTGGCTGATCGCTTCGCGGAGGAATGGCGTTTTGTATGCGCGGCACGTTTTCTAGCGTGCAGTGGGGCCTCGTCCGGCAGCGGTCTTGCTGTGTTGGTGACCTCCTTGCCGGCATGCGCTCCTTTGGGTGCGGGGGCATGGTCCATTTCGCGGTGTGCTTTGGCGTCGTCCCTGGACATTTTGGCGATGTAGGCTTCGAGGGAGTAATGGCGGCTTGATCTCATGTTCGTTACTGGGGTTTGAATGTGAGCTGACAAGGAACAAGCGCATGATGCAGGGGCCGCAGGTCTGCGGTATCGGCGCTGGTGCCGGTTCTGAATAGGCGCTGCTCCTGCTCCGCTTT
>NZ_JAQSEA010000085.1 GCF_029946185.1 Prosthecobacter sp.
AGCCCCTCCGATTCACACCATAGGACCCCCTTCCTCAATCAGGCATCTGCGTCCGCCCACCCTCTGCGGTTCATTGTCTTCTCACTGCCTCCCCAGCCCACACGCACCCATCCCATGAGCACCCAGCACCTCCTTTCCTCCACACCGGGCTGGCTTCTCGATGTCACCCTGCACACCACCCTGCTCCTCGCTATCACCGCCGCAGTCACCGCCTGCCTGCCCCGCCTCTCCGCAGCGCGACGGCACTTCATTCTGGCTTCAGCGCTCATGCTGATCCCGGTGGTGATGCTGTGCAGCTTTGTCGCTCCCGCATGGCGCATCCCATGGAGCCCGCAGCCTGCCGATGTGAAGCCAGCGGGCGGCCTGGAGACGACCGTGGTCCTCAACCAAAGAGACGTCCCGCCCACGGTGGAGTCCGTGGTGCATGTGTCGGTGGCGAGACCTACGCCGCCCCCTTCCCCGCTGTGGGCCCTGCTCTGGCTCACCGGCATCAGCGCCGGAGCACTCACCCTCGCCTTCTCAGCCCTCACCCTGCGCCGCCTGCGCGAATCCTCACACCCCGTTCAGTCCCCGGACATCCAGCGCATCTTTCAGGAAGCCGCCGCCGCCTACCATCTCCCACTACCACATACCAGCCTGCGCATCAGCCCCCGCTGCCACGTCCCCATGACCTGGGGCCTCGCCCACAAAACCGTCCTCCTGCCCGAGCAGTCAACCACCTGGTCAGAGACACGCCTCCGCCTCGTCCTCCGGCACGAACTCGCCCACATCGCACGCGGAGACATCCTCGTCACCCTCCTCACCACACTCGCCGCGCTGCTGCTCTGGTTCCACCCCCTCGCCTGGCTCATGCTGCGCGCCAGCCACCGCTCCCGTGAGCAGGCCTGCGATGATCTCGCCCTCTCCCACAGCACACAAACCGCCGCCGACTTCGCCGAAGAACTCCTCGCTGCCGTCGCATCCCTCGGCACCACCTCCCGCCCCTGGCTCCCACTCGCCCTCGCCATGTCCGTTTCCGCCAGCGCCAAAGCCATGCACCAGCGCCTCGCCAATCTCATCCACCCCAACCGCAGCCGCCACACCTACTCCCACCTGCAAAAGCTCACCCTCCTGCTGCCCGCCCTCGCCGCCGCCTTCACCCTCGCCGGACTCACCGCCTGCCGCAAACCCGACCCCACCGCCCAGCCGCAGATCAGGATCTCCAGCCGCTTCATCAGCATTCCCATGGACTCGCCCATCCTCGCAGAAGCCGGCCTCACCCTCGATGCCAGCAATCCCACCCTGCAAAACCTCGGCATCCTCAATGGAGAACAAACCCAAAACCTCCTGCGCAAACTCAGCCAGCAAAAAGGCGTCGATCTCATGAGCGCACCCTCCGTGACAACACGCAGCGGCCAAAAAGCCACCATGGAAGTCATGCGCGAGTTCATCTACCCCACCGAATTTGATCCACCCAAACAGGCCACCCAAGACCAGCCCATCATCCCCACCACACCCACCGCCTTTGAAATGAAACCCGTCGGCGTCCGCATGGAAGTCACACCCACCTTGGCCTACCAAGACGACATCGACCTCACCGTCACCCCCGAAGTCACCAGCTTCGAAGGCTTCATCGACTACGGCACCCCCATCACCCAATCAGGCAAAGTCGTCTCCGAAAACAAGATCCAGCAACCCATCTTCCATTCGATGAAGACCACCGCCAGCTTCCACCTGAAGTCCGGCCAGAGCATCGTCTTCGGCGGCCTCGGCAGCCCAGCCGCCGCCCCGCTCACCAGCCGCATGCCCAAAACGAAGGACCTCGTCTTCTTCATCATCCAGGCCAACACCGTCGAGCCCGGCAAGCCCATCACCATCGACAAAGAACCCCTCATCTCCCAGCCCGCCGCCCCCTCGGTCGTCATCTACGGCCAGGTCAAACGCCAGGGCGCCTACCCCTTCAAGCCCGGCATGACCATCCAAGACCTCCTCGACCAAGCCCAAGGCCTCACCGACCGCGCCGACCCCACGCAAGCCGCACTCAAACGCGGCCCCAAACTCGCCCCCCGCACCATCGTGCTCGATCTCTCCCACACCATCACCAAACCCCTCGAAGCCGGGGACACCCTCACCGTGCCGGAGAAGTGAGGTTTGAGTAAAGTCGCTAGGCGCACCCTCTGAAGTACGACAGACACTCCTGTTGTATTCCATAATGCTGCACTGCGTTGCAGTCGGTTTTGATCTGCATGGCAAGACCGCCGGAATCTTCGGCACTGGCAAGATCGGGCGTGTGACAGCGCAGATTTTTCGGGGCTTCGGCTGCCGTGTCCTCGCGCATGATCCGCAGCCGATGCTTGAATGGGCGGCGGAGCATGGGGTCAGCTACACCAGCGTGGAAACACTGCTGGCGGAGAGTGTCGTGGTGAGCCTGCATCTGCCACTCATGCCGGAGACGCATCATCTGCTCAATGTCGCCACCATTGCCCGGATGAAGCCCGGAGCCTATCTGGTCAACACGAGCCGTGGCAAGCTGGTCGAACGGAGAATTCAAGCTGAACTTCGCTGTGACCGAGCCACCTCGTGATGACTGAAATGCACACACGACACGTCACCGCGAGGATGATCCCGCCATGCATGTTCAAACCAATGATGGCGGGATGCCATCACTCTTTATTCAGAGCTTTGGCACCGCGAGAGATGAGTGGTGGAGGCGGGGCTCTGCGGTTTTCTAACCTCCCGAATAAATTCGAGGTCCATCGTTGGCATGTGGGGATGGGTAAGATGATGTCGGGGGAAATGTTAGGATTCATCAAGAGTCCCTCGACGACTGGATGACGCGCGCACCGCGCTGCCAGGTGCAGTAGGACCAGGCCCAATGCAGGAAAACAGAGACGCGGTTGCGCATATTCATGAGGAAGACCAGATGCACAAAGAGCCACATCAGCCAGGCGATGAATCCGCGCATCTGCACGCCTGCAAAGCTGACCACGGCGGCACTGCGCCCGATGGTCGCCATGCTGCCTTTGTCCCAATAGGCAAAGGCCGGGCGTGTACTGCTGACGGGTTTGTTTTGGATGCTGTGCGCAATGAATGAGCCCATCTGAATCGCCGCCGGAGAGACGCCGGGCACTTTGATGCCATTTTTGTCTGTCAAAGCCACGATGTCGCCAGCAGCGAAGACTTCGGGATGACCGGGAAGGCTCAAGTCTGGCAGCACTTCGATGCGGCCGGCACGATCGAGCGTGACACCGGCCAGGGTGCGTGACACCGCGCTCGCCTCGACACCTGCACCCCAAATGATGATGCCACTGTCAATGCGCTGATCTCCGGCGATGACGTAGCCCTCACCGACTTCTTTGACGGGGCAGTTGAGATGAACCGTGACGCCCATGGATTCCAGGCGCTCTCGGGTGTAGTCAGGAAGTCCACCGGGAAACATGGGAAGCAATTTCGGTCCGGCTTCAATGAGATGAACCTTCGCCCGTGTGGGGTCGATGTGGCGGAAGTCGTCTTTGAGCACCCGCTGGGCCAGCTCAGCCAATGATCCAGCCATTTCCACACCAGTGGGGCCGCCCCCGACAACGACCATGGTGAGCAACTTTTCGGCTACCGCTGCATCCGGGGCGGACTCCGCCTCCTCAAAGGCGAGCAGCACTTTTTTGCGGATCGCCATCGCATCGTCGAGGCTCTTGAGACCGAGCGTGTGCTGCGCCCAGTCGTCGTGACCAAAGAAGCTCGTTTTGGCACCCAGCGCGATGACGAGGAAGTCGTAGTCGAGCACGCGTCCTTTGAGCTGCACTTGTTTGTTGGGGAGGTCGATGTGAACGACATCATCCATGAGGGTGGCCACGTTTTTGTGACTGGAGAGGATGCTGCGCAGCGGCTGGGCGATCTCTGCCATGGCCAGTGCTCCCGAGGCCACTTGATAGAGCAGGGGCTGGAAAAGGTGGTGATTCCAGCGATCCACCAAGGTGACGCGGATGTTTTCATCGCGCATCCGCTTGGCGCATTCCAAACCCGCAAACCCGCCGCCGAGGATAAGGACATGCTTCATCGTCTTTGAATGTGTGGCTGGTGTCATCGTATAAGTGTTCGTCATTGGATACAGTATGCTCCCGCTCTTTTTAGTTCCGCCTCTCTTTGTCTTTAGAGATGATTGCTGCAGCACAAAAGAACTGCCCAGAGCTTTCGCCCTGGGCAGTAGATGTCTTCATTCGATTCGCGTTCGCTGAATTACTTTGGCAGCACGACTGTATCGATGACGTGGATCACGCCGTTGCTTCCGACGATGTCTGTCTTCACGACCTTGGCTCCATTGACCGTGACGCCACCGTCCGCGACTTTCACATCAAGCTCGCCACCCTGCACGGTCTTGACCATGCCGGTCTTCACGTCAGCGGCCATCACTTTGCCAGCGACGACGTGGTAGGTAAGGACCGCTGTGAGCTTCTCCTTGTTTTCAGGCTTGAGCAGGTCTTCGACGGTTCCTTTGGGCAGCTTTTCAAACGCGGCGTTGGTTGGGGCGAAGATGGTGAACGGACCTGCTCCGTTGAGGGTATCCACGAGGCCCGCAGCTTTCACGGCGGCGACGAGGGTGGAGAAGTCTGCATTGCCTGCAGCAATAGCGACAACCGTTTCATCAGCTGCTTTCGCAGTGGTAGTGATGAGCGGAGTGATGGACAGCACGGCGGCTGCGATGACGAGTAGTTTTTTCATGGGTGGCTTGATGTTGGTGCCGCTCAAAGCGGCATGGTTGAAAACGAGAGGGGTGCTCACAGGGATACAAAGTTTAGTTTTTTATATTCGCGTGGCGACTGCATCCATCGTCTTCGACAAAACGTGCTGACCTAAAAGCGCAATTTACGAGCACGACGATGCAACGTCGTGACTGAGTTGGGCGATTGATCTTCAAAAGCCAGACAGCCTTGTATCCCCACTCTCATGATGCTAGGCTCAACCATTGAATGCTGCCCTGATCGTTTTCTCCGCCCTCTCCTTCGGCGCCTATGGTGTGTCCTGCTTTGTCTCGCCCTACATCCAGCGTGAGTTCGAGCGCTACCGCTTCGGGCCGCAACTCCGTTTGGTGGGTGGGCTGCAATTGGCGGCCACGGTAGGTTTGCTGGCAGGAATGAGTCAACCTTGGATGGGGCAGTTGGCTGCCGCAGGCCTGGCTTTGATGATGCTCGTCGCCGTCGGAGTGCGGATTCGAATTCAGGACAGCCTGCTCCAGACGCTGCCCGCGCTGCTTTATCTGGCACTGAACGCCTACCTTGCGGTGGCGGGGTTCTGACCCACAGTTAAACTCAGAGCAGCACGATGGCAGTGCACATCGCGAGCACTGCAAGACTTGGCAGCGCTTTCGACATGGGGTCTTTCACTTTGAGATGCATGACAAACGCACCCAGCATGAGCAGTCCGAGTCCGATGGCTGCTGGCTGACTGGCACTTGGATACTGAATCGAAGCCAGCAGCGCCAAAGCGAGCGCGACCTTCAGCACACCAATCACCACAAAAGACCAGGAGGGTAATCCATAGGTGGCAAACTCGGCCCGAAGCGTTTTAGCAGCGCCACCGCGATACGCGGTGGATTTACCCGAGCGGAGCAGCCACACGTTTAAAATGCCAAGGCCGACGATGACCTTCAAAGTGATGAGGAGAATGAGAGAGGGGTCCATGATGAGTGCTGGAATGTCGGAGTGATGAAATGTCGGAGTGATTGACTGTTTTGGGGCGCCACAGAATGCCCTGCTGTCGGACGATTCACAACCTCATTTCATGAGGGCGCAGGGCTTTCACCATTCGGGCCGCGGGAGCGCAGCAGCGTCTTGGAACGGGGTGGAAAGCGCAGCGCCACACCGTTTTGGGCGGGAGGTGTGCGAGCAGGGCGTTGGGGAGACTCGGTCGCCTGTCCTGCCCAAGAAGGGCGTCACACCCGCCGCACTCCATGCCGTCTCATCGCGGCTATGAGCACCTGGTGGAACGTTGTGAAGCAAAGCGCCGAAGGCCTTGATGCGTGAGTTTAACGTCAGCGAAAAAAAATCGAGCTTCGGATATTTAGTTGAATCCAGGTTGTCGGCCTAGGCGGAAAAAAGCCGGTTTTTCAACCCGGTCATTCAAATATTTAATCGCTCATGAAATCCAGTTCCATCCTCCTTCTCACGGTTTGTCTCTTTCTAGACAAAGCCACCTTGCTACATGCTCAGACTTCTGAGACCACCACAACCACGAAACGTGCTGGTTTCATCGACCCTGCAGCTTTCGGCGTGGGTCAGCCTGGATTCATAATGGACGCCACATTCATGGATACTCAGGACTTCTCGAATCGCCCAGGTGGTCTGGATTTTTTTGAGCTGCGCACCATCGCACCGGTTGGGGCCAAAAAGTTTGGCGATTTCCTCATCGCGGGTTCCATCGGTTACACACTCACGGAGTTGGATTTCAATGGCTTTGCGGGTCTTCAAAACGAAAGCCTCCACACGATCCAAGCCCAGATCACGATGTTCTGGCGTCCAGAGCATTCACGTTGGTCGGTATTTGGTTTTTTGACACCGGGCCTCGGCACGGACTTCCAAGGCATCTCGGCAGATGACTTGGAGATCGCCGGTCTCGGATTGCTGAACTACCGCTTTACTGAGACCTTCAGCCTAGCCGGTGGTGTGTTTGGTCAATACGGTGCGGGAGACGCTATGGTCGGACCCGCGCTCGGCTTTATCTGGCAGCCGGGACCATTCGTTGTGCAGCTGACACCTCCTTTTGCCGTCATAGGCTGGAAAGCAACCGAGCGCCTGACCCTTAACCTCAGCGCTTATCCCAGTGGTGGCTCATGGGATGTCGAGGGTCCGAATGTGAACCGCATCACGCTCTCCGGCTGGCAGACAGCAGCCTCCGTACAATATAAACTCACGGAGCATGTGACCTTCTCCGTGCGAGCAGGTCTCAATGTGGGTGGCGAGTTGGAACTGCGCGACGGCAACAACAATGCCATCGCCACTGAAGATCTGGATGCAGCGCCGTTCGCCGCAGTGAACCTGCGCTATAATTTTTGATCGAGGCCACGCCTCGCTCCGAGTAGCTCTGAACTTAACTCGCTATGTCATCTGAGCCGCCCCCCCCACCTTCTTTGCACCAGCCACTGCGGCTATGGCCTGCCGTGATCCTGATCGCCTTCATCGTGCTGTGCCGTTATGTGCCCATCTTTATCGAAGGTGCCAGCAGTCGTTATTGGCCGGTGCCAGTATTCTTCCCGATGCTGGGCAGCCTGCTGATGCTGATCTGGTGGCTGACAGGAAGCCGTGCTACGGGGCGTGAGAAGGCAACTGCGTTCTTTGGGTTCATCATCACGGCGGCAGTCATCGTGATGCTGAGTCATCCCACGATGCGCGGCCCCGTCACCAGCTACCTGACGCTGCCACTCGGTATGATCGCATTCGGCCTGAGCGCCTTGGCGAACCGTCGAAAGCAGCCAAGGCCGCGCGTCTTTGCCATCCTGCTCTGGGCTATGCTGGCGATGTCCACCACGCTCCTGCTGCAAAATCAGGGCCTCGCAGGTGATTACGCTTTTGAAATGAAAGCACGTTGGGCTGCTTCGGCCACGGATTCGTGGACTCCAGACAAAGCGGCTCCAGCAAAGCCCTCAGGCGCAGGTGCTGCCATTGAGTCAGCCATCGCCACGGCTGAGTGGCCGGGCCTGCGTGGCGCGGACCGCATGGGGCATGTGATAACTCCGAAGTTCATGACGAATTGGGAAACGAATCCGCCGAAGCTGCTCTGGAAGCGGCCCGTCGGTGCGGGGTGGTCCTCCTTCGCAGTCGCGGGTTCATTCGCCTTCACGCAGGAGCAGCGCGGCGCCTACGAGACCGTCGCCTGCTACGATGTCGCCACGGGTGATGAAATGTGGACCCACCAGCGTGAAGCACGCTTCGATGATACGATGGGCGGCCCAGGACCACGAGCGACGCCGACACTAGCGGATGGCGCGGTGTTTGTCACGAGTGCCACGGGCGTGTTGATACGATTGAAGGCGAGCACAGGCGAAGTCGTCTGGCAGCAGGACTTCAAAAAACTCGCCGGTCGCGAACTGCCGAACTGGGGCTACTCCGCATCGCCGCTGGTGACAAACTCGCTCGTCATCATCTTCGCTGGCGGTGCTGGCGATCATGGAATCATGGCCTTCGATGCCGCCACCGGGCAGGTGAGATGGTCCGCAGCCTGCGGTGCCGACTCCTACAGCTCGCCACAGCTCAGCAAGGTGCTCGGAGAAGAATCCGTGCTCATGCTTACCAACGACGGATTGCTCCTGCTCGATCCGGCGACCGGCAAAGTGCGGCTGAACTACGAGTGGAGCTACAGCCGATACCGCGCCCTGCAACCCACGGTCATCGGCGAAGATGTCATCCTGATACCCACGCCCAATTCGGAGGGCACACGCGCCATCCGCCTCAGCAGAAAAGAGGATCAGCTCGTGGCTTACGAACTCTGGACCTCGATGCAGATGAAGACCGACTTCAGCGAGCTGATCGCCCACCAAGGTTACCTCTATGGCATTGACGGTTCCGTCTATAGCTGCGTCGATCTCAAGACCGGCACGCGAGTGTGGAAGGACGGGCGCTATGGCAAAGGCCAGGGCCTGCTGCTTGAATCATGGAATCAGATCCTGATCTCTGCCGAGAACGGTCGGGTGGTCTTGCTGCAAGCCGATCCAACGGGCCACCAGGAGATCACCTCCTTTCAAGCCCTCCAAGGCAAGACCTGGAATCATCCTGTGGTCGTCGGCGATAAGCTGCTGCTGCGCAATAGCTCCGAAGCAGCCTGCTATGCGCTGCCGACCTCACCACTCCTGAAGTAAACTAAGAGCGTCAAAATCGGCATTCTCAGGCCGGTTAGAAATTCCAAGTGAAGTGTGGTGAGTGATGACTTGATAGTTGGCGAACTCAAAAAACCAAAGGGATATCCCCACCTCCCACTTGAATCCACGAATGCCGCTGCGGGCATCTCAGCCGTTCGCTGATGGCAAGGTGTGGGACGTCTGCCATGCTGGGCTTTGTTCTCGAAGACGACCGGCGTCTTGGCTGCCGTGTTCGTGATGATCGAAAAGCAAGTCCGCCGCACTCGCTGCCGCGTAGTCTGCCAGCTGTCACACATCCCCCCATGAAAACCCATCTCAAAAAACTCACCCTCCTCTTCTGCGCCACTGGCCTCAGCCTTTCCGCTCAAACCAGCCCTGATACCAAAGCACGCTCCGTCGATCTCATCGATCCGGCGGCGTTTGGGTTTGGAAGACCGGGCTACATGGTGGACACGACCTTCATCGACACGCAGGACTTTGCGAACCTGCCGGGTGGGCTCGACTTCATGGAGGTGCGCACGATTTTACCACTGTGGACGAAGAAGGTGAATGCCTTGCGCCTGAGCGCCTCGCTGAGCTACAATCTGAGCGAGCTGGACTTCAATGGCTTCCTCGGTCTGCAACGCGAGACGCTGCACACGCTGGAGGCGCAGGTGAGCCTGTTCTGGCGGCCGGAGCAGTCGCGCTGGTGGGGCCTGGGCTTCTTCACGCCGGGCATCGGCACGGATTTCCAGGGCCTGTCCTTGGATGACTTTGAAGTCTCCGCGCTCGGGCTGATGGGCTATAGCTTCACGGACACGTTCAGCCTCGCGGGCGGCTTCTTCGCCCAGTATGGAGCACAGGAAGGCATGATCGTTCCGGCGCTCGGATTCATCTGGAAGCCAGACCCGTTCATCGTGCAGGTCACGCCACCTTTTGTGGTGCTCGGCTGGCGTGCCACGGATCGCGTCACACTGAGCCTCAGTGCTTATCCGAGCGGTGGCTCGTGGGATGTGGAAGATCCTAATGTGAATCGCGTCGAGCTGAATGGCTGGCAGACGGCCGCATCGGTGATTTATCAGGCCACCGACCGCTTCTCGATCTCCCTGCGCGCCGGTATGAATGTCGGCGGCGAGCTTGAACTTCGCGATGGAAACAACAACGTGTTGGCGAATGAAACGCTGGAGTCGGCTCCCTTCGGGGCGCTGAATCTGCGCTGGCAATTTTGATCCCCATTATCCGCACGTATGACCTCTGCGCTCCCCGATGAAGCCCGCTTCCGTCTGCTCGTCGAGAACATTGGTGATGTGCTGTGGTTTAAGGAACTCGATCCAGCCCGCTTTACCTATGTAAGCCCGGCGTTTGAGCGCATATGGGGGCATGGGGTGGCGGCTTTGCAAAAGAAGCCGCGCTTGTGGGAGGATGGCATCCATCCCGAGGACCGCAAGGCCGTGCGTGAGGCGCTGCGTCAGTGGTTCAGTGGCGAAAAGGCCGACTACGAGGCGCACTACCGCGTCATCGGCAAGAATGGCGAGGTGCGCTGGCTGGCGGATCGCGGCATCATTCTGGGCCGCAAGAACGGCAAGCCCTATCAGATCGGCGGCATCGCACGCGACATTACGGAGCGAGAGGCGGCGGAGGCCACGCGCAAGCGTCTGGCCGCCGTGGTGGAGAACTCAGACGACGCCATCATCACGCTTGATCTTGGTGGCGTGATCCAGACGTGGAATGCCGGAGCAGAGCGGATTTTTCAATACTCCGCCGCAGAAGCCGTCGGGAGGCCGGTGTCGATCCTGCGCCCGCCGGAGGCGGCGGATGATGAGGCCTTCTTCCGCCGCTGCATCCGCCGGGGAAAGCGCATCGAGCATTACGAGACGCAGCGCGTTCGCAAAGACGGGCGCGTCATCGACATCTCGCTCTCCATCTCCCCGCTGATGGATGCGGCGGGCCACTTGGCCGGCTTCTCCAAAATCTCCCGCGACATCACGCAGCAAAACGTGGGCCGGCGCATATTTGACCGCCTGCTGGAGGCCGCACCGGATGGGTTCGTCATCCTCGATGCGCAGGGCCTCGTGTGGCTGGCCAACGCACGTGCGGAAAGCCTCTTCGGCATCCCGCGCAAGGCCATGATCGGCACGGGCTTCGAGCTGCTGCTCCCCCTGCAGGAGCGCCACCGCTTTGGCAAGCTGCGCGCGGACTTCCTGGCACTCCCGGTGCATGCGGAGCGGTTTCGTGGGATGGAGCTGGCCGGGCTGCGCAAAGACGGCGGCGAGTTCCCGATGGAGATCAGTCTCAGCCAGGTGGAGACGCCTGAGGGCACCCTCATCATCATCGACATCACGGACATCACCGAGCGCAAAACCGCCGAACAAACGATCCGTCTGCTCAATGCCGAACTGGAGCAACGTGTGCAGCAGCGCACCGCGGAGCTGATGGAGCAGATCGTGGCGCGGCGGCAGCTTGAAGCAGAGATTTTGGAGATCAGCGAACGCGAGCAGCGCCGCATCGGCCAGGATCTGCATGATGATCTGGGCCAGCAGCTCGCAGGCGCGTGGATGATGGCGGAAGTGCTCCAGCGCACCCTGGAGGCCGAAAAATCACCGCGTCATGCCGAGGTGAAAAAGATCGGCGGGCTGCTGCAAAAGGCGCTCGCCCACACGCGCGGCCTCGCCCGCGGCCTACACCCCGTGGCACCGGAGCAGGGCGGCTTTGCGCGTGCGCTGGAAAACCTCGCCGCGCAGTCCAGCGAGCTGTTTGGCGTGAGATGCCGCTTTGAAGGCCGTGAGGCCGTCCAAATCGAAAGCGAACCCGCGATGATGCACCTCTACCGCATCGCCCAGGAAGCCGTGAGCAACGCCGTGAAGCACGGCAGGGCCGCAACCATTCGAATCCGCCTTACCAAGTCCACTTTGACCATCACCGATGATGGCGGCGGCCTGCAATCTCCGGCAAAGACCGAAGGCATGGGCCTGCGCATCATGCGCTACCGTGCCGAAATGACCGGCGGTACGCTGAAAGTCGAAAGCGGGCGCAGAAAAGGCGTCGTGGTCACCTGCCAATTTCCATCAACACTCAGCCATGCCGAAGAAAACCACCCCTGACACAGCCGCCCAAAAGCGCGTCCTCATCGTCGATGATCATCCGATCTTCCGCGCCGGCTTGACCGGCCTTGTGAACCTGGAGGCTGAACTCACCGTCTGCGGCGAGGCGCACGATGCCGCGCAGGCCATGCAGGCCGTTGAAAAGCTCCAGCCCGACCTCGTGTTGCTGGACATGAGCATTCCCGGCAAAGGCGGCCTCGAATTGCTGAAGGACATCCGCGCCATCGCGCCGCGGACGCCGTTGCTCGTGATTTCCATGCACGACGAGACGCTTTACGCCGAGCGAGTCATCCGGGCAGGTGGTCGCGGTTACATCATGAAGCAAGAAGGGCCGGGAAAAATCATCCACGCCATCCGCAAAGTGCTCAGCGGCGGCATTGCCGTGAGCGAGCGCATGGCCGCGCTCATTCTTGATGCGCTCTCAGGCACCAAAAGCGGCGCGGCCTCCGTCTCCACGCTAACAGATCGTGAGTTCGAGGTGTATCGCCTTCTAGGTCAGGGCAAGGAGCCGCACGAGATCGCCAGAATGCTGCACCTTAGCATCAAGACCGTGGACACACATCGAATGCACATCCGCCAAAAGCTCAGCATTCGTAATGCCACCGAACTCATCCACCACGCCACGCGCTGGGCGGCGGAACAGGGCTGAAAAGCACTCAGCCCGTTGCTGAGAATCGCAGGGCAAGTCTGCCAATTGAGGGGGGGAGCATGACAGGACATGATCCCCTTCATGGAAAACGGTGGACCAACCATAAACACAACGCCACGCGCCAGGGATAATACCATTGCCCCTTTTTCCGTCATCGCTATTCATGATGGCTACCAGGCGGAAATGCAGGTGAATCACGCGTTCACATGGCTGCATCAATCCTTTCGATTTGATCTGCGGATGTCCTTCAGTGCGTGGACTTTTGAAAAGCTGGTGGCCGCTCTCGACATCCGCGCGATGTCAGTCCGTATCGGTACAAAGGCGGACGTTATCATCGTAGCTACTTCCAGCGGCGAGCCGTTGCCAGAACATATCAAGCGATGGCTGGATTCCATCATCTGCCAGCAGCACAAGAACAGAGCCTTGGTCCTCGCCCTCGAGCCAGATGCCCACTCACCCGGCACGCGCATCAGCACACTCTGCGTGGAACTACAGCAGTGGGCGGCGCGATGGCAAGCCAGCCTCATCTGCTGCGCAGACATCCATCATCCGCCAAGCCGCCAATCCATTCTCCGTCTTATCAACGACCGGTTTCATCACGCCCCTGGCGCTGTTCCCGAACCTGAAGATGTGAAGCAGCCCGAAAACATCCCTCTCACCATCCACCAGATCATGAATCAAAATCAAACAGCTATGAGTCCGGAGCAAATTCAGCAAGTGCGAGATATCGCCTACCATCTCTGGCTTCAAGCAGACCGGCCCTCTGGCAAAGAGATCGACTTCTGGCTGTCCGCTGAAAAGCAGGTCATCCAGGCTGCTGATGAGAAAGCAGCGCGTGAAACCACTCTGAACGCGGCACCTGTCGCAAAATCAGTCGTCAAGAAAACTAAATCCACCCCCAAACGCACCCAGTGAAAACACGCCTCCTCATTCTAGCCATCACCGCCGCAGTGCTCAGTTCATGCAGCCATTACAAACTCACCTCCGTCATGGGGGACGACCACCCCTGTTACAGCACTTGGCATCCGTATCCAAAGAACAACTGAAGACCTAGACCTGCTTCAACACGCGAAAAATCACACGTTATGATCACTAAACTTGAATGGTTCGGCTGCACGCCTGATGCGGCCAGGGAAATCCAGATTCATCAAACCTTGCACATGCTCTCTGAGATCAAGCCCATTGCTCGCGCTAGCTTGCGGGTCGAGGAAGAGGAGGCGTCTGCCGAGCCCTTTCATCTGACGCTGATGCTGTCAATGCCCGGGCCGGATGTGCTGGCGCATGGGCGTGGGCATAGCTTTCAACATGCGCTGCATCAGCTCACCTCGGTGGCGCAGGGAATGCTCTCCGCATACGCCCAGAAAGCCTGAACATGCTCTTTTCCAAATGAGTCCGCCGACTGCATCTACTCCTCAGCCATCGGCTGAACCGCCGCCACCTTCCTGTCACGCCTTGAAGCTGCTGAAAGACCAGACCGCGCTGGTCACCGGCGCTTCATCCGGCATCGGGCGTGCCATCGCCATCGCGCTCGGTCAAGCGGGGGCGAATGTGGTCATCAATTTCTTCGGCCAGCCGGACAAGGCTCTCGAAGTGGCTGAGGAGGTGCGGCGCTGTGGCACGCGCGCCATCACCGTGCCGGCGGACGTGTCTGACCCACAGCAGGTGCGCGTCATGTTTGAGCGCACGGTGGATGAGTTTGGCGGCCTCGACATCCTGGTGAACAACGCGGGCGTCCAGCTCGACGCGGCGTTTGAGGATCTCACCCTGCATCAATGGCAGCGCGTAATGGATGTGAACCTCACCGGCCCCTTTTTATGCGCCCAGGAGGCTGTGCGCCTCTTCACGAAGCAGGGGGTCAAACCCGCGCTCTCCTGCGCCGCAGGCAAAATCATCTGCATCAGCTCCGTGCATGAGGTCATCCCCTGGGCCGGGCATGTGAACTACGCCGCGTCGAAGGGCGGCCTCATGCTGCTGATGAAAAGCCTCGCACAGGAGGTGGCCCCGAGGCGCATCCGCGTGAACAGCATCGCCCCAGGAGCCATACGCACCCCCATCAACACCGCCGCTTGGAGCACCCGCGAGGCCTGCAATGACCTGCTCAAACTCATCCCGCAGAAACGCATCGGCGAGGCGGAGGAGATCGGTCGCGCCGCCGTGTGGCTGGCCTCGGATCAAAGCGACTATGTCCACGGCATCACGCTCTTCGTTGATGGCGGCATGACGCTTTATCCCGGCTTTGAGACTGGGGGCTAAATTTCACTTTTCATCATGCCGACAGCAACCACCGCCGAACATCACCGCCTCATCGAGGACAAAACACGCGCCGCTCACTGGAAACGCTGGGGGCCTTACCTCTCCGAAAGGCAGTGGGGCACGGTGCGGGAGGATTACTCCGCCACGGGTGATGCATGGCGCAGCTTCCCGCATGAGCAGGCTAGGTCACGAGCCTATCGCTGGGGGGAGGACGGACTCATGGGCAGCACGGACTGGCAATGCCGGCTCTGCTTCGCGCTGGCGCTGTGGAATCATCGCGATCCGATTTTGAAGGAACGTCTCTTTGGACTCAGCGGGCCGGAGGGGAACCACGGGGAGGATGTGAAGGAGCTGTACTACTACCTGGACTCCACGCCGACGCATTCCTACATGAAGGGGCTCTACAAATACCCGCAGGCAGAGTTTCCCTATGAGCGGCTGGTGGAGGAGAACCGCCGTCGCGGTCTGGCAGATGCGGAGTTTGATCTGGCTGACACCGGTGTGTTTGATGAGGGGCGCTACTTTGATATCTTTGTGGAGTATGCGAAGGCTGGGCCGGAGGACATCGCCATTCGCGTGACGATCCACAATCGTGGTCCCGCGGACGCGCCGCTGGACGTGCTGCCGACGATTTGGTTTCGCAATGTGTGGTCATGGCAAAAAGCCGCCGCAAAGCCTTGCCTGAGCCTCAATGGTGAGGTGCTGGAGATCGACCATCGCGGCTTGGAATCGGACATCGTGGAGGATTTGGGACTCTATAGGCTCTACGCGGCTCCAGCGAGCGATGGGACGGCTCCGCAGTGGCTTTTCACGGAAAACGAGACGAATCACGAGAAGCTCTTCGGATCGCCCAATGCCTCAGCATTCACCAAAGATGCGTTTCACCGCCATGTGGTCGAAAAAGAGGTCGGAGCGGTGAATCCGGCCCAAATGGGCACGAAGGCCGCCGCGCACTATTCGATGGTCATTCCGGCTGGAGGCTCGGTGACGCTGGATTTGAGGCTGTGCGTTGATGGATCGAATCCTGCGGTTAAATCGAGTGCGTTGTTTGCTGGCCGGATTGACGAGGCTGACGAATTTTACGCGACGATTGTCGAAGCGAATCCGGTGCATGCTCAAATCCAGCGGCAGGCACATGCGGGGCTGCTTTGGACGAAGCAGTTTTATCAATACGTCGTGCAAGACTGGCTGGAGGGTGATCCGGCGTTTCCAGTACCGCCGGAGGCTCGCTGGAGCGGGCGGAACCGGAACTGGAAGCATCTTTTCGCCCGGGACATTCTCTCCATGCCAGACAAGTGGGAGTACCCCTGGTTCGCGGCCTGGGACACGGCGTTTCACATGCTGCCATTCGCGGAGACGGACCCAGATTTCGCCAAAGACCAGATGCTGCTCTTCCTTCGCGAATGGTATCTGCATCCAAACGGCCAGATCCCGGCCTACGAGTGGAAATTTAGCGATGTGAACCCGCCCGTGCACGCCTGGGCCTGCTGGCGCATTTACAAGATCACTGCCCCTGCGGGTGAGCGTGACCGCGAGTTCCTGGAACGCTGCTTTCAGAAGCTGCTCCTCAACTTCACCTGGTGGGTGAACCGCAAAGACAGCGAGGGGCGGAATCTCTTCGCAGGCGGTTTCCTGGGTCTGGATAACATCGGCATCTTTGATCGCAGCACCGCACTACCAGAGGGACAAAGGCTCGAGCAGGCGGATGGCACCGCTTGGATGGCCTTTTATGCGCTGACGATGTTGAACATGGCGCTGGAGCTGGCGCGGCGGCCAGATGGAAGTGTGAACTCAGCTTACGAGGACATGGCGTCGAAATTCTTCGAGCACTTCGTGCAGATCGTGGATGCCATCAACCATCTCGGTGGCCAGGGACTGTGGGATGAGGAGGACGGTTTTTATTACGACCAGATTCTCGATGATGGAAAGCCACCCGTGCCGCTGCGCACGCGCTCGCTCGTCGGCCTGCTGCCGCTCATCGCGGTGGAGTTGCTGGACGAAGAACGCATCATGGCGCTGCCGGGCTTTAAAAAACGCATGGACTGGTTCCTCGCTCATCGCTGTGACCTCGCGGTGCATGTGAGCTACTGCCAGCGCGGAGGTGCGCACGGCCATCGCTTGCTGGCGATTCCCTCCCGAAAGCGGCTGGAGCGGCTGCTGGCTTACCTGCTCGATGAACGTGAGTTTTTATCGCCCTACGGCATCCGTTCGCTCTCGCGCTATCACGAGGCGCATCCCTTCACACTTCATGTGCAGGGCGAGCACAAAGTGGTGCGCTATGTGCCCGGCGAGAGTGACAGCCACATGTTTGGCGGGAACTCCAACTGGCGCGGCCCGGTTTGGTTTCCCATCACCTACCTGCTCATCGAGGCGCTGGAACGTTACCACCACTTCTATGGCGAAGACTTCACCGTGGAACTGCCCACGGGCAGCGGAAATCGCGTGACGCTGCTGGAGGCCGCGCACGAGACTGCCCGCCGCATGACGCGGCTCTTTGAACCGGATGCCAAGGGTCATCGCCCCTGTCACGGTGGTGACGAACGCTACGCGAGCGATCCGGCATGGAAGGACCTCGTGCTCTTCCACGAGTTTTTCCATGCCGACACCGGCCGTGGCTGCGGGGCCTCGCACCAGACTGGCTGGACGGCGCTGGTAGCACGACTGATCCGCAAAGGCTGATTCAAAACACACTCCCCAACACTTATGAAATGGTCCTTCAAGCTCGGTCGCTTCCTCGGTGTCGATGTATTCGTTCACTTCACCTTTCTCTTGCTGCTCGCGGTGATCGGATTCGCCCACTGGATGCCGGAGCGCAGCCTCGCAGCAGCGCTTGGTGGTGCGCTGTTCTTTGCGCTGCTTTTTTTCTGCGTGCTGCTGCATGAGTATGGGCATGTGCTGATGGCGCGGCGCTTTGGCGTGGGCACGCATGACATCACGCTGCTGCCCATCGGCGGCGTGGCGCGGCTGGAGCGAATGCCGGAAAAGCCCTCTCAAGAACTGCTCGTGGCAGTGGCCGGGCCGGCGGTGAATGTCGTCATCTCGCTTGGTCTGGCCGCATGGCTCACGCTGGCTCATGCCTGGGAGCCACTTGGCACCCTTGGCATTGCTGATGGTGGAATGGTCGAGCGACTGCTGGCGGTGAACATCGGTCTTGTGCTTTTCAATATGCTGCCAGCTTTTCCGATGGATGGTGGGCGTGTGCTGCGTGCCGTGCTGGCGATTAAAATGGACTATGCACGAGCCACGCTCCTTGCCGCCAAGGTGGGGAAGGTCATGGCGATTCTGTTTGCCATCTACGGCGTATTTACGAACCCGGTGCTCATCCTGATCGCCGTGTTTGTTTGGTCCGGCGCGACCCAGGAGTCCGCTCTGGCGCAGGTGAGATCCGTCGTCTCCGGTGCGAGCGTGCACGATGCCATGGTGACGAACTTTCACACCGTGACCTCCAGCACCACGCTTCAGGAAATGGCCGCGCTCATGCTCTCCGGTGAGCAGCGTGACTATCCAGTGATGAAGCGCGGGCATCTCATTGGCATGCTCTCCCATGCCGCCCTGCTGCGCGCCATGCAAACCAGCCCACTGGAGACAAATGTCATCACCTTCATGCGCACGGATGTGCCCATGTTGAATGAGGACGAGATGCTCGATGATCTGCTGCTGCGTAACCGGGGAGACGATGAGACCGCCATGCCCGTTCTGAAGCACGGTGTGCTCGTCGGACTGCTCACCGCTGAAAACATCCACGAGTATCTCATCATTCACGAGGCCCATCGCGGCATTGAGCTGCTCTGGAACCGAGGTGTGCGCGTGGTGCGCAATTCCGCCGTGTGAGCCGGCCTGAGAGCCTTTCAGCAGATTGCTGAGACTCGTCCAGACAACATGCTCATTGGCGCGGTCACAGGCACATGGCAGCATTCGTTAGTTCGGAAACAACAACACAACGCCTTCGATGAAAACACGCCTTGCCCTCTTTCTCCTCCTCGCCGGCCTGCTCTCCTCCTGCAGCAGCTATGAAATCAAATCGGCTCAAAACGAGGAGCATCCATGTTACAGCACCTGGAACTGGCTTCCCCAGAACACCTGACGCTGTCGCAACCGCCGACAGGAGACAGCCGGGCCCGACCCAACGTGAAAAAACCTTGGCGGCTCCTGTCGGCATCCTTTTCCACTCCACACCAACAAACACGCTCATGATTATTCAACTCGACTGGTTCGGCTGCGATCCTCGCACCCAATGGGAATCTCAGATCCATCAAACGCTCGAGCAGTTCGCCGCACTGAAGCCTGTCTCCCGCGCCGTCGTCCGCGTGGAGCATCTGGCGGATTCCGCTCCGCGTTACCACCTGTCCATGGCACTTGGAATCCCCGGGCCGGACGTGCTGGCCCGCAGCACCGGCCACACCTTTGATGAGGCGTTGCTGAAGCTCTCCAGTTCCGTTCGCAAAACTCTGGCAACCCGTGCCCTGAACGCCCGCAGGCTCAATGGAGCGGCTCGCGGGGTGAAGGCCATGCATCGCGGCTGACGGAACATCTTGAAATTCTCACCCTTATCCAATCATGAAGATCCACTATAACCATTCAAAGGCCCTGTCATGCCTTGCAACAGTCTTGATGGCACTGCACTCCACAAACGTGAATGCATTTGGTTCATCCCTGGACCGTGCCGATATTCCGCTGAACCGCATTGAACTCCACCGCTTGGAGAATATCTCCCGTCGCATGGTTGAAATGATGTCAGTCGTCAGTCACGCTTCACTCATTTGGCCTCATGGTGTGCGTGATTCCAAAGGGCGGATGGGCATTTTCATTGGTAGCGAGCGCCCCCTGTTTGAGGAGCCCGGCTTTGAGGTTGAGACAGTCCGGCAGGCATGGGTCGTGTTCGCTTTGATTGCCGCCGTTAAGCACTCGGAAGGCAGCCAGGTCGGTCACATTGCCTTCACTGATGTGAATGGCATGCTGGGAGAAAGGTGGTACTACGACATGGACATGGTAACAGCGCGTGAAATACACCGCCTGCTTATTCATGGGGTTATCCTGCCGCCCGCAGCCTACAAGATGATCACTTCAGTCTGGCAAAAAGTAACGGTGGAGCACGATCTAGCCATCAAGTGAACCACACCACCATCACTGTCAGGTTTAGAGCGTACCTACTTAAAAAAGATGAAAAAATAGGCCGCGATCGCCCATCCGTGAACCCATTCCCCTGTCTTTCATTACAGCAGCCAACCTCATGCCTCTCCATAAACTGAGTACCACGCCCGTCCAGCATTGCGAACTTTGCCACAGCAACCATTTCACCCAAGTGGCAGCTAAGGACCGCGATGGTCAGCCTCTCCGCACCATGTTGTGTGAAGATTGCGGCCTCGTTTTCTCCGATCCACGGCCCAATACCAACCAGATCGATGACTTTTATCGCGAGGGCTACCGTGTAGCCTACAAGCAGGCCTGGCAGCCACGTCTGAAGCACACCTATCGCGCTGGAAAAGTCGCGCAGGAACGCATGCGCCACCTCGTTCCTTTGCTCGCACCCGAATCGAGCGTGCTCGACTTTGGCTCCGGCGGCGGCGAGCTCGTTTTCATCCTGCGTGAGCTCGGCCATGAGGCGCGCGGCATCGAGCCAAACATCGGCTACGCCGAATACTCGCGTGATGTGCTCGGCATCCCAGTGCAGATCGGCGGCTTCGCGGAGGCGCAGGTAGAGCCGCGCAGCCTGGATCTCGTCACGCTCTTCCACGTCGCCGAGCATCTGGAGCATCCGGTCGGGGCCTTCAGACAAGCTTCCCAGTGGCTTCGCGAAGGCGGCCTGCTTTACGTCGAGGTGCCGAATGTGGAAAGTCAGTGCATCTGGCCCTCCAGCCGTTTTCACCAAGCGCATCTTTACAACTTCAATGCCGCCACACTCGCCCAGGCTGGACGCCGCGCGGGTTTACAAGTCGTCACCACATTCACCTCTGAGGACGGCGGCAATGTGACCGCCATTTTTGAAAATACGGAGACATGCACCGAGGCCGCCTCAGAGCCACTCCCTGGAAATGCAACACGCGTGAGCCACATCCTTCGCAAGCACACTGCTCTTGCGCATGCCGTCACGCCGCATCCCTATGTGCGCCCGTTGCAGAAACTCCGCCGCCAGTGGAATGAGCGCCAAGCCATCGCCCATTTCACAGATGGTAAATCGCTTCTTCAATGCCTCGCTCGCGAGATCCAGCGCCCAAACCGTCACGCCATACACCCAACGCCAACAGTAAAGCTCGCACAGGTTTGAATCTCATTCGTTCTGGACCATGCGTTACTTGCTCTTCCTCACCTTCTCGACGATTGCCAACGCACTCGATCCACTGCCGCAAGGCCACGGCATCTCCAAAAAAAATCCCGGCGACTCCGGCATCGAAAAACATCCTTCAGTGCTGCTCGCGGAGAATTTTGAGGTCGGTGCTCTCGACGAGGTCAAACCTCGCTGGAACGAAATGGAGAATAAAGACGGTCGTGTGCTCAAACTCGTCAGCGATCATCCAGCGGCAAGTGTGGGGACCCAATGCCTTCAAGTCACCGCCACGCTTGGCGAGAACACGGGCGGGCATTTGTTCAAGCGGCTTAATCCTATCCAGCCCAAGGTGTTCTCACGCTTCTATGTGAAGTTCGCGGAAGATGCGCCTTACCTGCATCACTTCAGCGGACTCGGCGGCTACAATCCGCTGACGAATTGGCCGCAGGGCACTGCTGGTGACCATGCGGAGGGCGATAAACGCTTACCAGCAGAACAAGGTGGAAAGTCCGCCTATGCTGAACCGCGTATGGTTTGATGACATCGTGATCGCCACCGACTACATCGGGCCAATCGCGAAGCCTTGATCCATCCTTGCATGAAGACCGCGCTTGTTCTGTTCCTTTCCACGCTTTGCCTCACGGCGGCACCGGTCAAGCTGGCTCCAGGGCCATCGCCAGCGGACAATCCGCTCAAGGGACTGGTGCCGTATGCGGAGCCGGAGTCTGGGTGTTTTCCGCACAGTCTGGAATTCAACTATGTGCGCTTCAGCGACCTCATGAAGGGAGTTGACAGCTTTGTTTGGCAACCTTTTGAAAAGCTGCTGAATGGAATCGTCTCGCGGGGCAATCAGGCCGTGTTTCGAGTCTGGATCGAGTATCCAGATCAGAAGTCAGGGCTGCCGAAGTTCCTGCGTGATCAGGGTGTCAAAATCACCGAATGGACGGAAACGGAAAAGAAGCCGCGCGAAAAGATCTGCTACACACCCGGCTATGAAGACGAGCGGCTGATCGGTGCGATGGAGGTCTTAATCGCAGCGCTCGGTAAGCGCTACGATGGCGATGCCCGCATCGGCTACATCACTGCCGGTCTGCTCGGTTCATGGGGAGAGTGGCACACCTATCCGCGCGAGGATCTCTTTGCCTCCGAGAAAACGCGGAAGCGTGTGCTCGCTGCGTATGCAAAAGCCTTCAAAAAGACGCCCGTGTTGCTCCGCTATCCTGTGGGCCCTAACCGCGAAGACCTCGCCAGCAATGCCGAAAAGCCCTTCGACTACCATGATGATTCCTTTGCTTGGGGCACGCTCGACACAGGCAAAGAAGAGCACCGTTGGTTCTACCCGCCATCAATGAAAAGGGCAGCATCACCCAACGCTGGCCCGTCGATTGGAAGCTCACCGGCATGCTCCCCGGAGACACTGCCCGAAAGGGGTCCGTCCAACTCGACGCCGAGTCAAAGCTCACCAGCCACACCGTCGCCCTTCGAGTCATCCACCCACTCAGCAACGGCAAGCCCCTACGCTTTGCCAATGCCGATCAAGACCGCCATCACCCCCGACTGGCTGAGTCTGGGCTATGCGCCATGAACCCCGATCCCATAAAATGAGAACCATCCAACTACTCTTTGCCACGCTCTGCCTGCTACAAACCCTGCAAGCTGCTAGCTATGATCCAGCGTGGGCGGCGATCCCGCCGCAGCGTCTCATTCAACACAACAACACGAATGGTGCCGCACTGGTGAAGGCCGTGGCGGCCTTGCAGCCAGGCGACAGGCTCGAACTCGCCAGCGGCACTTACAGTGTGGACCGCATGTGGGACATCCAGGTCAGCGGCACGGCGGACGCGCCGATCTGGATTGTCGCGGCGAAAGAGGCGAAGGTCATCATCACGCGGCCCGATGACCAACAAAACGTCATCAACATCGGTCAGGGCGGCCCGGTGAGTTATCTTTGTCTGCGCGGCATCGAGTTCACCGGCGGCAGTCACGGCATGAGGCTCGGGCATTGCAGCCACCTCTGGATCGACCAATGCCACATCCACCACACCGGCCAGGTTTGCCTCAGTGCCAACAGCGCGGATACGAATCACCTGCATCTCACACGCAATCACATCCATCATGGAGCCGGTCACGCCGAAGGCATGTATCTCGGCGCGAACAACGGCGATCACATCATGAGCGAGAGCGTCATCGCGCTGAATCACATCCACGATTGCCGAGGTGATCAAGGCGACGGCATCGAGGTGAAGCAAGGCTCCTGGGGCAACCTCATCGCCGAGAACCACATCCACGACACGCAGTATCCCTGCATCACCGTCTATGGCACCGCAGGCAAGCCCGTGAACATCATCGAGCGCAATCTCTGCTACAACAGCGCCGACAACGTCATGCAGGTTCAGGGCGAGGCCATCGTGCGCAACAACGTGCTCATCAACGGCGCAGGTGCCGGTTTCGCCAGCACCGATCATCAGGGCAAGACGCTGAACCTCCAAGTCATCCACAACACCATCCTCAACAGCGCCCATGCATTTCGCGGCGGCTCATGGAATGGCCGCGAAGGCATGATCCTGGCCAACAATATCCTCTACTCCCGTGATGCCAATGCCCTGCACTACGCCAACGGCAACGCAGCTGTCATCAGCAGCGGCAACGTCGTCTTTGGCGATGGTCCCAAAGACGGCTGCGTGAAAGGCCGCGGCTTCGCGGACTTCCCCAATGTCAGCCTCGATGGCAGCAAGCACGACGCCACTCCCGCCCGCGATGCGAAACTCGACCACGCCGATCCGAAACATCTCCTGCCTACCGATTTTCAGGGCAAGACTCGCACTCAGAATACCAGCGGTGCCATCGCTCCCTAATCCACGATGAAAACGCAAATCCTCATCCTCAGCACATTCACCCTCTGTGCCTTCGCCCAGCAGCAGCAGCTCCAGCCAGGACCCAATGCCGATCTCGGTGGTGCTTTGCTCATGCCTGCCGATGATGAATGGAACCGCGATGTGTCGAAGGATGAGGTCGATCCGCTCAGCGATGCCATCATTGCCTCCATCGGTGTGGAGACGGGCTTGCATGAAGACTTTGGCATCGTCTGGAAGGGACAGCCGGGCGGCATTCCTTACTACGTCGTGAGCGGCGATCAGCCGAAGGTGCCCATCACCTTTGAATACGCGGATGAGAGTGATCCCGGCCCGTATCCGATCCCTCCGCAAGCTCACATCGAAGGCGGTCCGCAGGCGGAGGGCGACCGCCATGTGCTGGTGCTCGATAAGGACAACTGGAAGCTCTACGAGCTGTTTCATTCCTTCCCACTCGATGGCGGCAAAAGTTGGAAGGCGAGCAGCGGAGCCGTTTTCGATCTCAAAGCACCGAAACCACGCCCCGCGGGCTGGACGAGCGCTGATGCGGCGGGGTTGCCCATTTTGCCCGGACTCGCCCGCTACGACGAAATCTGCGGCGCGAAGAAGCTCACACATGCGCTGCGTTTCACGGTCAAAAAATCACGTCGCGCCTATGTGCCTCCTGCCACGCACTTCGCCAGTCCGCACAAGGATGAAAACCTGCCGCCGATGGGCATGCGTGTGCGACTCAAAGCAGACTTTGACACCAGCAAGTTCACTGGAGCCGCCAAAGTGATCCTCGATGGCCTCAAGACCCACGGCATGATTTTGGCAGACAACGGCGGCGATTGGTTCATCAGCGGCGCACCGGATGATCGTTGGAATCACGAAGAACTGCTGCCCATCCGCAAAGTGAAGGGAAAAGACCTCGAAGTCGTGAAAATGGGACCGATGACGACACGATAAGACGCAGCTGATGTCCACCACCCGCCTTCCGCGCCCTCGCGTGCAGCTCTGAACGCTGCGCCTGATGACTGCACTCATGCTTACCGGTCTGTCGGGTGCCTTGTTGCCCGACATGAATGGCACTCGGTTAAAGCTGTGCTTCCTCTTTTGGGCCATTTCGCGGGATTTGCAGCGCTACCAGCCACTGGTGCGTGTGAGTGGCTTGATCATGGTGATCGCTGGTCCGGCTTATCTCTCCATTGATCTGCAATGCCCGCTGCCGCTGGGGTGGGTGCTGATGGACAGCGCGGGCTGACGTTGCTGTGGGCATGCCCGCCAGTAAAGAAGGCTGTATCAGCCGATTGCTGAGACACCTTTGCGAAAATCGGGCGTTTTACACCCCCCATGCGCTTCCTCTTCCTATTTCTGCTCACCTCACTCCTCAAAGCGGAAAACTCCACCTGGCATCCTTTTGGCCCGGGAGGCGGTGGTTGGATCGAGGATGTGGTCGCACATCCGACGAATCCCCAGGAAGTTTGGGCGATGACGGATTTGTCCGGCCTGTTTCGCTCCCAAGACGCCGGTTTGACGTGGAGAAAAATGTCTGCCGATGTCGAGCGTGGTGTCATGGCTCGCAAACAAATCGCTTCGCGTGGCCGGCAGTTTGCCATCGACCCAAAAAACCCGCAGCATCTCTACTGGGGCACCTGCAACATGATCTGGGCCAGTCACGATGGCGGTGTGAAATGGCAGGCCGTTTATGGCAAACCACCTGCTATCGGCGATGACAAAACACCCGGCATCGGTCATACCATCGCCGTTTCAGCGGATGGCAGTGTACATGCTCTGGATCACGATAGTATCCTGCGTGTCTCTCACGATCACGGTGCGTCTTGGAGTGAACTAACTGCGCCCCCCATCGCGAAGAATTCGTCCTATACACCCGCGTTTCCTTTCTTCCTCGCCGATGGCACACTTTGCGTCGCATGTCGGCCATCTCCGGGCCTCGCGATCTCCAAAGATGGCGGCAAGACCTGGAGCATGGCCTTGCCAGACAGCATCATCCTCACCGCGCGCGCCGCGCCAACAGGTGGTGGCGTCTTCGCGTTTGATTCGACGGGCAAACTGCATCGCAGCAGCGATAGCGGCAGCACTTTCATCGTCGTTAAAGAGTCGCCTCATCAGTGGGAGCCGGAAACGCGTTTCGCGGGTGGTCTCGCGGTTTCAAAGGAGGGAAAAGTCATGCTCTGGTCACTGGGCCAGCTCGTCGTGAGCAACGATTGGGGCGCTACGTGGACGCGGCATCGCATCGAGACGCATTGGGATCGCGGCAGCTATCCCGGCATGAACCGCCATGCATCGCCCGAAGGCAAATGCAGCACACTCACCGTCACTGCCGATGGCAAAACGTGGCTGAAGTGCGACAGCTCGCTCATGTGTCGCAGCACGGATGACGGCGTGAGCTGGACCGGCAGCACCACGGGCCTGCAAGTGCTCTGCTACTTCCAAGGCCCCGCCATAAGCCCGCACGATCCAAAGCAGACGATGGTCGCCGCGCTGGATCAAGGTGTCTTCAAAACCAACGATGGCGGTGCTTCATGGCAGCCCATGCGCATCCAGCCCGAGTGGTGGAATGACAAGTGGCAAAACCACGACGGCAGCGTCGTCAAAGCGCATCCGAAGTTGTCGAAGACTTGGTTTGCCATCATTCACGGCCACGGAGGCACGCGGCATCCGCGTCTGCACCGCAGCGATGACGGCGGCGAGACTTGGAAGCTCGTGCTCGACCTTAAGGAGCAGTTCGGCGGCGAGTGGGGCAAGTGGCTCGACGACAGCGAGATGGGCGATTTGTGCTTCGATCCCTCGAACCCGGAGGTGATGCACCTTTGCAACTACCAGCTCGGCGTTTTCAAAAGCAGCGATGGCGGCCAGACGTGGAAGCACACGCTGAAAACCAAGAACGCCCTCAGTCTCATGACCAGCCCCAGCGGCCAGCATGTGTATCTGCAATGCCTCAAGCGCACCGGCCTCTACGCCAGCCATGATCACGGCGAGACCTGGGCCGTCGCCCATGCAGCCGATGGCATCGACGGCATGGCTCATCATCCGAAGGAAGAAAGCACGCTCTTTATCTCCGACGGCCAGCACGAAAACTACTGGAGCTACAAAGGCGCACGTCCGGCGAACCTCCTCAAAAGCACCGACGCCGGTCAAACCTGGACTGAACTCGTCGCGTTCGACAGCGGCCCGCTCTACATCGACCCCGTGAAGCCCGAGATCATGCTCATGAGCACCCTGCATGGTGGCAAAGGGATCCTCCGCAGCACCGATGGCGGCCAAAGCTGGCATGACTTCCATCACGACGCCCCCAGCTACACCGTCCGAGGCTTCACCTACGGCGGCACACCCGGCAGCGTGATCTATCACATGTTCGGCAACATGGCCCGCACGGTGCGGTTGTATGAATAAAGAGAGCACGCTATAAGTTGGAAAAGAGAGTTACTATTCGAGCCGCCTGCACTGCGACGCTCGATCCGGCTGGGTCTTGAGCGCATAAAAATCGTTTCACTTCTCCTCATTGTTGTCACCCCCTCTTGGCTCCAGATGATACGCCGGTGCGGCCTGAGGTGAAGAAGCTCGTTGAGCGCATGAAGAGGGCTTTAAAAGCGAGTGCTGACACCGCGCTCGAAGCCTGCTGGCATTAGCCTGAGGTCGCCGGGAAGGTGAGGGCTACCGAAGCAGTGAAGGAAGGCAAGGCTGCCGCCCCAAGAGCTGGAGTAAGAGATCCAAAAGCAGGCGAGGAACCCCGAAGCCACCGCCATCCGGGCGGGTCAGATGCCGTGCATTGATAGGCAAACACTTTGGCGAACTCAGCCACATGACGCTAACCTCTGTGGAGTTCGATGTGAATTAGGATGCTGTGGTCGAGAAACCCCGATACTCGAACGTCAAAATCAGACTGCGTAATGGTGGCGGCACTCATTCGAAGATCGAGGTCGATGATGCAGTACAAATCGACGAGTTGTCCGACGGGGATTGAGTCGAGGAAGTATAAAACAGATGTATTAATCTGCAAAAAGAACTGCGTAGAACCTCATTTATACAGGTAAAACAGAGCGAATTGCCGTTAATGTAATAGGACACTCCTGTCTGTCGATCAGCGCCCCCCAACCACCCCAGACCGACAAGCGTACCCACCTCACCTCGCTTCACACAAATCTTCCACCCATCACGCCACCACTCCAGACGCTCTAATGCGTCAGCGCATAAAACACAATGTTAATGCCCAGCGGATACGCATGCTTCTCCGACACGTTGCTAAAATACCACGGATCACTCTGCTCCTGCTCCCACCCATCGCCCAGATCATTGTTCAGGCAGATCAGCATCACCATGCGGCCACGATCATCAAACACAGCCCGAAATCGCGGCGTCGCCGAGTCCGTCCGGATCTCATTGCGCATGTTCGTTTTGCCATGCTTGCGCATCTCCTCCCAGTATACATTGCTGTGCACCTGCGGCGGTGACGGCAGATCAAACACACAGTGAAAAATGGGATGCTCCGGCTTCAATTCCTCGTAGCCCCTGTCCGGCCAGATCTTCTTAAACACCGGCTCAAACCCCTTCCACTCATCCCCGCCCCAGAAATCATCCAGCAGCAGAAAGCCACCGTTGAGCATATACTCACGCAGCACCCGCGCCTGCTCAGCACTGATGTCCATGTTCCCTGGTTCAGAGACATAAATCAGCGGATGGTGCCGCAGCTGCTCCACTTCAATATCAAGAATCACCGGATACGGATTCACCTCCACCGAAGTGAGCTGATGAAGACGAAACGAAAAATTCAAATCAGCCTCCGGATAATCCGCCGTCCATCGCAAACCACGCCGAAACGGATAGCACAGCCGCGCAAAGGTAAAAACATCCTCCGGCAGTTCCTCAGACACCTTCCACAGCGGCGCATTCTGCCCGAAGTGTCGCCAGCCATTGAACTGACGCGCATCACGCGGAAACTGGATTTCCCTGCCCCGGTAAATCCCACGACGAACCTCCGGCACGCCCTGGGAAAGCAAACTCCGCAGAGCCAGCAGCCCAAGGCATGGCAGCACCCATTTCCAGAATTTCATGAGCCTCTTTTACCCGAAGCGACTAATCAAAAGCCAGATCTTTTTGACCGAGTTCAGTCAGCAAGAAGCTTGTTCACCGTATAATAGGCCATGCGATGCCACAGCATCGTCCCATCTTTCGCCTTGAGCTTTGGCAGCTCAAACTCATGCACGTAGCCGGTGCGCAGCTCCCCACAGGCCACCTCCAGCACCAGCCCATCCTCAGATAGCTTCGCGCTTGAAATACTGAGCGGCTTCGCATCCAGCTCATCCCCACCATACTTGCTCTGAAACGGATACGTGTAGCTCTGCCCCGTCAGCTCACCCACACTTGCCGTGTCCACCGGCAGCGTAAACGTAAAGCGAAACCCCGCTTTCGTCAGTTCCATCTTCTCCACCTCCAGCGGCGTCTTCTTCGTCCACACCACCCGCTGCAAACCAAACGGCCGATTCCCCTTGCTGTTCCACCCACGATTCGACTGCCCGACCACCAGCGATCCATCCTGCAAAAAATTCAGCCCCAGCGCCGCGCATTGCAGCCCATCCACAAACGGAAAACACGCCCCTTGATACTCGCCGCCCACCTTCTCCAAAAACACACGATTCACCCCGCTCAGCACAAACTCCCCGAGAAACATCTGCTTCTCAAACGGCCCAAACTTACCGCCGCTTTTATCACAGGCGATCCCCGTGCCGCTCTGCCCCATCTTCACATACGGCAGCCACACCGCAGGCGGCGTGTACCCCTGCACCGTCTTCATCGCCTCAGCCACCGTGATCCCATCCGGCTGCTTCGCCGCGATCTTCACCGGCGACTCCGGCCGCATCGCATCAGGGATGGATTCCGCATGTGAAAAGTACGCCCCCTTGCGCGCATGCATCAGCGGCGTCGTCGGCATCCAGTTGCCCTGCTGATCCGTGATAAAAATATCCCCCTCCGCATTCTGGCCAATGCCACACGGACTGCGAAATCCCGCGCACCACGGCTCCAGTTTGCCCTCCGGCGTCGTGCGCACCACCCAGCCGCGCCACAGCGGATGCTTCTCCTCATCGCCCGCACCCTTCCAAGCCTTGCCCATGCTGGAATTGAGCGAGGTGTACAGATTCCCCGCCGCATCAAACACCGGCCCATACGCATACTCATGGTAAGCCCCCGACACCCCCCAGCCCGTGGCTGCGCTGAGATACTCATCCGCCTTGCCATCGCCATCCACATCCCGCAGCTTCGTCACCTCAGAACGCTGCGTCGCATACAGCGCCCCCTCATGCCAGGCCAGTCCCAGGATCTCATGCAGCCCGCTCGCAAACAGCTTGAACTCCGGCTTCGCCACATCCCCCGGATTCTGCGCGATCCACACCTCACCCTTGCGCAGTCCCACCGCCAGCCTGCCATCCGGCAGCACCGCGATACCGCTCGCCTCAAAATTCACGCCCTTCGGCAGCTCATAGGTTTCAGTCCTGTAGTACTCAGCCTGCTCCTGCGCCACCACTGAAGATGCCATCAACAAAAGCGCGAGAGCGTCCCGGAGTGCGGTGCCCTTCAGCACCGCTTTCCGACACGCCACGAAACTCTCGCCCACCCATCGCCCCAGCGAAGCGACAAATCCAAACACCCTCATCAAGGCAGGACTTCCCTCGCCTCTCCGCAGTCCCAAAACTTTCGCTCCTACCATGACAAGATCTCCTTCGTTAGCTTTCCGTTTTTGCTGATCACACGCTCAAATCCACCCTTCACCACCCGCAGCGTGTCCTCCACCTGCTGCCCATCCTCACGATATCGGAACGTCGGCACCCCATCCTTGCCCAGGGTATAGCCGCCAAACACGCGCGCACCCGTCGCCGCAGGCATCTCCTTCACATTCGTCCCCAGCGGCTTGATCGGAGGCATCGAGCGATCCTGCCAGTTGCTCATCGCATCCAGGAATCGTCCTTTCCAAATCACCGTCCAGCGGCTCGTCTTCGCATCAAACAACGCATTCAGTCCACCCGGAAAACCCACACCAATCGCATGTGAACCGGCACCTTCGATGAAGCTTCGGAAGATGATGACTCGCTTTTCCTTACCAGGCTTCAGTTCAAAATCCGCCGACGACATCAGCCCCTCCGGCAGCGACTGCCCTTCCACCTCACGCAGATATGTCCAAATGCTTTCGATCTCCTGATCCGCCTTCTTTCGGCCCACAAACATCGGCGGCATCACCGTCCCAGGCTGCGTCACCTGCGGATTGAGCAGCAGCTCCTTGAAATACTCCGGCTGCAAACGCTCGACCGTATGCGTGAGGCGGATCACCGGAGGCCCCAGCGATTTACGATCCTTCAGTCCATGGCACGCCACGCACGCCAGCCCCTTCGCACCCAGTAGCTGCCGCCCCGCCTCCGCCCGGTGGTGCTTCGCCAGCCCACTGACATCAATCTCAAGCGGCTTCTCCAAAGCATCCGCCGCATTCAGCCACGCGATCATCATTTCCGTCTGCTCGCTGCCAAAGCTCGGCATGCGGGTGTCCATGTAGGGCCGCACGCTGCCGTCCTTGCCCCACAAGATTTTTTCAAACCACCCACGCGTCAGCTTGCGCCCCACCTTGTCGAGATTCGGCGGCAGATTTCCCAGTTGCCCCAGCGACTCAGCACCAGAATCATTCACGCCAAAGTACTGCGCGCGGGGGTCTTCGGGGCCGCCCTTGCCATCGCGATCATGGCAGGCGTAGCAGTTCAGCCGCGTCATCTGCCAGTCCACTTTTTCGTGCGCGGTCAGCTTGGGGGCGTCCCCTTTCTGCACCAGGGCCAGTGCGAGTTTGAGCGCGCGCTTTTCGAGGTCGTTGAGATCAAAGCGCGGGGTGCCGGAGGGCTGCTTTTCCGCGAGACATCCCAGATCAGCCGAGAGGTCTTTCATGGGCTGGGTGGGGGTGGCTGTTGCGGTGACGGGTGAATCAAGCTTGTGGCAGGCCACGCAGTTCATCTCCTGAAAAATCTTGCGACCCTTCTCAGCGCCTTGGCGCGGGATTTTTAAAGCGGCACGTGCTTCAGCTTTCTCTGCGACGCGGCCTATGTGCAGATAGGCCGCGATGTCCGAGGCCTCCTGGGCTGAGAGGCGCATGTCCGGCATGCGGCCTGAAGGGCGGAGCGTGAGGGGGTGCTTGAGGAAATGCGAAAGGGCGGTGAAGGCATAGGCATCCGCCAAAGCAATCGGCACAGACGCATTGCCCGGCTTATCGACCTCGGCTTCTGCCGCGACCTTCGGGGGACGCGCGTCTTGAGCGGGCTCATGGCAGGCCACGCAGCCGACTTTGTGATAGAGTTCCTTGCCACGCTCCACGTCCCCGGCGGGCACCTGCGGGACGTCCTGTTTCAGGCTGCTGAGGTATTCCACCAAGGCCTCGACCTTTTCATCATCGCCTTCCGCGCCTGCAAACAAACCCGGCATCTGCGTGCCTTTTTTTCGCGACTGCGGGCTGCGAATCATGAGCCACAGCGTGTCGGGATCCAGCCGTGAACCGACGCCACCCAGATGAGGTCCGGCCTTGGGCTTGAGACGTTCCTCCCAGGACTTCGGCACCGCGTGGCAGGCGGTGCAGTTCAGCTCCCCGAGCAGCAGCAGGCCGCCGTTTACCAGCGACTCGTCCGGGTCTTCGGGGATGTGGAACTGATCAAACGTGTAAACAAACGCGTGGTTGATCGGCTCTGCCTGGAGAGGATGGGCCTGGAGCTGGCCGCAAAATAACGCAGAGATCGCAAAAAGGGTCCAGAGTTTTGATGAATTCATTTTTGCGCTTTTTACGTCACTTTGCGGCCATTCAAAATCCGATTAAACTCCCATCTTCGCACGCTCGGTATCCAAGGCCTTGATCCAAGGCGCAATGAAATGCCCGGAATCATGATAAGTGCGGCCCGAATACATGTGCTGGTCGATGACGCAGGGCTCATTCACGTAGATGCCGCCGCAGATTTCCAGATCAAATTTGCACTTGGCCACCGTGGCCATGCGCAGGCCTTTCACAATGTCCGCACGCGCAGGGATTTCCACGCCATGGCACACGCTCGCGCAGGGCTTCTTCTGCTCCCAGAACCACTTGGTGATGCGGATGAGATCAGCATCTTCACGAATGTACTCAGGGGCGCGACCACCACTGAAAAAGATACCGACGTATTCCTCAGGGTTGATGTCCTTGAAAGCGATGTCGGCATCGATGCTGTAACCTTCCCACTCCTTGGTGATGGTCCAGCCGGGCTTAACCTCATGCAGCACCATCTGGTATTTCCGTTTTTCCGGCGCAGCCACCACCGGCGTGTAGCCGCCCTCAATGAGGCGGTAAAAAGGATACAGCGTGTCAACGGTTTCAGTGGCGTCACCGACGATGATAAGGACTTTGGCTTCGGACATGGTTTGTAGTGTGGTGGTTGAGTGTAGTTGCGTGGGTTAATCTGTCTCTCTGAAATAGAAAATGCCTTTTTCCTGGTCGATCCAAATTTCGGGAACGGAGCAGCCGGGCTTCCCTACATGCAGTCCTCGCTTGAGTGTACCCAGGGCAAACCAAGGCGTTGGCTTGAGCGTGGAATTTTCGATGTAACCAACATGATCAACTTTTTCGGTCGATAACTCGTCTTGCTTCGGCATGCCCTTGTCATGCCGGTTCTTCTCGTCCCATTTCAAAACCTCAGCGACATGCTGTTCACAAACAGAAACCGGGGCTTCAAAGCGCACCAGTAATTCGTAGGCAAATCCAAATGAGTATTGTGCGATCTGAATGTTGTGAGCAGTGCTCGGCAAAGGGAAACGGATTCCTTGTTTGAGAGCTTCATCACGCGACATTGGCACATCATTGCGCTTAATCGTCGGCCTGGCACATCTGGCAGCAGTCACCGCGAAAAGCACGATCACTGCCGTCGATATCCAAAGTCCCCAATGCTTGAATTTAAAAGTCATCTTTTGATGAGATCACATCTGCGTGACGATTGAATCCAAATAATCTCTGCCCCGCACGATTTCCGCCGTCGTCTCCGCCGCTGTCGGCATGATCGGAATACCACGCGGTGTGGGGTGCATGAAGATTTCCGTGGGACCGTTAAAACGGATGTCCTTCAGAGCTATCAGCAGCGGCTTCCAGTCGAGCTTACCACGTCCCGGCATCTGCTGCAGTTCCTCATCCTTCGGCATCGCCTTCATGCAGCCCATGCCGTACTCCCAGGCATAAAAGAGGGTCATCTTTTGGTCGATGTGCTTGATGAGATCCGCCAGCAGCGCGGAGTCCTGTGGCAGATGATAGGGAGCGAGTGCGATGCCAATACCAGGAATGCCGCGAATGCCATCCGCCAGCCAGCGCAGTGAGTCCGGGGTGTCGATGAGGTTGTTGATGTGGTTCTCAACGCCAATCGTGACCCCGTTCTCCGCAGCCAGCGCAGCATGCGGCTTCATCTTTTCCACGAAAGCATTCACATTCACCTTCAGCTGCTGCGGTGACACCTTGTAGTCCCCCGCACCACCCGTGACGACAAACGTGCCACCCATCTTCTTCACAACCGGGATCTCGTCCGTCAGCTTGAACGGTCCCAGATCATACCGGGTGCTGCCGCCAAAGCTGAGCCCCTGTTCCTTGAGCATGGCGGCGAATTTCTCATGGCCGATGGCATCCATCTCCTCGCGCTGCGTGCCGTGTTTCTTGGGCCAGAGTTCGATGGCTGTGGCACCGGTCTTCTTCACTTCGGGGAGGATCTCAGCGAGTGGGAGGCTCCCATACATCGCGGAGGCGAGCATGTAATTCAGCTTCCACGGCGGCTCGGCGGCGAACGAGGGCGCGACAGCAAGAGCGGACAGGGATTGCAGGAAGCGGCGACGGTTGCTCATGTGTGAATAAACGCTGGCATGAGGTGCAGTTCATTCAGACTTTGGGTTACCTTCTTCAGGTTTTGCGGCGGGTGGCAAGAACCTGGAAGTGGGTGGGGGGAAGCGGAGAAGTCAAGGGGGCAAGGCTTGTCAAGGAGGGTCAAGGGCAGCACCTTGACCTCTTGACTTCCTGACGACTCTTTGACCTCCCCTCACTTATCCTGCACCCGCTCAAGCTGCGCACCCAGTGCCGCCAGCTTGTCATCCAGATGCTCGTAACCACGATCAATGTGATAGAGGCGGTGAATCTCGGTCTTGCCTTCAGCCACCAGCCCAGCGAGAACCAGCGCGGCTGAGGCACGCAAATCTGAAGCCATCACAGGAGCGCCCTTCATCACACTGCCACCGCGAATGCGGGCGGTAGCACCCTGGAGATCAATGTTGGCTCCCATGCGCTTCATTTCGGCGCAGTGCATGAAGCGCTGCGGGAAGATGGTTTCAGTGATGGTGCTGGTGTCATTGATGACACAGGCGAGCGCGCACATCTGCGCCTGCATGTCGGTGGGAAAGCCGGGATAGCAGAGTGTGGTAAGATCGAAGCCTTTGGCATTCGGATTGGGCCGGACGGTGATGCTGTCCTTGGTGATTTCGATGGGGAAGCCGCATTTGATCAGCGCATCCGTGATGGTCTTCATGTGCTCTGGCATGACACGCTTCAAGGTGACGCCGTCACCCAGCATCGCGCCAGCCACGAGGAAGGTGCCGGCCTCGATGCGGTCAGGAATGACGATGTGCTCTGCGCCATGCAGTTCCTTCACGCCTTCAATGGTGATGCGGTTCGTGCCTGCGCCTTCGATCTTCGCGCCCATCTTGATGAGGAAGTTCGCCAGATCTTCGACCTCCGGCTCAGCGGCTGCGCCTTCAATCGTGGTGGTGCCTTTGGCGAGCACTGCGGCCATCATGACATTGTCCGTGCCGAGCACGGTGGAGCCGTGCTTGCCCATGAGATTCATCGGGCCGCCTTTGAAGCCTTTTTTGGCATTCACAAAAATGTCGCCACCTTCCACGAGGATCTGTGCGCCGAGTGCTTCGAGACCTTTGAGATGGAGATCGACTGGACGGTCCCCGATGACGCAACCACCCGGCAGAGAAACCGTACACTCCTTCAGCCGCCCCGTGAGCGGGCCGAGCACGCAGATGGAGGCACGCATTTTGCGCACCAGTTCATAAGGCGCGACGGATTTGATCTTCTCCGCCTTCACGACCACGACGCCGCTGGCTCGCTCCACCTCCGCACCGAGTTCTCCGAGGATGCGCACCATGTAGTTGGTATCGCTGAGATCAGGCACTCGGCGGATGGTGCAGGTGTCTTTGGTGAGCAGCGTCGCCGCGAGAATGGGCAGCGAGGAGTTCTTTGAACCGCTGATGTTGATGCGGCCCTTAAGAGGTGCGCCGCCGTGAACGATGAGTTTTTCCATGAGTGAATGCTTTGTGCTGCGAAAAGAGGCAGTGGCAAGCCATTCTTCGAATTCCTGCGACCAAATAGATTCTTTAAAAAAAGCTCTTGCCCATTTGGATTACATGCGTAATCCGTGGATCACGTTTGTAATCCGACCATGGCACGCCGCACACCAACACCTCCCGCCCCGAAGATTTCCGATGCCGAATGGACGGTGATGAAGGTCCTGTGGGAACGCGGGACCAGCACTCTGGCCGAAGTCGTCAAAGATCTCGAAGGCCGACTGCACTGGAAGCCGCGCACGGTGCAAAGCCTCATCCGCCGCCTCACCGACAAAGGGGCGCTCGCCGTCGAAGCCGTGGGCCGCGAGTTCCGCTACACCCCCGCCGTGGCCCAGGACCAATGCCAGCACGAAGAGAGCCGCAGTTTCCTGGATCGCGTCTTCAATGGCCGCCTCACCCCGTTCGTCGCCGGGCTCATGGATCGTGAAGATGTCTCGCAAGATGACCTCGCCGCGCTGCGTGAAGTGCTAAATCAGGCTGAGAAAAAACTCAAAAAGTAGTCCCATCCCATGAATGCCGACACCCTCCTCCACTGGCTGCTGCGCACCTCGCTTGAGGCCAGCCTCTTGATCCTCGCCGTGCTGGGACTGCGCCTCATGCTCGGCACACGCCTCAGTCCCGCATGGCGCATCGGCCTCTGGCTCCTCGTCGGGGCCAAGCTAATTCTCCCCGCCTTCATCCCCGCAGGCTTCGGCCTCGGAGCCTGGTTTCAGCAGGATGCAGTGGCACAAATTTCCCCCGCTCCCGCAGCTTTCGTTTCCCCCACCGATTCAGGCAACCCGCAGATTCTTTCTGATTCAACCCGTGTTGCCCCTGAATCTGCGGGAATCCTTTCTGCATACACAGTGGCTCTCGCCCTCTGGCTGACGGGCACCCTCTTCGTTCTCGCCGCTGCACTTCACCGCCAGCGCCGCTTCGATCTCACTCTCCGCCAGCGCCCACTCGCCACCGCGCCCCTCCTCCGTGCCCTCATCGCAAGCCTCTCTCAAAAGGCAGGCATCCATCCGTCCACGCGTATCATCCTGATGCCACCAGGCACCACCCCCGCCGTCGTCGGTATCGCTCAGCCAAGCATCCTTCTCCCCGAAGATTGGCAGACACGCTTTGACGAACACAGCCTCCGCCACGTCCTGCTCCACGAACTCCTCCATGTGAAGCAGCATGATTTGATCTGGAACTGGGCCGCCATCGCCGTGCAGGCGCTCCATTGGTTCAATCCGCTCGTCTGGTTCGTCGTCTCACGCTTTCAGGCAGACCGCGAACTCCGCTGCGATGCAGGCGTGCTCGCACTCCTCTCCCCCACCGAGCGCCTCGACTACGGCCACACCCTTCTCCGCATTCAGGAAACCTTTTTCGCACCACCGGCCATGGCAGGGTTGGCCCCATGCGTGCGCAACCACCCCACCCTGCGCCAACGCATCCATATGATAGCCCACCCAACCGCCCGCCAGCCTGTACTGCAACTGCTGCTCGTCCTCACGCTGAGCACACTCGTCTGCTACTCATTTACCACCGCGCGTGCGGCGGAAAAACAAGTCCCCGCCAAAGAGCGCAGCCGTGAGGGCGCGCGCGCTCCCGAAGCTGAAAAGCCCAAGACCGGCGCAAGTGAAGAGGGCAGCCCTGCACGCACCCGCGAGGGTGACGGCGGAACGAAAAAGCCCGGCATACGTGAAGGAGACGGTGGCACCAAGAAACCCGGAACAGGCGACGGTGAAAGCACTCGTAAAACCGGCGCACGCGATGGTGATGGCGGCACGAAGAAGCCTGGCATGCGTGACGGCGAAGGCGGAGCGAAGAAACCTGGCGCTCGTGATGGGGAAAAACCACGCACTGGAGAACGTGAGGGCGAAGGCAGCAAGAAGCCCGGCATGCGCGAAGGTGACAGCGGAACCAAGAAACCCGGTGCACGCGATGGGGAAAGCACCAATAAAACCGGTGCCCGCGATGGAGAAAAGCCGCGCACAGGAGAGCGTGATGGTGAAGGCGGCAAAAAGACCGGCGCACGAGATGGTGAAGGCAGCAAGAAAACGGGAGCCAACGACGGCGACAAGTCCGACACCTCGAGCGAGACGATCACTCTCCGCGTGATCAAAAATGGCGAGGCCGTGTTGGTGGGTGAAGAAGAAGTCTCCATGAGCCGCCTCCGAGGCCACCTCAGCACCTTCCTTCCCGACCACGCCGCAGCCAAAGTCGTCGTCACCGGCGACGACAACATCCCGCTGAGCGCACTTCACAACACCGTCGATGCCGTGCGTGACAACGGGAACAAGAAGGTCGGGATCAAGGTGGAGTGAGCGGGAGCGGGAGGCGCGCAAAGATCATTGGCTGGACAATCATGACCGCGCTGGCCGCAGCGTTTCGGCCAAATGACGCATGAGTAAATCCGAATGACGAAATAACACCCAATGTCGAACGCAGACTCCAACCACCGCCGAATGCAGGGTTCGTCATTTGGCCCTCGTCATTTGTTTGTCGTTCTCATTTCGGCATTCGGCATTTGGTCGTTCGCAATGGCAGCGACTCCTGCTGAAGTCCGTGCTGCGGTCACCAAGGCTGTTTCCTTCTACCATTCCAAAGCGGCGGCTCATGGCGGCTATGTCTATAGATACAGCGCCGACTTCGCCCTGCGTGAGGCCGAAGGCATTCCCGCGCCGGACACGATCTGGATCCAGCCTCCGGGCACACCGGCGGTCGGCATGGCGATGCTGGATGCTTACGAAGCGACGAAGGATGCAAAGTGTCTCGCGGCGGCGGTTGAGGCGGCACATGCGGTATCGCGTACGCAACTGGCTTCAGGCGGCTGGGATTATGCGGGACATTTCGATGAGAAGAACCGGGCGGCGCAGCTTTATCGTCGAGATTCAGATGGCAAGCTCGTCGAGCGCAAAAAGGTGCCGGAGGGTGAAGGTGGCTGGCATGCCTGGAAGCGGCACCAGAACAAGAACAACTACTCCACGTTTGATGATGATGTCTCGCAGGCCGCGACGCGGCTGCTGGTGCGGGTGGATCACGCGCTTGGTGGCAAGGATGGTGAGATCAAGGAGGCGGCGGAGTTTGCGCTGAGCGCGATCATGGCCACGCAGTATCCGGCGGGTGGATGGAGCGCAAACTGGGACTCGTGGCCGAGTGCGCCGCCACCGGTGGCGATGTATCCTATTAAGACGGGCAGTTATCCCGCCGACTGGCCGCGCAAGTGGCCGAAGGATTTCACCGGGTGCTATGTGCTCAACGACAACACGCACGCAACGCTGATGAGCACGCTGCTTCTCGCATGGCAGCTGCGCGGTGATGCCAAGTGTCTGAATGCGGCGAAGCGCGGGGGGGATTTTCTCATCACGGCGCAGATGCCGGGCTCGCAGCCAGCGTGGGCGCAGCAGTATGATGCGGACATGCACCCGGCGTGGAGCCGGGCCTTTGAACCGAGCGCGATTTGTGGACGCGAAAGTCAGTCGGCCATGTGGGCGCTGCTGAAGCTGGCGTCGGCCACGGGAGACAAGAGATACCTGGCTCCGCTGCCGCGTGCGCTGGCGTATTTGCGCAAGTCGCTGCTGCCGGACGGGAGGATCGCACGCTACTATGAGCTGCAGACCAACAAGCCGCTGTACTTTGAGCGTGGCGAAGGCGGCAAGGGGTTTGTGCTGACTTATTCGGACACGAAGGCCTCCTCCAACTACGGCTGGAAGTGGGACAGCGAGCTGGAGACGCTGGGGGCGTTTTGGCAAAAGATCGAGCGCAGCGAGCCAGTGATTTTCCCCCGGGTTGAGAAAGAGCGCTGGGCTTCGCCACCGACTGAGGCTGACATCGCAACGATCTTAAAAGAGCAAAAAAACGATGGCTCCTGGCCTGTGACCGATGAAGAGCGCGGCTGGATGCGCGATGCGAGCGGCAAGAAAACCAAACCCGCCGGTGGTGTGATTTACAGTCTCGATTTCGTGCAGAATGTGAAAGCGCTGACCACCTGGCTCAAGGCCAGGTAGTGAGGCGAAGCAATCTTTTTCAACCATCGGCCATGAACATCCACCATCCAAGCCTGAGAAGATCATGCCTCTGCGGCGCTCTCGTCTCTGCGATATTCCTCTCAGCTCTGCCTCTTCCCGCTTCCGAGAAATACGAAAACGCAACGCCGTGGTCCTACCAGCGCATTATGCGTCCAGCGGTGCCTGCGGTCAAAGACGCCGCATGGCCGAAGGATGACATTGATCGTTTCATTCTCGCACGGCTGGAAAAAGACAGTCTGCACCCCATTGGCGATGCCCCGCGTGTGACACTCATCCGCCGGGCTTCGTTTGATCTGCGCGGGCTGCCGCCGACGCAGGAGGAGGTGGAGCGTTTTGTGAAGGATGCAGCGGCGGATGATGTGGCGTTTGCGAAGGTGGTGGATGCGTTTCTGCTAAGCGAACGTTTTGGCGAACGGTGGGCGCGGCACTGGCTGGATGTGGTGCGGTATGCGGACAGCGTGGGCCGGGTGTGGAATGCGCCGTTTCTGTATGCTGCGCGGTATCGGGACTGGGTGATTGATTCGCTCAACGTGGACAAGCCCTACAATCGCTTCTTGGCAGAGCAGATCGCGGGTGATTTGCTTGCGGCGAAAACGGTTCTCCAGCGCCGCGATCAAATCGTCGGCACGGGCATGCTCGCACTCGGCAGCATGAACCTGCAGGAAGGCAACTACGAGCAGCACTTGCTCGATCAGGTGGATGACCAGATCGATGTGGTGTCACGCGCGTTTCTGGGACTCACGCTGAGCTGCGCGCGCTGCCACGATCACAAAACCGAGCCGGTGAGCCAGAAGGACTACTATGCGCTGGCGGGGATCTTTTACAGCAGCCGCACGCTCACTGGCACGCCGAACCGCAATGATGAGGCCCGCGGTGGCTATGTCAGCGCGGAGGCGCTGGTGGATTTGCCCACCGCGCTGGATGAGGCCGTGGGCCCGCCCACACAACTACCTGCGGGCGTTCATTCAATGGATGACATCCGCACGTTGGGCAATCCCAAGGAAACCGTCCGCTACGATCACGATCCGCATTTTTGCATGGGCGTGATCGAGGGGGAGATCAAGGACTGCGAACTCGCGGTGGGTGGTGATCCATTTGACCGCCAAGCCGCTCCGGACCGGGGGGTGCTCGGCCTGCCTTCTCTGCCCCCGCTGCCGAAGATCCCGGCGAAGTCCTCCGGGCGGCTGGAGCTGGCGCAATGGATGACGCAGGCTACGCACCCGCTGACTTCGCGGGTGGCGGTGAACCGCCTGTGGCAGCATTTATTTGGCGAGGGCATCGTGCGCACGGTGGATGACTTTGGCACCACGGGCAGCGATCCCACGCATCCGGAATTGCTCGACCATCTGGCGATTCGTTTCGTTGAGGGCGGGTGGTCCGTGAAGAAGATGATCCGCACGCTGATGCTCAGTCGCACGTATCGCCTGGCGAGCACGGGAAATCCTGAACATCCCGACGCTGGGAACAAGCTGCGCTGGCGGATGAATCCCAAGCGCCTCGAATTGGAGCCGCTGCGGGATACTCTGCTGCAACTGGCGGGCAAGCTCACGTTTGAGCGTCCCGAAGGTGTTCAGGTGGTGGGAACAGGAGGTAAAGGACGGCATGGAGTGACGCGTGGATTGCTCAGCCCCGAGGATCCTTATCGCACGATCTACCTGCCGGTGGTGCGTGACAATGTTCCTGAACTCTTCAGCACCTTTGACTTCCCTGGACCCACGCAGATCAAGGGGCAGCGCGATGTCACCACGGTGGCTCCGCAGGCCTTGTTTTTCATGAACAACCCGATGGTGGAAGAGTTGTCTGCTGAGATCGCGGGCGAAAGCGGAAAGGATGTCAAAGCCGTCTATCGACTTGTCCTGGGTCGAGAGCCGTCCAGCGAAGAAACTCGCGATGCGGCCGAATTGGATATGCAAACGCTTGTGCAGGCCCTGCTGGGCACGGCGGAATTTCGATATGTGTTTTAACCTTTCAATTTCAATATGACCACACGTCGCTCCATACTCCAATCCACCAGCACCGGCTTCGGCTGGCTGGCGTTTAATGCGCTGCATCAGCAGTGGGCGAATGCAGCAGCACCGCCGAAGACGATCAATCCGCTGGCACCGAAGCCGCCACACTTTGCGGCGAAGGCGAAGCGGGTGATTTTCATGTTCATGCAGGGCGGGCCGAGCCACCTGGACACGTTTGACTACAAGCCGGAGCTGGCGAAGGCGGAGGCGAACAAGGTGCAGAAATACATGGGCTCGGCGTTTGAATTCAAACCGCGCGGCAAGAGCGGGATCATGATTTCGGAAGCGTTTCCTGAGCTGGCAAAGCAGGCGGATGATCTGTGCCTGCTGAACGGCATGCAGACGCGGACCAATGCGCACCAGATGGCCACGGTGGCGCTGCACATCGGCAGCGAGACCTTTGTGCGGCCTTCGATGGGCGCGTGGATTGTCTATGGTCTCGGCACGGAGGCGGAGGATCTGCCGGGCTTCGTCACGATCAATCCCGTGGGCGACGGTGGTGCGATGAATTACGGCAGCGCCTTCTTGCCCGCGTCCTTCCAAGGCACGCGCCTCGTCAGCGGTGGCAGTGGAGTGCCCGACTTGAGCAATGGACGGCTCAGTGATGCGCAGCAGCGCAAGCAGATCGAGTTCATCCAAAAGGCCAATCGGAAGCTGCTCAGTGGTGATCCCGGCAATCCGGAGATCGAGGGCATCATCCAGAGCTATGAGCTGGCCTACAAGATGCAGACGAGCGTGCCTGAAATGCTGGATCTCGACAAAGAACCGCAGCACATCCGTGACATGTACGGGCTCGACGAGTCAGAAACGGAGCGCTTCGGCACGCAATGCCTCATGGCCCGCCGCATGGCGGAAAAAGGCGTGCGCTTCATCCAGCTTGGCTCCCCTGGCTGGGATCATCATAACAACCTTCGAGAGGGTCTCGCGCGGCAGTGCACCTCCATCGACAAACCCATCGCCGGACTTATCGCCGATCTCAAACAGCGCGACATGCTCAAAGACACCCTCATCATCTGGGGCGGCGAATTCGGTCGCGGCAGCGGCTACGACAACGAACCCTACAACGGTCGTGGTCACAACGGCGGCGGCTACACCATGTGGATGGCCGGTGGCGGCGTGAAGGGTGGCTTCACTTACGGCAGCACGAATGAAATGGGGAATACAGCGGAGACGGGCATCATCGGCACGCATGATCTGCATGCCACGGTGCTGCATCTGCTGGGCATCAATCACGAGCGGCTGACGTATCGGTATGCAGGAAGGAATTTCCGGCTGACGGATGTGAGCGGCGAGGTGGCGAAGGCGATTTTGGTGTGAGTTGCGCGGAGGGCTAACCTCCGATTGCCTTTTTGAGCAAATTCGCCGTTATACGCTGCACCCGCGCATCCGTTCCATGCGGTCGTGAGTAGTGACTCCACACCGGCATCTGGCCCGGCGGCTTGCTCAGGCCCTGCGCCCACCAGATCGTGGAGGCGTTAAAGATAAAGTTGTCCTTCGGCCCGTCGAAGATCACGGCCTGCCACTGCTGAGGATTGCTTCCACCTTGGAAGGCTGTGCCAGCGGCCACGATCTCCAATCCGCGCAAGTCTTTGGGTGCATCACCGTGGTATTCCCACCCGATCATACCAGGAATGCAGTCCCCCTGCTTCATGCCCGTGCCTTCAAACACCCAGTGCTCGGGCTTGGTGCAGGTCCAGTCGCCACCCCCGTTCACGGGGTCGATGTTGCGCACGCCCATGAGATAGCCTTCGTCCGGCCCGCGATGCGGATAGGGACCGTAATCCTTCTCGCGATCCACGGCATACTTGTAGTCACCCCCGTACGGTCCGCCGCGGAAGATCCGGCGATTGGGAACGCCGTCGGCATTCGGTGAAAAAGGCGTGACCCAGCAGACGGAATTGCCGGAGAGAAAGAGCAGGTTCACGCCAGCATCGCGCATCTTCGCCACGCTGTCATGCTGGCAGATGTCCCAATATTCGTCGTGTCCGATGCTGATGAAGGCCTTGCACTTCAAGCCGTGATCTGGGGTGATCATGTCGGCATTCGAGCAGTAGGTGACATCGTAGCCTTCCTTCTCCAGCCAGTAGGCGGCTGGAAACTCAAAGCACAGCCACTCGCCGCTGCCGACGGACTGCGGATTCTCGTAGATCTGCGAATACTTCCCATACGGACGATCAAAGCTCACATCCGACGACGAACCCTGATTGCCCTTCGGATCGGTGTAGAGCGAGTAATTGTCCGGCCACTTGTTGTAGGCCTGCCAGGTGTTGTCGCTGCACTGAAAGAGAATGTCCGCCTTCCGCTCATCAGTGACGATGAACACGATGTAGCTCTGCCAGTACGGCTCGTCCGCAGAGGCAGGCAGCGTCGTCAGCCTCCCCAGATAGACCCCGCTCAGCCAGTCCTGCGGAATCGTGAGCGTCGTCGTCTTTTCCCAGCGGCATTCGCGCAGCCGTTTCTCGCCAATCACGGGCACCGGCTGCTCCTTGCCTTCAAATGGGCCGAGCTCCGCCATCAAACGTGCACCGCAGCCGCCATAGTAGCCGGTGCGAAAGATTTCGAGCTTGAAGCGTGCCGCCGGCTTGGTGCTGACAAGGATGTCGAGCGCCTCCCCTGCCCTGACCGACTGCCGCGAGCAGTAACCTTCAATGAAGGAAGTGCGCACGCCGTCGTTCTTGTCGAGGCGCATGCGTGTGAGCTGCCAGTCATGCGAGCCGGGCTTGGAGTTTTCTGCGGTGATCAGGGACATTTTTTTAGTACGCGACTGGCAAGGCAAATCGTTCGGCGAGGAGGTTAGGAGGTGGTTTGTTTTTCGCAGGTTTTGGGCTCCGACGGCGGCTGGCTGAGGACAGCCAACCCTAGCAGGGCTGGGTATGCGCGTGCACCGGGGCTGGGGTGGGGCATGGGACTTCCTTTCCCAGACCGAGCTGAAGCTCGCTGGTACTTTTTTGTGGTGACACACTGGCTACCGACTAGACCTCTTCCGGCACCACAAATGGCGCGCGATACTTGTCCTTCAGCATCGCGTTCGCGGCGTCTTGGTCGATGAAGCGTTCGGTCTTGGGATCCATCTTGAGGACGGGGCCGAGGGTGAGCTGGTTCTTGGTGAGATCGACTTCGTTTTTGCCGAGGTGCTCCTGCATGCGCTCGAAGCTGTCGGTGGCGAAGCGGTCGCCTTTGATCTTTTCGAGAATGGCCTCAGGCTTTTCTTTCTGGCCGAGGCGGTGGCTGATGTTGGCCGTGTGGCACAGGGCGCTGGAAAGATGGCCTTCGAGGATGTCGGCGTTCAGATCGTCCACCCGGCGGCTGCGGCAGGCATTGATGAAGTTTTTGAAGTGGTCTTCGCTGCCTTCGAACTTTTTCATCTCCTTGCCTTCTTTGTCGAAGACCACGCAGCCTGAGTAGTTAGGCACGACGATGGTGCCACCTTCGCACTCGATGATGACGCCGACGCCTGCACCGGTCACGCCCTCCTTGCCATCTTTGCCGGGGAGAGGCTGAAACTTCACCCCCTTGCTGGTCTGCATGAGCTTGTCCATGTTCTTGCCGTCCTTCGCATCAGGCAGGCCGCGCACTTCGAAGATGAGCGGGGCCTTTTCGTAGCCGTGGTAAATGATCTGCGTGTTGGCAGTTTCGCCGTCATCTTCATACCCGAGGCGGCCGCCCACGCTCCACACGCTGGGGGAAAGCTCCGACTCGCCGAGGAACCAGCGGGCGATATCCATCTGGTGGATGCCCTGGTTGCCGAGGTCGCCGTTGCCGTAGTCCCAGGTCCAATGCCAGTCGTATTTCAATTTCTCGCGCATGAGCGGACCTTTCGGAGCGGGGCCGCACCAGAGATCGTAATCGATGGATTCAGGAACCGGCTGCGCACCTTCGGTCTTGCCGATGCTGGGGCGGCGTTTGTAGCATAGGCCCCGTGCGAGGAGGATTTTCCCCAGATTGCCATCCTGCGCGTACTTCACGCCTTCCGCGAGGCCTTTGCGGCTGGAACGCGACTGCGTCCCTGTCTGCACGATCTTGCTGTACTTGCGCGCGGCCTTGACCATCTGCCGGCCTTCCCACACGCAATGTGACACGGGCTTTTCCACATACACATCCTTGCCCGCCTGCACAGCCCAGATCGTGGCCAGCGCATGCCAGTGGTTCGGCGTGGCGATGCTCACGGCATCGATGTCCTTGTTTTCCAAAAGCTTCCGCAGATCGGAGTATCCGGTGACTTTGATTTTTTCCTTGTCGTAGGATGCGAGTCCTTTGCCCAGCGTCTTGCTGTCCACGTCACACAGAGCGGCGACGCGCACGCCCGAGCCGTCGGCGTTGAGCTTATTGTAGCCGCTGATATGTGAGCCACCACGACCGCCAAAGCCGATGACGGCCACGTTCACGGTGTCGCCCGGGCTCTTCTGGGCCCAGGAAGTTTTGGCGATGTAGAACACGCCAGCAGAAGCGGCGGCGGACTGTTTGATAAAGGAGCGGCGTTGGATCATGGCGTGAAGAAGAACGTCACGCACGGCCCCGCCTTTCCTTTTTGACAAAGACGAGTGCATCCCTTCGTTGATAATCCCACCATGATCCGACTCCTTGCGCTATTGTTTTCATCCTTTGTCCTGCTGCACTCGTCTTTTGCAGCGCAGCCGAATGTCCTCTTTATCCTCTGTGATGACATCCGCCCAGATGCGCTCGGCTGCTACGGATCGAAGCATGTGAAGACGCCGAACATCGACCGCCTCGCAAATGAGGGCGTGCGCTTTGCCAATACGTTCTGCACCACCTCGCTCTGCTCGCCGAGCCGTGGCTCAATCCTGAGCGGTCTTTATGCGCATGCGCATGGGGTCACCAATAACTTCACCGAATTCCCGGCCACGCTGCGCAGCTTTCCCTCGGTGCTGCATGATGCGGGCTACGCCACGGGCTACTTTGGCAAGTACCACATGGGGGAGGAAAATGACGACCCGCGCCCCGGCTACGACACTTTTGTGACGCACAAAGGCCAAGGCAAGTACTACGACACCGAGTGGAATCTGAACGGCAAGAAGCGCGAGGTGATCAAGGGCTACTACACCAACGTGGTCACGGATCTCGCACTGGACTGGCTGAAGGAGCAGGGCAAAGACAAGCCGTGGTGCGCCTGCATCGGCCACAAGGCTCCGCATAGCTTCTACACACCCGAGCCGAAGTATGAGCACAGCTTTGATGAGGTGCGTGTCCCCTACCCCGCCACAGCCTTTATGCTGGATGACAAGCCTGAGTGGATCAAACAAAGGCTCTACACCTGGCATGGCATCTACGGCCCGCTGTTTGAATGGCGGAAAAAATTCCCCGATGACAGCCCCGCCGCAGTGAAAGATTTCGAAAACATGGTGCACGGCTACTGGGGCACCATTCTGAGCGTGGACGACAGCGTCGCCCGTGTGCGCGCCTGGCTGGAGGAAACAAAGCAACTCGACAACACCGTCATTGTCTTCATGGGCGACAACGGATTGCTCGAAGGCGAAGACGGCATGGTGGACAAACGCACCGCGCATGAGGCCAGTCTGCGCATCCCCCTCATCATCCGCGCGCCACAGCTCAAGCGGGCAGCCAAGACCATCACGCAACAGGTGCTCACCATTGATGTTGCCCCCAGCCTCCTCGAACTCTGCGGTGCGCCCGCCTTAGAAAACATCCACGGCAAATCCTTCGTCAAGCTCGCGCTGAGCGGCGATCCCGACTGGCGTCAAAGCTGGTTCTACTACTACAACTACGAGAAACAGTTCCCTTATACTCCCAATGTGCGCTCCGTGCGCACCGACGACTGGAAGTACATCCACTACCCCCATGGCGATGGCAGCCCCGACAAACACATGGCCGAGCTTTACGATCTGAAGAACGACCCTGGTGAAACCAAGAACCTCATCAGCAAGCCTGACCTGGCCGGCAAGGTGAAGGAACTGCAGGCTGAACTCGCCAAACTCATGCTCGCCACTGGCCTCAATGCGCAGACGGATAAGATGCCGATGGATGAGGGGGTAAAGAGCGAGCTGCCGGATGCGAAGATTCGATGAGGTGGGAGGAGGTCAAGTGACTGTGTCGTCAAGACGTCAAGGCGGCTGTGCCGTCAAGATCGTCCAGATGCCACCTACTCGCCCTCTTGACCTCTTGGCACCCCACTGCGCCTTGACCTCCGTTCACCCCAAAATTCCACTCCGAATCCACATAAGTTCTTGTAAAGGAATCGAAGATGAGACAGCGTCTCATTTCATTTCCCAGCCGATATTTCATGCACCGCTTTCTCGTCTCCTTCCTTTGCCTGACCGGTCTTTTGACTGCACAAACTCCTTCGGCAGCACCAGAGCCTGCGGCAGCAGCATCGTCTGAAACGCGGCCTGCCATCGCGGTGCCAACGCCTCCGACTGCCCAGGTAACTCCCGCGCCTGCGGCTCCCTCTGAAGCAGCAACGGCAGCTTCTGCGCCTAGCGCCCCTACGCCTGCCGCAGCCGGAGATGCGGTGCCTGCTGCTGCTCCGCCTTCTGCGGCCCCCGGTGCTGCAGCCATGCCAGCAAGCACGGCACCAGGAGCAGCGGCTGAACCCGCACCTGCTGCGGAGCCACCCCAGCCAATCCCTTTGCCCCCCATCCAGCCGCCTCTGGTGAAGGTTCCTGTGCTGCCGCCGCTGCCTGCTGGCCCGCCGCCGAACATCATCGTCATGCTCGTTGATGACATGGGCTGGACAGATCTGGGCTGCTACGGCTCCAAATATTACGAGACACCGCACATCGACCAACTGGCGCAGGACGGCATGCGCTTCACGCAGGCCTATGCGGCATGCACCGTGTGTTCGCCCACACGCGCAGCCATGCTGACGGGCAAAGCGCCTGCGCGTTTGCACCTCACCGACTGGATCGCCGGACACGTGCCGGACAATGGCCGCCTGCTGGTCCCCAAGTGGACGATGCAACTGCCGCTGGAGGAGGAAACCATCGCCGAACGTCTCAAGACACGCGGCTATGCCACCGCCAGCATCGGCAAATGGCACCTCGGCGAAGAGGAGTTTTATCCCACCAAGCAGGGCTTTGATGTGAACATCGGCGGCGCGCACATCGGCTCCCCGCCGAGCTACTTTTCACCCTACAAGATCGCCACGCTGCCGGATGGCCCCAAGGATGAATTTTTGAGCGACCGCCTGACGGATGAAGCCGTCAAATTCATCGATAAGAACAAGGCCAAACCGTTCTTCGTGTACCTCCCGCACTACGGAGTGCACACGCCGATCATGGGCAAGCCGGAAGTCATCGCGAAGTATCAGGCCAAGAAAGCCGCCGGTGGTCACAGCAATCCTGTGTATGCCGCGCTGGTGGAGAGCATCGATGACAGCGTGGGCAAACTGCGCGCCAAGCTTGCTGAATTGAAGCTCGCGGAAAACACCCTGTTCATCTTCACCAGCGACAATGGCGGCCTCAGCCATCTCGTGCGCCCGAATGGCTGGGCACGCGGCCCCACGGACAACAGCCCCGCACGGCTTGGCAAAGGCAGCGCGTTTGAAGGCGGCGTGCACATCCCGCTCATCGTCACGTGGCCCGGATTGGTGAAACCGGGCAGCACCTGCGACGTGCCCGTGATCACCTACGACACCGTTCCCACTCTGCTCGCCGCCACGCAAACCGCGCTCAAAAAAGATCAGGTCGTCGATGGCGAGTCCCTGCTGCCGCTGCTCGGGGGCACGGACACGCTGGCCCGCGAAGCGATCTACTGGCACTACCCGCATTACCACCCCGGCAGCGCCACGCCTTACAGCGCGATTCGTGAAGGCGACTGGAAGCTCATCCAGTTCTACGAGGACAACCACGTCGAACTCTACAATCTGAAACTCGACGCCGGTGAAGTGGACAACCGCGCCCCCTTTGACTCCATCCGCGCCCTGCAACTGCGGGACAAACTCAACGCCTGGCTCAAAGACACCGGCGCACAGATTCCGGAGAGCAATCCGAAATATGATCCCGACAAGCCGCTCAATGAGCCGAAGAAGCCGGGTGAAGGGAAGAAGAAAAAGCAGGTGGAATAGGCGGAGGGGCTGGGCAGTCAAGATCGTCACCCCTTGACCCCTTGACCGTCACCTTCCTGACGTTTCTTTTGAAACTCTGGCTGTGTGGAGCGTTGTAATGCAACAACCATGAGCACCAGCCAACCCGTCTCCTCCCGTCGTCAGTTCCTTGCTCGCAGCGCCACTGCCGCTGCGGCCCTGGGATTTCCTGCCATTGTCAGTTCGCGTTCGCCGAACGAGAAACTGAACCTGGTCTTCATCGGGGTGGGCGGACGCGCTGCGTCGAACATAAAGGAACTCACCGGTGTGGCGCTGTACTCGCCGCCGCGTGGCAAGAACGCTGACAAACCCGGCGCAGGAGTGCAGCCGCCAGCGGTCACGGAGTCGCGTGAAAACGTTGTCGCGCTCTGCGATGTGAATGGCGAAAACCTCGACCGCGCCGGGTCGGCCTTTCCGAAGGCGAAGAAGTTCCGCGATTTCCGCAAGCTCTATGATTCGCTCAGCGAGGGCGAGATCGACGCCGTTGTGGTCAGCACCACGGAGCACACGCATGCCTACGCCACGCTGCCTGCGCTGCTGATGAAAAAGGCGGTGTACTGTGAAAAGCCGCTCTCCTACAACGTCGCGGAAGCGAGGCTCATCACCGAGGCTGCGGCCAAGGCGGGTGTGGCCACGCAGATGGGCACTCAGATTCACGGCATGCCAAACTACCGCCGCGTGGTCGAATTGATTCAAAGCGGCGCGATTGGCAAGGTGACCGAGGCGCACGTGTGCGTCTCACGCGCCTGGGGTTTGCAGAGTGAGGAAGACGCGAAGAAGAACGGCGACATCATCCATGTGACGGAGCGTCCCACCGTTGCAGAAACACCGCCGCCGTATCTTGACTGGGACTTGTGGATCGGCCCGGCGCCGATGCGGCCTTACAGCAGCGTGTATTTCCCTGGGCCAAAATGGTACCGCTGGTGGGACTTTGGCAATGGCACCATGTCCGACCTCGGCAGTCACTGGAACGACCTGCCCTTTTGGGCGCTCAAGCTCGATGCCCCGTTGAGCATCGAAGCCTTCGGCCCGCCGGCGCATCCCGAGATCGCCCCGGCCACGATGCATGCGGTGTATGAGTATGGTCCGCGTGGCGATATGCCTGCGTGCAAGCTGCACTGGCATCAGGGCGCACACAAACCTGACGTCTGGAAGAATGACCCCATCATCAGCAAGTGGAGCAGCGGTGTGCTCTTCATTGGCGACAAAGGCATGCTGCTCTCCGACTACGGCAAGCACGTCCTGCTGCCCGAAGCGACCTTCAAAGACTTTCTGGCACCCAAGCCCTTCATCGCCGACTCACCCGGCCAGCACGCTGAATTCCTCGCGGCCATCCGCAATGGCACGCCCACGGGAAGCCCCTTCAGCTACGCTGGACCGCTCACTGAAGCGAATCATCTGGGCAACGTGGCCTACCGAGCCGGTGGCAAAATCCTCTGGGATGCCCAAGCGATGCGGATCACCAACAACGAGGGGGCGAATCGTTTCCTCAGCCGTGTGCCGCGTGAGGGCTGGAAGCTGGGGTGAGGAGTGGACTCGGAGGTCAAGAGATCAAGCGGGGTCATGTCGTGGCGCAGTGGTAGGATTGTTCTCAATCATGGCGCTAGAGCGTTTTCCAAAACTGATTTCCGGATAGCGGCGCATGGCCACGCGTCTGCCCAGCGCTGGTGGGGCTGGCTGTCCTCAGCCAGCCGCCGTCGACCTGTCCTTTGTAGCTCGACGCAGGAGAGCGAAGAAGGAAGCCCATGATCTGCGATCAAGAAACAAGCCTGCTAGCCGGAAAGGAGTTTTGCGAACCGCTATAGCTTGACGATGGAATGAGCTGAAGCTCTGAACCACCTTCCAGCGCGCCTCGCAGGAAAGTAGTTCAGAGCTTCAGCTCGTCTGGAAAATCGCCCCCATAGGCTATGGTATGACAGAGCATGACTGATGAGCCTGTATGCTGCGGCGCCGGTCCGGCGAGTCGATGGGGTGCGTGTGGAATGGCAGTTGTTTATGGCGTCTTCCAAAACAGATTTCCGGATAGAGGCGCATGGCGACGCTCGACGGCGCTTGGAGGACCAAGCGCCCTACCTGCGCTGGCATGCCCAGCGCAGGTAGGGCTGGCTGTCCTCAGCCAGCCGCCGTCGACCTGTCCTTCGTAGCTCGACGCAGGAGAGCGAAGAAGGAAGCTCATGATCTGCTACCAAGAAACAGCCTGCTAAACGGAAATGAGTTTTGCGAACCGCAATAAGGCGCGAGTTCGGCTGGTTTTTACAAACGATCAAATTCAGCACTGCGGCACGATGAAACACAGAGGTCTGAAATGGATCTTGTTCCATCCTTTAAAACAGCGCTGACTATCCATCGCGGCGGCAAAGGAGTGCCTTCGTATCTAACTCCGGCAATGCGGGCAGAACCTGTGAGGTGGGGGCGGCGGTGCATTGTAGGGTTTCACCCCATGGTGAAGGGCATGCGGGCTTTGCAATATGGGCGGGTAAGCAACGGGGTCAGTACCCGCCGCGCTGGCAACGAATCCAACTTATCTGCAACATGAACACTCTCGAACTTGGCCGCCCTATTGCTTGGAACAACGGACAGCAGCAGGCACAGGCTCCGACTGATAGCCCCGACACCCAGCAACCTCCGGACGAGGAACTCATGGCGGGCATCCAGCGCCGCGATGTGGCGGCCTTGGAAGCTTTGATCCAGCGCCACCGCCGTCTGCTGAAGAACTCCATCATGCGCACGATCACGGATGATGCAGGCGCTGAAGATGTGCTGCAGGAGTGCTTTCTTGGACTGTGGCGGCAGGCGCAGCATTACACACCGGCCAAGGGCCGCCCCCTTTCATGGCTGATGACGATGTGCAAACGCCGGGCGATTGATCACCTGCGCCGTTCGATGGCCTACGGTCGCGCCATGGACCGCATGGAACTCTCCATTCAGCAAACCGAGACCTTCACGTACGGCACCACGGACGACTGCGAGCAGGCAGATATGGGCCGCGTGCTGGGTGAGCACCTGACGCTGCTGCCCGTGGCGCAGAAGGAGGTGATCGAGCTGGCTTTCCTGAAGGGCATGAGCCAACGCGAAGTCGCCCAGGCCACGCAAACGCCGCTGGGCACGGTAAAAACCCGGATGGAACTTGGATTGAAAAAGCTGCGTCAGGTGTTCCGCACGCGCAATGCAGTCCATACGCTGCAGGCGGCGTAAGGCTTGGACGAGGAGGGATCGGTCAAGTACACTCTTGGGATGAGGACACTGATGCCGGAGGCGGTTCCACAGCAGCCCGCCGCACGAGCGCCGATGTTCCATCGGCTCTGGGCAAACGTCCCCTGCGCCCTCGACAGCGAATGAAGCTGGCGGCAAGGCGACCGGGGTTGGTGAATCAGGGGGCTGACGCCAGAACCGGTTAAAAACAGACGCTCCGTGGGGAGCGTTCCTTGGCGCTCGACTCAGTTAGCGGGTGACTTTTCCAGCCCTTCCGCCGTGGCGTCAGGCACTTTGAGCGTCTTGACTCTGCGTTCGCGCAGGGCCAGAAACACACCATAGGCGAGCATCACGAACTGGCTGAGCCAGTAGCCGTAGATCTTGGGCCAGATGCCATCGGTAAAACCGTAGGCGTGCAGGCCGACGCCGAGCTGATTCACGCCGAACCAGGAGAAGATGACGATGCAGCCCAGAATGAGATTGCAGCAGTGCAGGCCTATTTCGCGGATGTAGCCACCAAGACGCGCATGCAGAATCACGAGGCACATGATCACGATCATGAGCGCGCCATTTTCCTTCGGATCCCAGCCCCAGAAGCGGCCCCAGCTATAGTTCGCCCAGATGCCACCGAGCACGGTGCCAACGAGGGAGAGGAACAGGCCTGTGGCGATGAAACCGTAGGCGACGCGGGTCAGCAGACGCGCATCCCCTTCCCCGGTTTTAAACACGCCAAACAGGCGCTGGACGAAATAGATCATCGAAATCAAAGCCGCGACCATGCAGGCCGCATACCCGAGGTTGATCATCGGCACATGGGTGGAGAGCCAGAAGTTCGTGATCAGCACGGCCTGCAGTTGTTGCAGCGTGTCAGTGGCCTCCGAAGCTTCAAACTGGATGGAAAGGAACATGCAGGCCGTGCCACCAATGGCGGTGACGAGCAGGCCCAGCCCGCGCTTTGTGATCATCTCTGCCAACAAGCCCAGCAGAGCACAGGAAGAACCGATGAAGAGAATGGTTTCATACAAGGTGGTGATGGGCGGACGCTGCATGATGATGCAGCGGATGACGACGCCAGTGACTGCCAGCGCGGTGGCCGCACCCAGCAGGAGCCATGCACTAAGTCTGGCACCTTTTTCAAAACGTGAGCCGGGCGAAATCCAAGTGAACGCCACGGCGATGAATCCGACGAGGAAAATCCACTGCGCATAGAAGAAGTAATCCGCACGCATGGAGTGACGTTCCAATGCGACATACTGCCCTTCCCCACGCAGTTTGGCGGCATCCTGAATTTTGCTCAGCAGGGTCTTGGAGGCGGCCTTGAACTTGGTGGCATCAGGCAGGGCGAGGTAAACGTCTTCATACAAACCCAGCCACGCGAGTTGATCGGCAGGCACCACTTTGTCGCTGTTGATCGAGCTGAAGATCATTTCACCGGGTCCGGTCCACACGTTGTCGTCTCCGGGCACAGGCGGGAAGATGCGAAACTGCTGCTCGGCATTGCCGCTCATCATGGCACCGAGTGCTGCTTTGGCGAAATCGCGGAACCACGGGATCTGCATGGGCGGACCGGTGTTGGCCCGGACGGCTGCAATGAGAGTGTTCAGGCTTTTGGACAAACGCACGGGAGGGGTCACGCCCGCTGGCAGATCCTTCGGCGCTGCGCCCATCGGCTCACGGATGAAATCAAAGTGACCCATGATCATTTCGTAATCGAGGAAGTTGGCGGCGAGCTGCACGATCATGCGCTGCTCCGGAGTCTGCTTCCGGGATGGAATATCGCGATACTCACCCATCTTTTCCATCATGACCTGACGTGCAGGCTCGATCTCGGCGTAGGTGTACTGGTCGCGCTTGGCTTTGGCGGTCAGGCCGAGTTCGGTGATGGCAGAAGAGTTGTCCACTTTGAACAGCGGCACGAGTCGGCCGATGTCGGGGCGGAACCAGCTCATCAGCATCCACTCCACGGCATTGAGCTTCACCGGCTTGGGCTTATCGGGTGTGCTGCCTTCTTTTTCGATTGGCTTCTTCGTGACGGGATCAACGAGCGGCTTGCCATCCATCTCACCGCTGTCCGTCAGCCAGATGCTGCGGCGGGCACGGAAGCGCAGCAGGCGATAGCTGGCGACGTTTTCCAGCGGCTTGATGCGGCCCGACTCCTGCACGGGGATGGAGCCGAAGGTCTCGACGACCTCCTTGTCACGGAAGAGATCGAGCGGCGGCAGTTCCGCCGCGGCAGCAAAGCCGCTGAGCGTGAACAGCGCGAGAAGAATGGAACGAAGAGGATTCATGCAGAGAAATACGTGGGCCGGAGGGCGGTTAGAGCAGCTTCCACATCGCGAGGGCGAAGGCGGCATTGAAGGCAGCGATGAGACTGAGGGCGAAAGACCAGGGGTTCACCTTGATAAAGCGGGCGAGCATCATGAGGAAGTGCAGCAGCAGTCCTTCCGCGACGATGATGCAGGAGATGAGCGGCCAGTGGTCGGCGGGATTTTCGACAATCATGAAGCCGGAGCTTTTCACGCCCGTGCCGTCCTGCACGCCTGAGCTGAAGGTGCTCTGGAACACCGCGTAGCCTTCGCTGCGCACGGGTTCATTCATGGTGATGTATCGCTTCTCCTCATGGTCGCCGGTGATTTTGGTGACCTTGCTGCTAAAGAGCCGTGCGCGCTCCGTGCCGGGATGTTTTTCCTCTTTCGCCTCATCCAGCCGCACGGCGAAGGGCAGCTTGTAGGTGCGGTGCACCAGAGAGATGAGGTACTTGTCCTCGCCGACCGTGACCGTCCAAGGGGCGGCGGCAAACTCCCAGAGGATGCCATTGTGCACTGCCCCGCCTTTTTTATCTTTCGCGATGGCAATGCAGGCACTGGCGAGTTGCTCATCCGCCATGGCCGCACCCTCTTTATCCAGCTGAGGCATCTCCTGAATGAAGTAGCCGTCCACAGCATCCGCGCGGCTGCCACTGGCATCGCGCTTGGGCTGTGCGTTCTTTTTCCAGCCAGCAATGATGAGATCAAACGGCAGGCTTTCGTGGGTGAAGGTGCGGCCCTGGCCGGCCGCTGTGGCATCACGGTATTTCGCTTCATCGATCACCAGCACGCTGCGTTTGGCCTTGGGATCTGTCTGCAATTTTTCGATCTCGATCACCCGATCATGGAAGCTCTGAAACTCGTCGCCCGTCTGGCCTTCGCGCAGGTTCAAGCTGCCTTCGATGGCGAACTTATGCGTCACCGCACCGGCGGCTATCATGAAGAGAATGGCGAAGTGAGAAATGATGACGCCGATGGTCTTCGGTGACTTGCGGATGCGCACGATGCCGCCGCACAGCATATTCACGAAGAGCAGCGACATGAGCGTGTAACCGCCGGGCACGATGTAGAGCGGCAGCGAGACATCGCCGATGTTCCAGTACACGTTGAAGCCGAGAGCGCGCCAGCAGGCGCCTACGTCGATGCGGTCAATGAAGGCCGACTCAAAGTAGCGTGCCTGACTTGCGACGAGGCCGTGCTCCGCCTGCTCCAGCGTGCCGAGAAAAGTGAGCACCAGCAGCATGGCCAGCACCGAGGTTGCGAGGCCGAAGCTGGAGAAGAACGCGAAGATTTTCGCGGGGATAGATTTGGATGAGTCGGACACGACGGAAAGAGCGGGGGGCTGGGAAATGACGAAATCAGAACGATGAATGACGAGCGCAGGGACAGCAGGCTTCGTTACTCTTGCTTGGGCAGGTTCGGTTTGATCGACTGGCAGAAGGCGTCGAAGGCGGCGGCGTTTTGCTCCACCAGAGCCTTGGGGCCGGTGAGCTTGACAAAGATCGTGGCCTGATCGGCGGAATGAATCAGGCCGAGCATGCGGTAGCCGGTCTTGGCAGACTCGGCACCGAAGCTTTTGAAGTCGCCATCAAACGCGACAAAGGAGGCATCGCGATTGAAGAAGGGCTTCGTCGGCAGCTTGGCGATTTCTTCCGCCGTGTAGGGCGGCTGCCCCATCTGCGTACGCCAGCGGTTCACATTGGCCTCCAGACCACCCGCAGGGCCGGGCATGAGGGAGATGTAGCATTCACCCTCCTGATTCGGACCAAATCTCAAGTCGAGCACCCGCATGCCCATGGGGTCTGGCGTGGTGGACTCACTCCAGCCTTCAGGAAGAGTCCAGGTAAGCAGTTCACGAAAGCCAGGCCGCTGCTGCTGCTGGGGCTCCTCTTTCGCGTCATCATAGAAACGCGTGGCGCTGGGGATGTCCGCATGCGGCTTGGTGGCATGGCTGGAAAGCTCACGCGACTCGGTGATGGCTTCACGCTCCTGCAAACGGTCGCAGGAAGTCAGGAGAAGACTGCACGCGAGCAGCGCGCAGGAGGGTTGGAAATAAGTCATCGTAAAGGAACGCATGAGGGGTCAGGATGATTAGCAGCATCCACAGTGAATACTACGAAGATGAGCTGAAGCGCGGATATAAACTTCGAGGGAAAAATGGCACGTGGCCAAGGGCATTGAGCGTGTGTTTGGGAGACCTGGGACACCTGAGCCACGCGACAACGTCTGGGAGTGCGGTGGCAGAGATACGGCGCAAGCCGGCATCGGCGACATCGCTTTCGTGAGGTAACGCACGATCTTCGTCTTGATCGCGCCGTCCGGCCTGCGAGAGCGGCGTCGCGCCAAGGCTAGCCCCTCGCACTCCAAGACGCTTCGCGCAGGCGGTGGCACTGGCCCAGGCGTTATCGAGACACTGTAGGAACAGCGCGGAGCCTGGGGCGTACGCGGAGTGCTGAGGAAAAAATTCCGCGCTCCATGAGACCGGCTCACGCGCCCTTGTGGTCGGTGTGGCAGGCTTTGCAGTTCACCGCCGCCTTGTAAGCAGCGGCACCGGCGGGATCTTTTGCCTGCACCTTTTTCACGGAATCAATGAGCGCCTGGCACTTGGTGGTCCAGGCGGCCTTGTCGCCTTTCGGGGGTGTCGCGGCGATCATGCCCTGATAGG
>NZ_JAQSEA010000086.1 GCF_029946185.1 Prosthecobacter sp.
GGCCAGATGCATGGTGCCGGTGTCGTTGGTGAGCAGGAGCTGGCAGCCGCGCAGTTTCGCGATGAGCTCGGAGAGGCGTGTTTTGCCGACGAGGTTTTCATGCGGTGCCTGGAGCATGGCGGAGAGCTTTTCGCCCATCTCCTTCTCCCCCGGTGCGCCGAACAACTGCCAGCGGAACTGCGCATGCTGGGCTGAGATTTGATTCACCACGGCAGCGAAGCGCTCCAGCGGCCAGCGCTTGGCGGGACCGTACTCGGCACCGGCACACACGCCGACACGGATGGTGCCGTCCGTCGGCACAGGCGGCAGACTGGAGTCAAAGAGGCCGGGTTGCTCAATGTCCGCGCCGATGCCTTTGGCGATGCGCAGGTAGCGGTGCGCGTGGTGCTCCTTTCCTCCCTTGGCCGGGCCGCCCTTGATGATCTGATTGAGCAGTTTGGCACGCAACGAGCCTCTGACACCGACCCGGCGGGGGATGCCTGCGAGCCAGACTTCCAGCGTGCTGCGGGTGGAGTTGGTGCAAAACACGGCGGCGTCGAATTTCACGTCCGTGGCCTTGATGCGCCTGGCCACGGCGAAGAGGCCTTCCTTGGCGGGCTTGCCGATGTAGCGCGAGACTTCGGGCATGGAGAGCCACAGCTCCTCCAGCTTGTCCGGTCCGAGAACGGTGATCTTCATGTCCGGTCGGCCGCGTTTGATGGCGCGCACCATGGGGAAGGCCATGCAGGCGTCTCCCAGCCAGTTCGGGCTGCGGATGAGCAACTCAAACGGCTGCAGGCGGCTCATGTCGTAGTCCGGTGAGAAGGCAATGCCGCGACGATAAGGGGCCAGCAGGAAATTCGGCTTCGGCAGCTTCCAGCGGTTGTGCACCCAGAACCAGTTGGCAGGCTGCTCGCAGATCAGCTTCTCCACAGCAGCATTGATCGCCAGGGTCAGGCCCTCGGCGTTGGGTTGCGCTGCGGGGGCTTTGACCTCCGGAGCGCAAACGAGCCGCCAGCGTGCGGGGCCGTCATCATAGACCATCATCGGCAGCACCACCGCATCCGTGCGGATGGCCATGAGCGCGGCGATGGTGGTGGTGGAGGCGAGGCGGTCGAAGAAGGGGCACCACAGGCCGTGATCTCCGGCATGCTGATCCACCAGCACGCCGACCTGACCGGCCTCGCGCATGAATTTCATCGGCGCATTGAAGCCAGCCTGACGGTCAAACAATGTATAACCGAGCTTTTCACGGCGGCGGAGAACCAGCGCATTGAGCCAGGGATTGTGCAGCGGCTGGTAAATGGCGCCGGCTTGATGACCACGCACATACATGGACGGCACCTGGGTCAGGATTTCCCAGCAGCTGGCATGCAGCACCAGATTGAGGAGCGGACGCTTGCCGTTGTCATAGGCGGCCTGCGCGCGTTCGATGCCTTCGGAGCGCACGTGCTTGCAAATTTGCGCCTCGCTCATCAGGGGCAGTTTGAAACCGCAGAGGATGTTGGCGAAGAGGCTCTTGAAGTGCTCGAACGCCAGGCGCTGGAGTTCGGCGGGGCTTTTTTCACGGCCAAAGGCAATGTGCAGGTTGTGCAGCGCGAGGCGTCGATATTTGCCGGCCAGAACATAAGCGAGGGTGCCCAGCACCCGGCCCACGTACCACACCACGATGAGCGGCAGCAGCCACAGCACGCCTTCAATGCACCGGAACAGCGCGTACACCAGCCACTGCACGGTGCGCTTGGTTAAACTGACGGAATCTTTGGCGCGGCCCATGTGGCTCTTTATGCCGCAACGCTTCCGGCCACGCAACCGATCATGCGAGATCAGCGGGTGCGGCTTCGTTTGGCGTGAGATGCACCGCTTTTTTCTCCTGCTCCTCACCTGCTGCCCGCTGCTGCATGCAGCCGCCGCGAAACCGAACATTGTTTTCATCATGGCCGACGATCTCGGCTGGGCGGATGTGGCGTTTCATGCGGGCAATGCACCCACGCCCACACTGGACAAACTGGCCCGGGAAGGGCTGGAACTGACGCACCACTACGTGGCACCGGTGTGCAGCCCTACGCGCGCCGGATTGATGACGGGGCGCTGCTGGAGCCGCTTTGGCGTCACGACCCCGCAGAGCGAACGGGCGCTGTCGTGGGATACCGTCACGCTGCCGGGTGCGTTGAAATCCGTGGGCTATGAGACCTGCCTCACGGGCAAATGGCATCTCGGTTCGAAGCCCGCGTGGGGACCGAATCGCTTTGGGTTTGATCACAGTTACGGCTCGCTGGGCGGCGGGGTCGGACCGTGGGACCACCACTACAAGAAAGGCCCCTTCACCGAGACGTGGCACCGCGATGAAAAGCTCATCAAGGAACCCGGGCATGTGACGGACTTGATCGCCAAGGAGGCCTGTGAGTGGCTCGCGGCGCGGAAGGATGCGCCGTTTTTCCTCTACGTGCCGTTCACGGCCGTGCATCTGCCCGTGAAGGAGCCGGAGGAGTGGTTGTCAAAGGTGCCTGCGGGCATCACGGGCGCGGTGGCCCGCCATTACGCCGCGTGCATCATGCACCAGGATGCGGCAGTGGGGCAGATCGTGGCCGCGCTGGAGAAGAACGGGCAGCGCAGCAACACGCTGCTGATTTTCACCAGCGACAACGGCGGCAGCACCGCTGAAAACAACGGCCAGGCCTACCCGCCCGATGACTACCCCACAGGCGCGCTGCCAGGGAACAACCTGCCGCTGCGTGGCGAGAAGGGCAGCGTCTATGAAGGCGGCATTCGTGTGCCCTGCATCCTGAACTGGCCCGGCACGCTGAAACCCGGCACGCATGATGCCCCGGTGCAGATCATCGACTGGATGCCCACCTTCTGCGCGCTGGCTGGATTCAAACCGGCCAAGGATCTGAAATGGGACGGCGTGAACCTCTGGCCGCAGCTTGCCGAAGGAGCGCCACCGCCGCCACGCACGTTTTACACCGTGGGCCCCGGCTTCAAGTCACGGACGCTGCGCTGTGATCCCTGGAAGCTCGTGGTTCATGGCGCTGCGGGGAAAGAAAAATTCGAGCTCTATGACATCCTCGCGGATCCGAACGAAACGAAGAACCTGGCCGCACAGCAGCCTGACCAACTGGCTGCGATGAAGGAGCGGATGGCCGATGCGGCCAAAGCCGACCGCGATGCGGTGGCGAAGGATTAAAGTAGTCCTGAGCTTTAGCTCGGTCTGGAGGTATGGGAGACGCGGCGCTTTCCAGAGCGAGCTAAAGCTCGTGAGTACTTTACGAAAAACGGGCGGTGCCTGCGCACCGCCCGTTGGAAAGATCACTCTTTGAAGAAATCCTATTTCTCCACCCAGCGCACGGCTTCCATGAGCAGTTCGCGAGCGGAAGCGAGACCGAGCTTCTGACGGATGTTGGCCTTGTGGGCATCCACCGTCTTGGCGCTGAGGGTCAGCTTTTCAGCAATGCTGTGGGAGTCGAAGCCGCGTCCGACCATCTCGAAGATTTCGAGCTGACGGTCGCTGAGCATGCGGGCGGGTTCGCCACGGGAGCCGCCGCGAGGGCCGCCACCGGAGACGATGCTGCCGAGCAGGGAAGCGCTGAAGAAGAAGGAGCCAGCAGCCACCTGACGGAGGCCCTGCAGCACGCGAGTGCTGGGTTCGCCCTTCATCACATAGCCCATGGCACCGGCGCGCAGGCAGCGCTCCGCGTACACGTTTTCATCGTGCATGGAGTACACGAGGATCTGCATGTTCGGATGACTGGCACGCAGCTTTTTGATGAGGTCCACGCCGCTGCGGTCCTTCAGGGTGATGTCGAGCACGACTACGTCGGGCTTGATTTTGGCGATTTGCTGCAGCGCCGTATTGGCGTCTTCAGCACTGCCGATGACCTGCATGTCTTCTTGCTGGTCGATTAGTTTCTTAAGCCCTTCGATAACGATAGGGTGGTCGTCGAGTATATAGATTTTGCTTTTCACGGTTTGACTAAAAGACTCATCTTCAAAAGAATGTCAAGCCTGCGTTCTTAAGAAAGTTTGAGCAGATAATGCACTCCATTGTTTTTCAATGTTTGAGAGCATGGTGGAATTGGATTAAAAAGCCCCGGAAAAATCTGCCGCCGGACTCGTAAAGCAGGATTTTAGGGCCTCGAAGGCTGAAAACTACATCCCAAGATTCTCCGGCGGCAGCCGTCATGCACGCACTCGCCATGAAACACTCCATCCATTCCGATACCACCACGCTGGGTTTTCAAATTGCTCCCATGATCGATGTCGTCTTCGTCATCATGCTCTTCTTCATGGTGATGGTGGGCAGCGTGAAAGTGGAGCGTGAACTGAAAACGAAACTTCCGGGCCCAGATGATCTCACCCAACTCGTGAAGTTTCCGGCTGAAGAAATCACCCTCGGGATTCTCGAAGACGGCACGGTCCTGCTGAATGAAGAGGCTTTTGATTCACCCAAGGACAAAGCCCTGCCCATGCTGACCCGCACGCTGCGGCGAGTAGCGGATTCTTCTGCGCAGCAGAAGCAGGTGGTTCTCGTGACCATTCAGGCTGAAGAGCAGGCCAGCTATGAGCGTGTCATTGATGTGCTCAACTCGCTGCATCAGGCGCAGATTCAAAACGTGACCTTCACCGTCGGCAGCGAGCCGCTTTGATCTGCTGCGACAGGCCCGGGCCTCAGCACGCGTTCTTTGCGCATGTCACGCTGCCTTCTCTTCCTGCTGCTTTCAGCCAACGCCTTCGCGCAGCTCGCCAACAGCCCGCCGGTGCCGCAGTGGCTGGCGGCGCCTGAAGCGGGCACAACATTCGAGCAGTCGGTGAAACACGAGGGCAAGCTGCTCAAAGCCGTGCTGCTGACCGCCAGCGATGCCACGGTGGAGATTGTGCTCGATGGCCAAAGCATCGCCACCGTCAAAGCCGCTGACACGGCGACCGGCACCGACCTCACGCAGCAGCTCGGCGATGGCAAAGCGCATCAGCTCGGGCTGCGTGTGCCGGGCAAAGCGAAGACCGCAGCGCGGCTCGAACTCAATGGCGATCTCGCTGCCGTGCGCTGGATCGCCACGGATGCCACGTGGCAGAACGCCGTGGTGAGCGGCCCCACCGATACCGATCCGGCCGCGAATCCCTTCGATTTGAAGAA
>NZ_JAQSEA010000087.1 GCF_029946185.1 Prosthecobacter sp.
GTCAATGATAACGGAAATGAATATACAAGGGTCAGCCGAGCCTCAGCGAGGCGACATGGGTGCCGCAGACAAATCCGGGCAGCATACCCCGTGCTTTCGCTGCACGCCGTGCTCCCCCTGCAGAGTCCTCCTCGTCATCCCGCTGCATCCGTGTGCTTCCAAGAACCCACAATTCACACAATACCCTCAGGCCATCTGCGCCTCCTCATTGCACGATAGCGAATAGACTCGTTTTCAATCAATCACGGTATGAGCACAAAAAAGCGCGGACCGTTTCCAGTCCGCGCTCTTCGTAACTTTTTGACAATCTTGACGGCTCCGCCGCCTTGACTGCCTTGACCACTCTTACGAGTAGCTCGCCTGCTGGCCCTTGATGTCGCGCTTCTTGATCCACGGCATCAGGCTGCGGAGACGTGCACCGGTCTTCTCGATCGGGTGCTTCTCGCCGTCCTTGAGCAGCTTGTCGAACTTCTTGTAGCCCGTCTTCGTCTCGCGGATCCACTCCTTGGCAAACTTGCCGGACTGAATGTCCTTGAGGGCTTCCTTCATCCGCTTCTTCACCGACTTGTCGATGATTTTCGGACCGACCTTCACGTCGCCCCACTTGGCGGTTTCGGAGATCGAGAAACGCATGCCAGCGATGCCGGACTCGTTCATCAGATCGACGATCAGCTTCAATTCGTGCAAGCACTCGAAGTAGGCCATCTCAGGAGCGTAGCCAGCTTCCACCAGCACTTCAAAGCCAGCCTGCACCAGCGCGCTTGCGCCACCGCAAAGCACGGTCTGCTCGCCGAAGAGATCCGTTTCGGTTTCTTCCTTGAAAGTCGTTTCGAGGACACCACCACGGGTGCCGCCGATGCCGTGCGCCCAGGCAAGAGCGATCTTCTTCGCCTGCTTGTCAGCGTTCTGATAGATGGCGATCAGCGCCGGGACGCCTTTGCCTTCCGTGTATTGACGGCGCACGATGTGGCCCGGGCCTTTCGGCGCGACCATGATCACGTTCACGTCCGTAGGAACAGTGATCGTCTTGAAGTGAATGGCGAAGCCGTGGCTGAACAGCAGGGTCTTGCCCTTCGTCAGATGTGGCTTGATGTCCTTGTCGAAAACATCAGCGATTTTCGTGTCCGGCACAGCGACGAAGATCACGTCAGCTTTCTTCACGGCTTCTGCGGTGTCATAGACCTTGAGGCCCTTTTCTTCAGCCACTGCACGGCTCTTGCTGCCTGGGTAGAGGCCGATGATCACATTGACGCCGCTCTCTTTGAGGTTCAGGGCGTGGGCATGGCCTTGGGAGCCGAAGCCGATCACAGCACAGGTCTTGCCTTTGAGCGGTGCAAGGCTGGCGTCTTTTTCAGTATAGATTTTCGCGGGCATATTAGTTCTGGTTTGAAGGGCGGCGACAGTGCTTCAATGGGGGGGCGGGGTCAACCGGGTTTTTCCCACCCCCTCAAGCCTGTCATTGACCACCTCTAGGCATTGAGTAGTCTTCTCGCCTCCAATATGATGAAACCCACCACCGCACTGCTTTGCGCCGCGCTTACGGCTGCAACCCTCACCCCCGCTCAGGAAGTCAAACCCGCACAGCCGGCTGAAACTCCCGCTGCCCCCGCCCTACCCATGGACAAAGTCAGCTACTTCATCGGAAAAAATGTCGGTGCTTCCATCCAGCGTCAGCAGGAGAAGATTGACCTCAAAGAATTCGCCGAAGGCATCAAGGACGCTCTCACCTCCAAGAAAAGCTCCAGCTACTCCATGGGCACCGGCCTCGGCCAGCAGTTCGCCAGCGAAGGCATCCCGATTGACATCGACAAGCTGATTGCCGGCATCACCCAGACCGTGGAGCCCGGCTCTGGCAAGCCCGCCTACACCGAAGAAGAACTCACTGCGGCCATGGCCTCCTTCGAGATCTTCATGAAAGCCAAGGCTGAAGCCAACATGACCCCGGAACAGCGGGCTGAGCAGGCCGCCGCGAAGCAAAAAATGGAAGCCGGCAAGGAAGAGGGCGTCAAATTTCTCGCCACCAACGGCAAGCGCAAAGAAGTCACCACCACCAAGAGCGGCCTCCAGTATGAAGTCCTCAAGGCAGGCACCGGACCCAAGCCCGCCATCACAGACACCGTCAGCGTTCACTACCACGGCACCCTCGTGAACGGAACCGTCTTCGACAGCTCCGTCGAGCGCGGCATGCCAGCCTCCTTCGGTCTACAGGAAGTCATCAAAGGCTGGACCGAAGCCCTCCAGCTCATGCCCGTCGGCTCCAAGTGGAAGCTCGTCATCCCCTCCGCCCTCGCCTATGGCGACGCCGGCAGCCCAAGCGGCGGCATTGGCCCAGGCGTCCCCCTCGTCTTCGAAGTCGAACTCCTTGGCATCGTGAAGTAATCGCTCACTTCACCATCAAATCATTCAGGGCAGGTCTTCGGACCTGCCCTTTTTCATGGCCCAAAACTCATTCTCACCTGATACCATCTTCCGCCACTTCCCTCCGCCATACACCAGCTCCAACGGAGCTGCGTAATACAGCCTGGGGTGCCGAGTTCTAGCGCTGACCTTTACCCACAAGTCAGCTTTGCTCACTGCGCGATGTCATGGAGAGCATGCTTATCACAGACTGACCTCTTCGCCTTGAAGGCCAGCATATCCCGGACTCACCTTCTTCGCCTTGAAGGCCAACGGCCTTCTGCACCATAGCGAAGGGTTGCCGAGCCTTAGCGAAGCTACCCTGGTACCCGGTGCAAACAAATCCGGAAAGCAAATCCAGCGCTTTCGCCGCACACCGCGCACTCCAGCAGCGTCTCACCGCCACCTCGCAGCAGCCATGCGCCCTCAAGCACCCACGATTCAAACAAGGATCACATGCATCTCTCACACCGGTCAATAGCCCAGTACTTTGTGGGTAAAGCTCAGGCTCTAGCGAGTGCTCCCCTGGGTTCCACGCATCATGACCGGAAAGCAAACCCAGCACTCCGCCACATGCCACGACCTCCAGTAGCGTCCTCAATGAGCCCCGCCGCAGATCTGCAGCGCTCAGACAGAATCCACAACTCGAAGCCTGCAATCAACGTCCTTAACTGCGTGCCATTCAAGTCTCTGATCATTTGCGATGTCCACTCCGTTTTGATCCCTGCTATTCACCTCACTATGTCCCCCTCCCCACATCCGCCCCCAGCACCCTCGGCACGGCTCCTCTCCCTCGATGCCCTCCGTGGTTTCGACATGTGCTGGATCCTCGGCCTCGCAACACTAACCGAACAGATTCTAAAGAGCGCCTTCCCCACATCCCCCATCGTCTCTACCATCGCACTCCAGTTCGATCACGCAGACTGGGCAGGCTTCCGCTTCTTCGATCTCATCTTCCCCCTCTTCCTCTTTCTCGCAGGCGTCTCCCTCGCCATCGCGACTCCCCGGCGCATGGCACGGGACGGCCGCAGCGCCACCATCCGTCACCTCCTCGCCCGCGCGGCCATCCTAGTGACACTCGGCATCATCTACTCCGGCGGCGTCAAGAACGGCTGGGATCAAATCCGCTGGCTCGGCGTCCTCCAGCGCATCGGCATCGCTTCAGCAGCCGCAGGCTTGCTCTCATTGGAGCTGCGCGCACGCGGATTGACCATCGCCGCAGCCACCCTCCTCATCGGCTACTTTCTCCTGCTGCGCTTCGTCCCCGTACCCGGCGTCGGCACAGGCAACTATGCCGAAGGCATGAACCTCACCAACCACCTCGACAGCATCTGGCTCCCAGGCCGCAAGTACGACGGCGACCACGACCCCGAAGGCCTCCTCAGCACCCTCCCCGCCATCGCCACCGCACTCCTCGGCCTTCTGGCAGGAAAATGGCTCACAGGCTCTGCATCCCCTCTCCGCAAAGCGGCCGGCCTCATCGCCGCAGGCCTCCTCATGCTAGTCCTCGGCTGGGCTTGGCATCCATACTTCCCCGTCATCAAAAAACTCTGGACCTCCAGCTTCGTCCTCGTCGCCGCCGGTTGGAGCGCCCTCCTTCTCGCACTCTTCTACAGCATCGTCGATGTCCTCGGTTGGCGTCGCGGCCTCTCCCCCTTCCTCTGGGTAGGCGCCAATCCCATCGCTCTCTATCTATTCTCAGGCTTCGGCTTCTTTCGCCTCATCACCGAAAGACTCGTCACCACACCCCCACCGCCTTACGACTGGCTCCCCGCCGCCATGACCTTCGCCCTCATGCTAGCCACCGCCCAATGGCTGCACCGCCGCCAGATTTTCCTAAAGGTCTGATATAGCGTTTTCCAAAACTGATTTCCGGATAGCGGCGCATGGCCACGCGCCTGCCCAGCGCACTAGGGCTGGCTGTCCTCAGCCAGCCGTCGTCGACCTGTCCTTCGTAGCACGACGCAGGAGAGCGAAGAAGGAAGCCCATGATCTGGGATAAGAAACAGCCCGCTAAACGGAAATGAGTTTTGCGAACCGCTATACCACGCACCGCTGAAAAGGGTCTGAATCCATAGCGCTTAGCAAGGGCCTTTTGCGTTCCTTCGTCGCTTCGTCCCGCCACACACCAGCCCTGAATGGGCTGCGTAGTCCAGCCCAGGGATGCCAGCTCGTCCTCCGTAGCTTGAGCGAAGGAGGAAGCTTTAGCGAGTGCTTCCCTGGGTCCCCCCACCCACAATCCGGAAAGCAAATCCAGCCTGCCCTTCGTAGCACGGAGTGCGAAGATGGGGCGCTCCGCCGCATCCCACGCCCACCAGCAGCGTCTGCAACCAGCCCCGCCACACCTTGGCTCCGCCATCACATGACGCTCTCCCCGAGAAGATTCTCAGCACGAGAAAACAGACCCGTTTTCAACGCATCATGGTCTGAGACTTTCACGAAATCGCCATTTTGCTGCGCCGCGATAAGCCCAGCGCATCCTTGCGCGAAAGCTGAATGTAGGATGGGTGTGGCGACAGCCCGCCCGTCTGTGAACGCGAGGCAATCACCACGACTCGACATTCCCCAAAGTCGGGAGGTGTAGCGAAGCACTCTCACTCGGCTACCCGCAAACAATTCTAAGGATATAGCGATTCGCAAAACTCATTTCCGAGATGGCGGGTATGAGGAGGTCATACCACGATCCATTGAAACCAGGTCTGTTTCTCT
>NZ_JAQSEA010000088.1 GCF_029946185.1 Prosthecobacter sp.
CACCTCAATTAACCATCAAATGACAAAGTACAGAAATTATAGCTTAACGGCATTGCGCCTAAGTTCAGAATCAAAGGCGGGACGCCTCGATCCTTTGACAGGCCGGAGGCCTATCCTCCGTGTGATGAGGGCTGACTGGGCACGCGGTCGGGTATGGACTTGTCGTAGTCATCGCTGTTCAGTGCATCGAGGAAGGCTTTGATCGGCGAGTGGTCTTCGGGGAGCATGTTCATCTGGCGGAGCAGGGGATCGAGCGGGGGCAGGGTGCTGGTGTCGCCGCCTTCGAGGGTCTCGGCGGCTTGATCCATGAGGCGGTCGTAGAAGAGCAGGACTTCATCGAGCGTGAGATTGCCGCCGTGGTGCATGTAGGGCGCGGTGTGCTTTAGATTGCGCAAAGAAGGCGTGCGGAATTCGGTGCGTTGGGTGGCGGAGTCGGTGAGGCCGATGGCGTGCAGTTTGTAGTCGGAGAGCATGGGGCCGTTGTGGCAGAGGGCGCAGCCTGCTTTCTGAAAGGCGGCCATGCCCTGCTGCTGTTCGGCGGTCATCGCGGTTTTGTCGCCACGCATGAAGCGGTCGAAGGGGGAATCGGGTGTGATGAGCGTGCGCTCATACGCGGCGATGGCGTGGGTGACTTTCTCGGCGGTGATCACACTTTGAAACAGCGTCACGTATTCCGGGATGGCTTTCAGACGTGCGACCATTTGCGGGACGGCGTCGGCTTCATTGCAAACATCGCTGCGCATTTCTGCGTCCTGACGAATCGGCACGAGTGCCTGCGCTTCGAGACTGCGCACCCGGTTATCCCAAAACATGGGCGACTGGGTGGGATCAAACGGCTTGCCGGATTCGATGCCGTTGAAGGCCACGTTGAGGATCGTGGGCGTGTTGCGTGTCAGGGGCTGGAAGGCGGCGCCTTGCGCCAGTCTGCGCGCGGGGCCGATGCCGCTGGCATGCACGCCGAGCGGTGTGGGCCGGCCATCGGCCCAGCCGTGCTGCGGGTGGTGGCAGGTGGCGCAGGAAACATCGCGCGTGGCGGAGAGGATGGGATCAAAGAACAGCAGGCGACCGAGGGAGATCTTGGCTGGCGTGTCGCTCGGCAGCGAGGCTGAGCGTGGCAATGCTTCAATCTGCGTATTTGGCAACGGCGCAGCGGGCGCAGTTGCCAGGATCACGACAAGGAGGAAGAGCATGGGGATTCAACGCGCCTCGACAGCACAGCGTTGCATGCCAAAGAGCCTTGGAGCGCTGACTTCAGCCCGCAGAAGGTTTCGGGTACGTGGGAAGGGTTTGTGTGGGTTCGCTGTGTGTGGCAGGCAGGAGACTCTGGAGGTGTGATACCAGGCTCAATAGAAAACAGGTCTGTTCGCTGAGAGGGCATGCAGGCTTTCTGGAACGTAGGTCGGTCGTGTTTGGCGTCGAGGGCTGCCCATGCTCCATCGCCACTTTCGCCAAACCGCCCGACTGCGAGGACGTTCGTACGCCATAGCGCTGGGGTGCGCTCAAGGCTGCTCGAACGCTCGGAGGCTCAAGACGCTTGCCTTACGCGCATGGACGGACGGGCTGTCGCCACGTCCATCCTACGTCCCAGCATGAAGCGCCGTGCCTGTTCCTCTGCTTGGAAAACAGGCCTGTTCCTTCAGACTCATTTTCAACTATTCATGGTATGAATGTGAAAGGAAAATGCGGTGCCTGAGGATGCTGGCGGAGTGCTGCGGAATAAATTCCGCGCTCCTGGGCGCTGCGCGTATCAGAGCGCGCCTGGCAGGAGAGGGATCATCTTGATCCCTCTGCGCTCCGCCTCGTCCAGGATTCAGGGAGTTCCCAGAGTGGGATCAGGATGATCCCACTCCTATCGGAGCGATTCATCAAGAGGGCGGTCGGCATGGCGTAGAAATTCCTGCACATCACGCTCGGCCTGCGCGGCGCGTGCATGACCTGCGGCGCGATAGGTTTTGAGGCGAAACTCCAGGAACTGGCGCTGCCACGGGGGATTGGGTTCGAACTGGGAGAGCACCTCGATCTGCTGCGCGGAGGAGAGCAGGGGGATGATCTGGATCAGCGTGTTCATGCGGCTTGGTTCAGCGAGTCCGCCGGGGAACGGTTGCTGGAGGACGGCCATGAACTGCGGCACGAGATCGCGATTGTTCGCTGCAAGCGGTGGAACCAGCGAGAGCGCGGTCTGCACGGATGAAAGTCGTACCCAGACTTGGGGGCGCATGTCCTTGAATCCATCGAGCAGGTGAGAGGCGGCATCGTCGTAGGATTCGTGGCGAAAGGCGGACAGCGCGGCGGCGAAGTGGGCATCGGCAGGCCAGTCTTTGCGCAGGGCATCAACATAGGGCGGCAGTTGCTCGGCGGTACCTGCTTGGGCGGCGGATTCCAGCAGCATCAACTGCTCAAAGGGACTGGCGGGTGTGCCGGTCCATGTGGTGAGGACTTCATTGAAGTTTCCTTTGGCAAAGGCGGCGGTGGCTTCGGCGCGGCGTTGGTCATCGCCATCGAGATCGGAGGGGATGGAGGAGGTGGCACCGTCCGCCGCGAGCATGCGCAGGCGCTCATACGTGAGGCGGGTGCGGTTGATCTGCGCGGCAAGGTGGGCGGGTACATCCATCTCCTGCTCGATGGCCATGGAGAGCACTTGCGTGGTCTCAAACGTGTTGTCTTTGGAGAGGGCGCGGGCAAAGCCGTACTCCAGCAAGTTGCGGTCATCGGTGTTGATGTTGGCTGGTGTGGCTTGCAGCAGGCTGCGGGCAAAGTCGGGGGAGGCCAGATGATGGGCGAGCACGCCTTCGACGGAGTTCGTGAGCCAGACGCGTTTGAGCGCTTCGGCCATCAAGGGCTGCGTGATGCGGGTGCGCAATTGGTCCATGGTATATGCTGGTGCCGTGAGGTGGCCGATGAAGAGGAGATCGTTGGGGCCGGAGATCCACGTCTCCACATGGGGAAACACGGAGGTGAGCGTGGCATAGACTTGGCGGATGGCTTGCGCATCCACTTCATAACCCTGCACCCATTGGGCAAAGAGACCATGCTCATTGAGCCGGGCTTTGGCGGCGGCGTAGAACTCCTGCGTGAAGAGGGTGGAGACTCCGGCGCGGTAGGGATTGGAGGGTTCGGAGATGATCAGATCGTAGTGGCTGCCAGCGGCCAGCAGAGCTTCGCGGGCATCGCCGGGAATGAGGCGAACGTTGGCTTTGTTCAGCACATCGCGATTCACCGGTGCGAAGTGATGGCGCGCCAAGCTGGCCATGGCGGGTTCCAGTTCCACCACATCCACCTGCTTCATCTCAGGCACATCTGCGACCCAGCCTGCCGTCGTGCCGGTGCCGAGGCCGACGATGAAGGCGCTGTGCGGCGCGGGGTGCAGCAGCGCTGGCACGAGGCCTTGCATCACCTGCGTGTCGGCATCGCCAAAGGCGGAGCCGTCGGATTTGCCGTTCACGTAAAGGCAGTAGCCGTCATCACTGTCCACGGCGGCCACGCTGGCCTCACGACCCTCAAATTCATGCGCGATCTTCCAGCGACTCGCATGCAGCCAGCCGCGCAGGCCATTGATGGAATTCGGCAGCGACTCCACGCGGCCGTAGCCGATGGGCTTGTGCCGCCATGCAGCGGTGGGGCCGGTGGGCGCGAACATTAGCCAGCCCGCGCTGAGCCATAAGGCTGCGATCACGGGCCAAGACCACCGAGAAGCAGACTGTGCTCCGAGGATTGCCGCGCCGAGGCTGAGCAGCAGCGTCAGCAGAAACACCCCGCGCCAGGCACCGAGTGCCGTCAGCCATGGCAGCAGCACAAAGCCTCCGGCGAGCGAGCCAGCGATGGCCCCGAGAGTATTCGCCGCATACGCGTAGCCCACATGCCGACCCGCATTGCGACTGCCGCTGCCCAGCAAACCTACGAGCAGCGGGAACTGCACGCCCGCGAGAATCGATGGTGCAAGTACGAGCAGGCTGGCGATCAGGGTCCAGCCAGTGATCTGTCCGGGCAGTCCCAGCGAGCGCAGTTGATTCACCTCAATGGCGAAGACGGCGATGCGGTCGCCGAGGGCAAAGGGCACTGCCAGAAACAGCGCCTGCCATGCCGCCACGCGTGCCAGTGCCGCCAGTGTGACCGCACCGGCCCGCGCCGCCCAGAGCATGCGATAGAGAAATCCACCCAGGCCGATGCCAGCGAGTGCCAGTGCCAAGATCAAGCCGAAGCCATACACGGAACTGCCGAGCAACGGCGAGAGGATGCGGAACCAGACGAGTTCGCTGAGGAAAAAGGTGAAGCCGGTGATGCCTGCGGCGAGATAGAGAAAGCGTGTCGTCAGCCCCCTGGAATCTTCCTCTTCCTTCATCTCCTCCTTCTTTGGAGCGGCAACCGGCTTTTCACCACGCGCCACATACCACGCCATGCCACCAATCAGCAGATTCACTCCCGCAGCCGCCATGACGGTGGTGCGGATGCCCCAGAGTTCCAGCAGCCAGAAGGTGCTCAGCAGCACACCTGCGAGTGCGCCGAGGGTGTTGACCCCATACAGCACGCCCAGGCTGCCGCGCTGGGTGTCCTGATCTGTCTCCACCCATTTGAAAGCCGCAGGCAGGCTGCCGCCCATCAGCAGGCAGGGCGGTGCCAGCACCACGGTGGCGAGCAAAAGCTGCAGCAGCGTGGCCGGCACCTGACCCAGCGTGGCAATGCCGCCGGTACTGAGATAAAGGGAACGCACCAGCGAGAGCAGCAGCGGCGTCAGCAAGGCCGCGATTCCCACACCGAGTTCGATCCACGCATACAGCCGCAGCGGATTCGCGGAGGCTTCCGCTTTGCGGCCAAACAGCGCACTGCCTGCGCCCATCGCGCCCATAAAGATCGCCAGCACGGCGGCGGTGGCCGGGGTGGCCCCTCCGAAGACGAGCCGGAATTCCCGCAGCCAGGCCATTTGGTAAATGAGCGCGCAGGCCCCGGAGAGCGCCAGCAGCGTGGCGAGTAAGGGGAGCCGGAGAGGGGACCGTTGAACGTTGTTTACGGTTGTTGACTGTGGGTGACGGTTGATGGCGGTGGAACGTGAGAGATTCGGGCTGAGTGGATAACAACGCGCAACCACCGTCAAGCCTTGGAAACG
>NZ_JAQSEA010000089.1 GCF_029946185.1 Prosthecobacter sp.
GGCGGATACCAAGGTGGCGGCGGTGGCTTCAAGAAGCCCGGCTTTGGCAGCAAACCCTGGCAGCAGCGTGAAGGCGACGGCCCAAGCCCCGGTTACGGTGGCGGCGGCAGCGGCGGCAGCAGTGGTGACGGCGGCCCACGTCGTGAAGACGCTGGCGGCGGCTACCAAGGCGGCGGCCCCAAGCGCCCCTTCGGCGGCGGTGGCGGCGGCTTCAAGAAGAAGTGGTAGCAACCCGGAGCCCTGGCTCCCGATCTAAAATTTGAAGAGTGTTGGAGTCGCAAGGCTCCAACACTTTTTTTTATGCCTCCATTCGCTTCTGCTTCAGAACCCATTCGCGTGAGACGGCCGGTTTGAAATCAAACCCCGGCAGGTGGCGGTCGATGACCGCAAACAGCGAACTCGCCAGCGCGATCACCACCTCCGTGGCCCCCTGGGCCTGAAAATAGCCCACCGACACGTTGTAGGCGGCGATTTTCTCCTTCATCAGCTTTAGGGCCGCCTCATGCCGTCGGCTCGCTTTGCCCAGGAGTTCCTCTCCCTCCTTGCGGTACATCGTTGCAAGACGCGGATTCGGCCCGGAGAGCGGGCTGCCCACGGTTTCAGTGCGCAGGGCCAGCTCCTCCTTGGCCAGCGCCTGCCGTTCCGCTTTGGCCAGGTCCTTCTCCGCCGCCGTGAGTTCTTCCTCTTTTTTGAAGAGGTCGGAGATGATAAACGCCAGCGCATCGACGGCACGCTTGGACCTGCCCTCCTGGGTCTCGGAGAACGTGGTGAGCCGTTTCACGCTTTCCACCGCTTCCCGCAGTCCCGGCTCATCTGCCAGCCGTAATGGTCTAAGGCAGAGAACGACGGTCGGCGACTGCAAAGGATTATCCGGACGATCTGCTGCCGCCGCTGGCAAGGTGAACCCCAGCAGCAGCCCAAACCAAAAACATGCTTTCATCTTCATCCAAGCAATAACCCCATTGGAAATGATTCGTGACCGGCAAACTTCAAGCCCGCCTCGCTCGCTGCGAATCACGCCTTGCCGTCAGCTTGACGGCCATGAGTTGTATCAAGAAATCATTGGCGGCATGCTTCGTGCGCTCTTAAATCTCAGCAGGATCACCCCGGCGGTGGTCTATCATTAAAACCATGCCAAACTCCTCCGCTCTCCGCGACGCCCTGACCCAGTCCCCTAACAACCTGTCGTTGTTGCTGCTCTATGGTCGTGCCTGCCTTGAGGAACTGCATCTGGACGAAGCCCGCGAGGTCTTCACCCGCGCCTTGGAACAGGACCCGGACCAGACCGACGCCATGCTGGGCATCGCCAAAGTGTTGTTTATGGAGGGCGACACCTCCGGCGCAGCCGTGCGTGCCGAACGCGTTATTTTTCTGGAACCCACCAACGCCCAGGCCCACCTGCTGCTCAGCCGCGTCTATCTGAGCGAAGGCGACCGCCCCAAAGCCATCGAGCAGTTTGACCGTGCTGCACAGATCGACGGCACCATGAGCGACCCCGCCCTTGAGCGTGAACTCGGCCGCACCGCGCGTGATGCCCGCAAAACTGCCCCTGCCCCGACGCCAGAACCTCCCAGCATGGAATCACCGCTGACCGGTGGTGGCACCGATCAGGATGACTTCGAAGACCCCTTCGATGACCCGCCCTATGACTGGCGTCCCGAGACCTTCTACGCCCCCGGAGACCCCGAGCGTGGCAACGTCACCTTTGCCGATGTCGGCGGCATGGAAGAACTGAAGGAAGAGATCCGCCTCAAGATCACCTACCCGCTGCAGTTCCCCGATCTCTACAAAGCCTACGGTCGCAAAACCGGCGGCGGCATCCTCATTTACGGCCCACCCGGCTGTGGCAAAACGCTCATCCTCCGCGCCGTCGCGGGCGAAGTGCCCTGCAACTACCTGTCCGTGGGCCTGCACGAGATTTTCGACCCCTACTTCGGCAGCACCGAGCGCAACCTGCACCAGATCTTCGAAACCGCACGGGCTAACGCCCCCTGCGTGCTCGTCTTTGACGACATCGACTCCCTCGCCCAAGACCGCCGGCAGATCCGCGAAAGCCAGATGCGCAATCTGGTGAACCAGTTCCTGCATGAAATGGACGGCATCCGCAGCGAAAACCAGCGCATCCTCGTCATCGGTGCCACGAACCAGCCATGGGCGCTCGATCCCGCCTTCCGCCGTCCCGGTCGTTTTGATCAGGCCATCTTCGTCGCCCCGCCGGATGCCCCGGCACGCGCCCAGATCATCGAACTGCTCGCCAAAGACAAGCCCATTGCCGAATTCGACACAAAGGAATTGATCGAAGCCACGAATGGTTTCTCCGGAGCCGACCTCAAATGGGTCTTTGACCGCGCCGCCGAGCTCGCCCTTTCCGCCGCCATTCACACCGGCCAGCCCGTGCCGATCACGCTTGAGCTTCTGCTTGCCGTGGCCAAAGCCCACTCGCCAAGCACAGCGGAATGGTTTGAAGGTGTCCGCACCCACGCGCAGTCGCAGGAGGGGCCGAACAGCATCTTCAACGACATGCGCAAGTTTCTGAATGCGCCGTCGAATACGAAGAAGGAGCGCTGAGCGGAAAAGTACTTGTGAGCTTTAGCTCGCTCTGGTCGAAGGGTCAGCCGTGCCCAAAACACTCATGCCGAGTGGCTAGCACGAATCGCCGTCCTCACTCCCGCCGCCCACCTCAACACAAGCCTTGTCAAACGGGCTGAAAGGCCTCTTCATAGTGCGCATGATCTCCCGCAACCTCGCGTTCATGATCGCCTTTCTAGGAATCTTGTCTGTTCCCGCACTGGCGGCAAACCTCGACGAAACCCGCGCCATGGCTGGCAAAGGCGATGCCGCAGCGCAACTGGAACTGGGCAGTATTTACAAGGACGGCAAACGCCTGCCGCAGGATCTGGCGGCAGCAGTCTCCTGGTGGCGCAAGGCGGCGGAGCAGGGCAATGCTGAAGCACAGAGTGTACTGGGCCTTGCCTATTTTCAGGGCTCAGGAGTGGCCAAGGATGACGTGGAGGCCGCGAGGTGGTTCCGCAAAGCTGCGAGTCAGGGACATGCGCAGGCGCAGTTCAATCTGGGAGTGTCTTATCGTGATGGCATGGGAATGCCCAAGAACGATGCCGAAGCCATGAAGCTGTTTCGCCAGGCGGCGGATCAAGGCTTTGCCGAGGCACAGTTCAATGTGGGAATGCTCTATCACAATGGCGCGGGTGTGGCTCGGAACTACGCCGAAGCCGTGAAATGGTTCCGCAAAGCTGCGGACCAAGGACTGGCCGAGGCCCAGTTCAGTCTAGCAGCGTGCTACACCCAAGGCACCGGCGTTTCCAAGGATGCTGGCGAGGCCATTCAATGGCTTCGCAAAGCAGCAGACCAAGGGCTTGCCAACGCCCAGGGCCATTTGGGCTCCTGTTACTTTCTAGGAACCGGTGTGGCCAGGGATGAAACCGAAGCCGTGAAATGGACCCGCATGGCGGCAGATCGGGGTCTGGCCTTCGCGCAGTGCAAAATAGGTGAATGTTATGCCGAAGGTACTGCCGTAACCAAGGATGCCGCCAAGGCGGTGACATGGTTCCGCAAAGCGGCGGCTCAGGGACAGGACATGGCGCAGTTTCATCTGGCACAGTGTTACGCCGAAGGCAAAGGCGTGACGAAGGATGACACACAGGCCGCGAAGTGGCTCCGTTTAGCTGCGGAGCAGGGACTTGCCCGGGCGCAGAGCAATCTGGGAGATTGCTACCGCGACGGCACCGGCGTGACCCAGGATGTGGCCCAGGCCTTGAGTCTGTACCGCCAGGCGGCAAATCAGGGAGATGCCTATGGACAGATGGACCTGGCATTCTGCTACCACAATGGCACGGGTGTTCCGCAGGATGACTCCCAGGCCCTAAGCTGGTGGCGCAAAGCGGCAGCTCAGAAAAATGCCACGGCACAGTTCAATCTGGGGCTGTGCTACTACAATGGCGATGGCGTGGCCATGGATGACGCCGAGGCTGTGAGGTGGTACCGCAAAGCGGCGGAGCAAGGACATGCCCAGGCGCAGTTCAATTTAGGCAGGCGCTACTGCGATGGTGATATCCTGCCCCAGAATGCCACCGAGGCCGTGAAGTGGTGGCGCAAAGCGGCGGAGCAAGGGCATGCCCAGGCGCAGTTTTCCCTGAGCCTTCAGTACGAAAAAGGCGAGGGCGTGGAAAAAGATCTCGTTCAAGCCTGGATGTGGATCCACCTCGCGGCCATTCAGGGCCATGAAACGGCCGACAAGCATCAGGCCACCCTTGAGCTCGGCATGACACCCGCGCAGATGAAGGATGCTGAAGCACTTGAAAAAGCCTGGAAGCAGAAACCTTGATCGTGGCTACCGCGACATGCGCAAGTTCCTGAATGCGCCGTCGAATACGAAGAGGGAGGGATAAGAAGAAAAGTACTCGTGAGGTTCGCTTCGCGGCTTCGCAGTAGCTCGCTCTGGTGAACGCGTCGTGAGCCGTGTATCGGCGTGCTCTCAAATAGCGCTGCTCTCCGGCCGTAGGGTGGGTGTGTTTGGCGTCGGGGACATTGCAACGCCCCCATTCGTCACGTTCGCCAAACCGCCCGACTTCGAGGACGTTCGTAGGCCATGGGTGTTTGCCACACGCTCATGGACGGGCGGGCTGTCGCCACACCCATCGTACGAACATGAGCGCTCCGGCTGTACGTTGGGTATGTTTGGCATCGAGGACATTGCAACGCCCCCATCGTCACGTTCGCCAAACCGCCCGACTTCGAGTACGTTCGTATGGCATTGGGCTCACCACACGCTCATGACGGGCGGGCTGTCGCCACACCCATGCTACGTACATGAGCGCTCCGGCTGTACGTTGGGTGTGTTTGGCGTCGAGGCCATTGCAACGCCCTACCGTCACATTCGCCAAACCGCCCGACTTCGAGGATGTTCGCGCGATGGTGCCCGCAGCGCTCTTCCAATAGGAGAGGGATCATCCTGATCCCTTTAAGCTTCGCCGCGCTCTCCACCTCCAAGCTGGGACCAGGATGGTCCCACTCCTTCCAAACCGCCTGACTTCGAGGATGTTCGCGCGATGGTGCCCGCAGCGCTCTTCCAATAGGAGAGGG
>NZ_JAQSEA010000090.1 GCF_029946185.1 Prosthecobacter sp.
CCCGGCCAGCCCGGTGGCCGCTACATCGACGACTTCGTGAATCTCATGGATCTCGCGCCCACGTTTATGGAGATCGGTGGCGCGAAGATTCCTGACGGAGTGAATGGCAAAAGCCTCGTGAGCTTGATGAAGTCTGGCAAATCCGGCCAGATCGAAAAAGACCGCGACTACGTCATCACCGGCCGCGAGCGCCATGTCAGCATCGCCCGCGAAGGCAATCTTCCCTACCCCCAGCGCGCCCTGCGCAAAGACGGCTTCCTCTACATCCATAACTTCAAGCCCGACCGCATGCCCATGGGCGACTATAAAAAGCTGACCGACACCTTCACTCCTTCACAGGACGATCTGGAAAACGACACCTACGCAGCCTTCCCAGACATGGACTCATCCCCCGCCAAAGCCTGGCTCATCGAGCATCGCAACGACTCGCAGTACAAGTGGTACTTCGACTACGCCTTCGCCAAGCGCCCCGAAGAAGAACTCTACGACATCAGCAAAGATCCTGACTCCACGATCAACGTGGCCAATGAACCGGCGTATGCGAACGTGAAAACAAAGATGGCCGCGGAGTTGCAGGAGAAGCTCAAAGCGGTGGGCGATCCGCGTGTGGTGGCTGATCCGGTGCCGTTTGAGCACCCGCCGTACACTCTGGATACGAAGACGGACAAACCGGGCAAGGGCAAAAAGGGGAAAGGCAAAGCCAAGTAAGTCGGAGGATGGGCTTCCAGCCCGTCAACGGATCGAGGCGTCCCGCCTTCGTCAGAGACCCAAGGCGAGAAGCCCCACGCCATAGTCAGGCAGGATGTCTAACCTCCTTATTCCTCCTTATTCCTCCTGCTCCTCCCAAAACTTCCGTAGTTCACGAAGCTGCTTCTTGTCCGGCTTCGCCACCACTTCATGCGCACGCGGCTGGATGAGTTCACGCTCACGCCGCAGTTCGCTCGCACGCTGGATCCACTCCAGCGGCGTCAGGTTCTCACAAAACTCCGCCACCTTCGGAGGCCCCAAACGCACCGCTGAAAACGCGATCACCTTCAGTCGCAGCCGCAGATCCCCACGCACGATCTCAAGGGTATCGCCAGGCTTCAAATCCCGCGAAGCTTTCACCGGCTGCCCGCCGATCGTCACATTCCCTCTCGCGCAGGCCTGCGTGGCCAGCGTACGCGTCTTAAAGACCCGCACATGGTGCAGCCATTTGTCGGCGCGCTGGCTCATGCCGCTGTCGCGTAAGTGCGCCCGCCAAAGATCGCGCTGCCGACGCGTACAATCGTCGCGCCTTCCTCGATGGCGATTTCAAAATCGTGGCTCATGCCCATGCTGAGGCGCGGCAGCGGTTCGCCGCCGCGTTGTTCGAGTTCATCCCGCAGTGCGCGCAACTGCACAAAATAAGACCGGCTCTTTTCCGCGTCGTCATCAAAAGGTGGAATGCACATGAGCCCCTGAATCTCGAGGCGCTTGAGCGCATACAGCGCTTCGAGGCTGGCGCGCACCTGCTCGGCGCTGAAGCCGTGCTTGCTGCTCTCATCGCCAAGGTTCACCTCCAGATAGACCTGCGGAAACAGCCCAAGCTCCGCCGCGATGCGATCCACATCCCGCGCGAGATCGAGCGAGCCGATGCTGTGGATCGCCTTCACCTGCGGAAGAACCTTGCGCACCTTGTTGGACTGCAAGTGGCCGATGAGATGCCACTGCAAATTTGCAGGCAGTTGCGGTGCTTTGCCGAGAATCTCCTGCACCTTGTTTTCACCGAAGAGAAGCTGGCCGGCATCCACGGCTTCGCGGATCGCTTCGACGGGAAAGGTCTTGGAAACAGCGAGCAGTTCGATCGCGGCGGGATCACGCCCGCAGCGCTGCGCAGCGGCGGTCATGCGGTCACGGATGGCTTGCAGGCGAGCGGAGAGGTCGTTCATGTCGTGGCAAAGAGAAACGGAAGATGCGCACTTCGCGCAACGTATTTTCGCGTTCAATCCATTCATTCCACATGCAATCACGCCGCCACTTCATCCGCCAATCCGCCGCCACGCTGTTCGCCGCCCCCTGGGTCACCACCGGTCTGCGGGCCGCCTCCCCCAATGGCAAGCTGCGCCATGCGGGCTTTGGTGCTGCGGGGATGAGCATGGGAGACATGCAATCCATGTCGGCGCACCCGATGTGGGAGCTGACTGCGGTTTGCGATGTCGATACGCGCAACTTCAAAAAGGTGCAGGAAAAATGGCCCGATGTGAAGGTGTATCAGGACTGGCGTGAGCTGCTGGAAAAAGAGGCGAACAACATCGACAGCGTGAACGTCTCCACGCCCGATCACATGCACGGCAGCATGGGCATTCGCGCCATCAATCTTGGCAAGCATGTCTATGGCCAGAAGCCGCTCGCGCACAATCTCTGGGAGTGCCGCCAGATGGTGCTGCGCGCCCGTGAAAAAGGCGTGATGACGCAGATGGGCATCCAGGTTTCCTCCGAATTCACCGAGCGCCATGCAGTCGCCCTCATTCAAATGGGTGCCATTGGCAAGGTGAAGGAAGCTCACACCTTCTCGCACAAAAAATGGGGAGACATGGAACTACGCCCCACAAAGAGCGATCCCATCCCAGCCGAACTCGACTGGGACAAATGGCTCGGCGTTGCCAGTGAGCGCAGCTACATCCAAGGCTATGATCACCCCGGCAACTGGCGCAAGCGCCGTGACTTCGGCACCGGCACGCTCGGAGACATGGGCTGCCACATGTTCAGCGGCTGGTTCCGCTCTCTCGATCTCGCGGCACCGGTTTCCGTCGTCTCACGCGGTCCCGCACCGAACAAGGACAACTGGGCCACCGATGCCGTCGTCGAATACACCTTCAAAGGCACTCAATACACCGCAGGCGACAGCATCAAGGTCACCTGGACCGATGGCGACGCCCGCCCGCCTGCCGCCGTCATGGCCATGATCGGCGATGCCAAATTCCCGCAGCAGGGCACCATCTACCTGGGCACGGAAGGCGTGCTGCTCCACTCGCACGGCTCCACGCCGATGCTGTATCCACGCGAGAAGTTCACCGGGTTTAAATATCCCAAGCTCGAACCTCGCGACCATCGCGCCGACTTCATCGACTGCTGCCTCAAAGGCAACAAGCAGCCCTCCGCAAACTTCGACTACGCCGGCCCGCTCACCGAAGCCGTGCTCCTCGGCTGCCTCGCCAGCGCCTTCCCCAATGAACCGCTGCAATGGGATGCGCCCGCGCTCAAGATCCCCAACAGCGCCGCAGCCGACAAAATGGTGCGCCGCGACTACCGCAAAGGCTGGGAGATTGTGTGAGGAGAGCCTGATCTCAAACAAGGCTGATGGCAGGTCGCCATCAGTCTGACTTTATTCCTCATCATCTTCATCCTGTCGCGATCCGTTCACAGAACGTTTCCTCTTCACGGCGGAGATGTTGCGATGAACCCAGACGCTTTGCACCATGCCCATGAGGAATAGCGTCACGACGACAAAGGTACCGCCGTAGCTGATGAAGGGCATGGGCAGTCCGATGACGGGCAGCATGACGAGATTCATCCCGGCATTTTGGAAGGTATGCACAAAGAACATGGCCACCACGCCAACGACAATGAGCCGCCCCAGCTGATCGCGGGCGCAAAAGGCCACGAAGACGCTTTGCAGCAGAAGCAGTGCCATGCCCGAGAGCAGGAGCACTGAGCCACGGAAACCAAACTCCTCGGCGACGACGCCGAAGATGAAGTCATTGATGGATTCGTGCGGGAAGAAAGTGCGGTGGATCGAGGCCTGATCAGGCACCTTTTTGGACTCGGGCCCCTTCCCTTCCAAGCCTCCCGTGGAAACCGCGATCTGCAGGTGCTTGGCCACCCAGCCTTCGTTTTGGAGGTCCACTTTGTCGAGCTGGTTCGTGGCCATGTACCAGGTGGAATTGATACGAGCCTGCTGGTAGGGCTTGAGGGCGAAGACGTACACTAGCGGCACGACGCTGACGACACCGAGCAGCATGGTGATCATGTAGCGGAATGGGATGCTGCCGACGAGCATCATCGAAAGGAACACCGGGCCCCAGACGAGGCCGGAGCCCAAGTCTTCCTTGATGACCATCATGGCGGGAATGCCTGCCACCATCCCAGCCGCCAGAATGCGCAGCCAAGGACGACGAAAGACCGGCAGCATGCGCGGCAGTTCACCAAAAATGACACCCAAAATCAAGATGCCGGACATGATCGCAAACTGGGAGGGCTGGACCATCATGCCGCCCACTTTAATCCAAGCTTTGTTGCCACCGATCTCCACCCCGAAGGCCAGCACCGCCACAAGACCGCCGATGCCAGCGATATACATCGGCACACAGGCCCAGCGCACCCACTTGTAGTCCATCAAAGAGGCTACAAAGAAAACCGGCAGACCAATCATCACCCACCGGATCTGATCCCGCCACTTGAGCGCCAGATCACTCTCGTCCTTGTAGGCCGAGGCATTGTAGATGGCATACACCCCGAAAACGATGAGGGCGGCGATGTTCAACACCAGCAGCCAGTTCATGCCGAGGAATTTTTTAAAGAGAGGAGTCATTGAATCAGAACAAGAAAATTTGGGAAGACGCGGTTACCGCTGCCGCTAAATGAGCACGGGCACGGCTTCGAGCAGCTTCTGGGTGTAGTCGTGACGCGGGTTTTCGCAGATCTCATCCGCATCTCCCTGCTCGACGATTTTGCCGTGATGCATGACGACGATGTGATCACTCATGTGACGGACGACGGCGAGATCGTGCGCGATGAAGAGCAGCGTGAGATCGAGCTCGGCCTGGATGTCCTTGAGCAGGTTCAGAATCTGCGCCTGCACGCTGACATCGAGGGCGCTGACGGGCTCGTCACAGATGAGGAAGCGCGGCTTCACAGCCAGTGCACGTGCAATGCCGATGCGCTGGCGCTGGCCGCCGCTGAATTCATGCGGGTAGTTTTGCAGGGCATCTTCGGGCAGGCCGACTTTTTTGAGCAGCCCGGCGGAGACCTCGCGGCGCTGCTCGCGTGAAAGTTCTTTGAAATGAATCTGCAATGGCTCACCGAGAATGGATTCGATCGTCATGCGCGGATTCAGCGAGCCAATGGGATCCTGAAAC
>NZ_JAQSEA010000091.1 GCF_029946185.1 Prosthecobacter sp.
CCTCCCTGCGGTATGAGGTGGAGGCCGTTGCCGTGCGCAAAACCCACTGAACCGCGATGAACAACGACGAAGCAGCGCGCCGTGCCTACTGGGCGGATCAAATGGAGCAAGGCTACGCGATTGTGCAGAAGCTCATCGCGTTTCCGGTCAATGAATGTGGGGAACGCTTTGCCTCGATCCCCGATGCCGCCGCTGCGGCGAATGTGGAGATGCTCTTTTCCACCAGCAAGATCGCGGGTGATCTGGACCGCGTTTACTTTCTGCGCGAGAGCCTCGTGCGTGATGTCATCACCATCGGGCGCGAGATGAATGAGCGTGGCTGGATTTTGAAAATTGAGGACGGCTTTCGTTCGCTGGACATGCAGGGTCAGTTGGTGCGCAAGCCATCGGTCTTCGACACAGTTTTGAAGAAGTGCATCTGGGAACTTGGCGGAGAAACCCCGTCCACGGAAATGATGTTTCGGCGTGCCATCGTGCTGACGGCCAACATGCCGAAGATCGGCGCTCACATGTCGGGATCGGCCATCGACATCTCGGTTTTTCGGCGTGACGACGGCACCGAAGTCTGGCGTGGCTATCCGTATCTCGAAATGAGCGAGTGCACGCCGATGAGATCGCCCTTCGTCGCTCCTGAGCATGTTGCCACTCGGCTTGAGATCGCTGCGATGATGGAAAAGCACGGCTTCATTCATTTCCCGTTCGAGTTCTGGCACTTCGATAAGGACGACGCCGGGATGCATATCCTCACCGGCAATCCGGCACCCTGTCGTTTTGGTCCGGTGAACTGGGACTCGCGTACCAACGAAGTCACGCCAGTGATCGATCCATTCGCTCTCCTCAATCCGCTACCGGTGATCGAAAAGGAAATCGTCGCCGCCTTGGAACGTGTCCACACCGACTAATCTGATGAAATGCCTCCTCTTCTTCCTCCCTCTGGCTGTGTTTGCTCAGTCGGGTCCACCACCCAAAGCACCCGAAGTGCCGAGAGAACTGCCAGCGCAGATCGAAACGTTGCAGCCAGGTGTGAAGCTGACGCTGCTTGCAGAGCACCCGGATCTTGTCACACCGACTGGCATCGCTGTGGATAAAAACGGGAACATCTATTCCATTTCCTGCCACACGCATTTCCGGCCGGAGCACTACGACGGCCCGGTGCATGATGAGGTGCTGGTGTTTGATGCGAACGGCAAAAATCGCCGGGTTTTTTACAACAAGACGGATGCGACCATGCATGTGGAGATTGGACCGGATGGCTGGATCTATCTCGCAGAACGTGATCGTGTGCTGCGCGTGAAGGACACGAATGGCGATGGCATTGGCGATGTGGAGGAGAATTTGGTGACGCTCGATTCCGTTGCAGACTACCCGCACAACGGTCTCAGCGGCATGGCCTGGCATCCCGATGGCGGCCTTGCTTTCTCGCTCGGCGAAAATTTTGGCAAGGACTGGACGCTCACGGCCAAGGATGGCTCCAAGGTCAGCGGGCGCGGCGAAGGCGGCGTGTTTCGCTGCACGGCGGATGGCAAGCAGATGCGGCGCATTGCCCGTGGTTTCTGGAATCCCTTTGGACTGCTCGTGCGGAAGGACGGTGAGATTTTCGCTGCGGAAAATGATCCGGGGAGTCGTCCGCCATGCCGTCTGCTAAACATCGTCGAAGGTGCGGACTACGGTTTCCAGTGGGTGTATGGCAGCGCGCCAGTGCATCCTTTCGTTGCATGGAATGGCGAGCTGCGTGGTACGCTCGGCATGGTGCAGCCTTGCGGCGAAGGCCCCTGTGCGATCGTGGAACTCGGCGGCGGTGTGCTGATTCCGAGCTGGAGCGACCACAGTGTCGATTATTTCCCGCTCACACGCAAAGGCGCAGGTTACACCTCCGAGCGCATTCCGTTGGTCAAAGGCAGCGACTTTTTTCGCCCTACCTGCATGGCGGTCGGACCCGATGGCGCCTTTTATCTCAATGACTGGGTATTCAGCTCCTACCCCATCCACAAACGTGGGCGTCTGTGGAAGCTGGAGATTGATCCTGCGAAAGCGACATGGGTGAAGGCCAAACCGGATGCGCCGAATGACGATGCGCGTCTGGCCGAGGACCTGCGCACTGGCAAAGCCACGCTCGAAACGAACAAGCTCCTGGAGCTTGCGCATGGCAGCGATGCGTATCTTGCTGATGCTGCTTTGACGGCACTGGCGCGTGGCAAGTGGACAGTTGAGATGTTGAAGCAACTGCCTGCACTAGATCGAGTCTGGGCCTTCGTCGCGCTGCGGCGTGTTGATTTGAACGAGGAGAAATGGGTGCGCGCGTTTCTGAGCGATGCTGATCCTGAAATGCGCTTTGAGTGTCTGCGCTGGATTGCGGATGCTGTGTTGACTGAGTTTACGCCGCAGGTCGAAGCGATGCTGTCAGACCCGACACTCGACTATCGGATGTTTGAAGCCGTGCTCGCCACCTGGAACACGCTGCGTGGTAATCCCGGCGCAGGTGTGACGAATCCAGAGGTGCTCGTCGAGCGCATCATGGATTCCAAGACACCTGCGCGCCTCAAGGGCTATGCGCTCCGTCTGGTTCCAGCCGCAAACAAGCAGCTGACGGTGCCGTTGCTGCGCGAACTTTATGCCGCAGGTGATCCTATGCTCTCACAGGAAGCCGTGCGCACACTGGCGGCACGCAACGCGGATGATGCGCGTGCTGTACTGGCTGAGATTGCCGCCGATGAATCGCAAAAGATGGCGCTGCGGGCCGATGCCATCGTCGGGCTCGCGAGTTCCACCCGACCTGAAGAACTGGTAGTGCTGGCGAAACTGGCCGCAGGCAAGGATGGCAGTCTGCGTGACGAAGCCCGGCGTGCATTACGCTATACAGACAAGGACACGTCCTTTGTGATGAGCACGACCCGCCCTGCGTTTGATGATACCGCTGCATGGCTAAAGCTGCTGGATGGGCTGCCTGGCAAGGCCGATGCGGATGCGGGGAGACGCATTTTTTTCCATTCCAAAGTCGGCCTCTGCGCCACCTGTCATCGTCACAGCGGGCGTGGCAATGTGGTCGGTCCAGATTTGAGCCTCGTCTCAAAACAAGGAGATCGCGCGGCAATTTTGCGCTCCATTCTTGAGCCCAGCCGCGAGGTGGCACCGCAGTTTTATCCTTCGCAGGTCAAGCTCAAGGACGGCAGCGAATTCATCGGCATCATGCTGCGCTCTTCCAGCACCGAGGTCTTTCGTGATCTCACCGGCAAGGAGCGCTCCTTTCCGCAGACGGACATCGTCAAACGCACGGAGTTGAAAACATCGCTCATGCCGCAAGGACTGGTGATGTCGCTGACGGATGAAGAATTGCGCGATTTGCTCGCCTTTCTCACCGTTCAGTAGCGGCATGCGCCGGATTCTCATTTTAGCAGCTTTGTGTACCACAGCTTCACTGAGGGCTAACGATACGGTGATCCTAGCACCTGGTACGTCTTGGGCTCGTCACACCATCGACAATACCTCACGTGGAGCGGACGGGGTGAAGCTGGGGGATCTGAACAAGGATGGCCTGCCGGACATCGTCACCGGCTGGGAGGAGGGTGGTGTGGTGCGGGTTTATTTGAATCCCGGTGCGGCGAAAGCACTTGAGCCGTGGGAGCAGCTCACCGTGGGTGCGGTGAAAGATGTCGAAGAGGCGATCTTCACTGATCTGGATGGCGATGGAGAACTTGAGGTGGTCAGTGGCACTGAAGGCAAGACCTGCACGCTGTACTGGCATCGACTGGTGGACGGCGCATGGACTACGGAGGCCTTTCCAGCTGCGACAAACACCCAGATGTGGATGCAGGTGGCGGCGCTTGATCTCGACGGGCAGCACGGACCCGACCTGCTGGTGGCATCCAAAAACAAAGGCGCTGCCGTGAGCTGGTTGCAGGCACCGCAGAAGGCGGATGATCTCCAGGCATGGACATTGCACAAACTGCGCGATGCCGGCTGGGTCATGTCACTCACGCCGCAGGACATGGATGGTGATGGTGACGTGGATGCTGTTTTCAGCGACCGCAAAGGCGAATGTGCCGGCGTGTTTTGGTTGGAGAATCCCGGTGCAGCGGGGAATCGCAAGTATGCCGCATGGACAGAGCATGCCATTGGCGGTCTGGGAAAACAGGTCATGTTTGCCGATCTCGGAGATGTGAATGGAGACGGCTTGATGGATGTCGCGGTGGCGGCCAAGCCGGTGGACATCGTGCTTTGTCTGTGCAAATCTGGGGGTGGGTGGGAGGAGCATGTACTGAAGCTGGATGGCGCAAACTTAGGCGATGCGAAAGCGGTCAAGATTGCGGATCTGAATGGCGACAAACTGCCGGACCTCCTGTTCACTTGCGAAAATGCCAAAGGGAAACTTGAGGGCATTGTTTGGCTGGAGCAACAGCGCGGCGGACCCTGGAAGCAGCACACACTCGGCGGGCCCGAGGGCTTGAAGTATGATCTCATGCAGACGCTTGATCTGGACGGCGATGGCGATCTCGATGTCATCACCTGTGAGGAGCGTGATCAACTTGGCGTGTTTTGGTATGAGAATCCGCACAAGTAAGACGTATTGAAGGGCCATGAAATCTGTCATCTTCGCGCTGCTGATCATTGCACCTTCACTTTTCGGGCAATCCAAAATGCTTCGCGCGGGTGCGGCGGCGGTGGACATCACACCCACCGAGTTTCCCGTGAATATGCCCGGGGGATTCAGCAAGAACCTTGCGGACAAGGCGCATGATCCGTTTCATGCCCGCGCGCTCGTGCTCGACGATGGTAAAACGACGATCGCAATGGTGGTGGTGGATGTTCTCGGTGCGGGCCCGGACGTGCTCAATGAAGCGAAGGCCATCGCCGCGGCAAAGACAGGCATGGCGGTGGACAAGATGCTCGTCAGCTCCACGCATACACACAGCGGGCCGTCGGTGAATACACGTAGCGAGGCGGCGGCACGCTATTACAAGCGGTTTGTCGAGGGCATTGCGGAGTCGATCATCAAGGCGCATGCGGCGCTGCGGCCAGCGACTGTCGGTGCTGCAGCTCACTCGCTTCCTGATGAAGTTTTCAATCGCCGCTGGTATCTGAAGCCGGGGAAAATGCCTCTCAATCCCTTTGGCCGGATGGACAAGGTGAAGATGAATCCTGGCACCAGTCCGGATGTGATCGATCATCCTGCCGGACCCACGGACCCGGACATCACGATCATTTCGGTGCAGGATGCCAAGCGGAAACCCCTTGCCGTTTATGCGAACTACTCGCTGCATTACGTGGGCGGCGCGCCTGCAGGCGAGATGTCGGCGGATTACTTTGGTGAATTTGCCCGCGTCATGCCCTCACGCGTGCGTGGCGATGAAAACTTCGTGGCGATGATGTCCAACGGGACCTCCGGCGACATCAACAACATCCCTTTTGGCGTGACGCGTCCGCCGCGTGAACCGTTTGAGCAGATTCGCATTGTGGCACAAAAAGCGGCGGACACTGCGTGGCTGGCGCAGCGGAAGATTGAAAAACATCGGGGTGATGTAACGCTGGGCATGCTGCAGCGTGAGATCACTCTGAAGTATCGCCGCCCATCTGAGCAGGAGGTTGCGGAGGCGAAGGCGGTGCTCGCGGTGAAAGACAAGGAGGCTGTCGAGAAACTGCCGCGTCTGGCGAAAAACTATGCCGGGAGCGTGGTTGCCGCGATGGAGCGAAAGGAAGAAACAATCACGGTGCAGCTGCAAGCCATTCGCATCGGTGATCTTGTCGTGTGTGCCATTCCATTTGAGACGTTTGTTGAGATCGGTCTCGATTTGAAAAAGCGCAGCCCGTTTCCGCAGACGATGGTCGTCGGTCTCGCCAATGGCCGCCACGGCTACCTGCCCACGCTGGAGCAGCACAAGCTCGGCGGCTACGAGACCTGGCTGGGCACGAATCAGGTGCAGGAGGACACAAGTGTCATTCTCACGGACAACCTGCTGGAGATGCTGGCGGAATTGAAGAAAGCGGAATGAGCACGGCTAAGCGTTGGGGATGTAAATGGTGATCTCCAGGCCAGCAGGTTCGCGCAGTCGCGCGGTCACGCTGCCATAGCATGCTTCGATGCAGCGCCTGGTGATGGCAAGACCGAGGCCGCTGCCGCCGGTGGAGCGGCGGCGTGCAGCTTCTGGACGATAGAAGGGCTCGAACAAACGCGGCAAAGCTTCTTGAGACACACCCGGGCCTTGATCGGAGATGCGGATGACGATGTTGCCGTTTTGCTGATCGGCGTGGATTTGAATGGGGCCGGATTCAGCGGCGTAGCGGGCGGCATTGCGCAGGATGTTGCCGATGGCACGGTCGAGCGCGTCACGCAGCGAATGCACCTGCAACTCCGTGGCCACGTTAAGTTGAATGTCCGCTTCAGGCGCTTCACGGGTGATGACGGCTGTGATCAATTCATGAAGGTGGATGTCTTCGGCGGTTTCGCGCTCGGGCAGAGTCTCGGCTTTGGAGAAGGCGAGCACTTCTTCGACCAGCCGCGCCATGTGCTGGAGTTCAGCGTCGAGTTTTTGCAGATAGGCAGATTGCTCCGGTGTGCTGCGTTGTTCCACCACGCCAAGAGCCATCTGCATACGCGCAATCGGTGAGCACAGCTCATGCGCCACGTCTGCGGTGATGCGCCGCTGCTGCGCCACGTATTCGCCGAGCTGAGCGGCCATGGTGTTTACTGAGGTGGATAACTCACCCAGTTCATCGTTGCGGCCGCGTGAGACACGTTCGCCGAAGTTTCCCTGCGCAATGCGGCCTGCGGCATGGTTGAGCTGTCCGATGAAACCGGTGATGCTGCGAACGAAGGGCATCCAGACGAGTGAGGATAGAAGCAACGCTGCTGCGGCGAGTCCGAGCCAGGGCCATAGATCAAAGAACAGGCCGCCTCCTGTGATGGTGTTTGATACCATGAGCAGGGTCAGCGGGCGGTGGCCGCCCTGCTGGGTGAGGTCGAGATGAATGCCGGCCCAATAGTGCGCGGGCTCACCGGCGCGCAGCATGAAGCGAGGCTTGGGCGGGGCATCGGTGGGTCTTTTTCGGACTACGCCAGGAGGTGGGCGTCGCGGCGGTGGGCGGTCGTTCGGACTGCGCTTGTCGATGAGTTTTGGCAGCACCTCCGCAGGAACTTGAACGCTTGCGCCCATGACCTGAGTCCCGCTGTTGCTGAAAAGGGCGAAGGTCACGTTATACTGTGATCCGTGCTGTTGCAGCGCTGCAGGCCATTCCTGCTCGGGGAGCTGTGAGAGCTCGTCCGTGATGCTGTCGCCTATGGCGGAGATGCGTTCGCCTGCTTCCCCGGAGAACATCCAGTCCAGGCTCATGCGAAATTGCATGCTGAGGAATCCAAACACGAGCAAAGCCAGCACCAGCAGATTCACCCCGAACCAGAGGAGGATTTTCAGATAGAGAGGCAGGCGTAATCGGCTCATGAGGGATCAGCGATTTGGCGTGACGAGCTGATATCCGTAGCCGCGCACGGTCTTGATGAACTGCGGGTTCTTTGGGTCGTCCCCGAGTTTGCGACGCAGGGTGGAAATGTGCATGTCGATGGCGCGGTCAAACACATCCCATTCACGGTCGGCGACATCTTCAATGAGCTGCTCGCGTGTGCGCACGCGGCCATGGGCCTTTGCCAGCGAGAGCAGGAGGCCAAATTCTGCTGGAGTGAGTTCCAGAGGCGAGTCTCCGAGCACGACCACGTGCGAATCCGCATTGATGCGCAGCGGGCCGACAATGAGCTCCCTCATGGGGGCCTGCGGTGAGGTTTCCGCCACCCAGCCGGAGCGCCGGAGAACGGCGCGCAGGCGGGCGAGGAGTTCACGCGATGAAAAAGTCTTTGGAAGGTAGTCATCCGCACCGAGTTCGAGGCCGACGATGCGGTCCACCTCTTCACCCCGCCCGGTGAGCATCATGACCGGCACCTTGGATTTTGTGCGGATGCGCCGCAGCACCTCGAAGCCATCGCAGCCGGGCATCATCACATCGAGGATGATCGCATGCCACGGCTCACTGGTGGCGCGCTCGGCCCCGCTGTTGCCTTCGTGTTCGCACTCGACCTCAAAGCCCATGGGCTTCAAGTAATCCGCCACGAGCTGGGAGAGCTCGGTGTCGTCGTCGATCACAAGGATGCGCGTGGCGGAAGGCATGGGTGGAATATCGCCAGCAGAGCCGTGGTTCGCGAGTTTCTTTACTGTTTGCTGACAAATCAGCGGACATCCGCTGATAAACGGCTGACATCACGGCTACAGCATGACGAATATGAAAACCATCTTCGTTGCCGCCTTATCCGTCGGATTGTTCAGCAGTTCAGCGGCATTTGCGCACACATGGAAAGCCGGTGCATCTGCTGATAAAGAGACCCTGCGTGAGCATATCTTGGATGAATGGATGATGCAGCATGCGGTATCGGCTGAAGGTGAGATCAAGCCGGTGCAGGTGGCTTCGACGGCGTCCACTTTGAACCTTGCTGCTGCGGCGGCGGCCTCTGCAGCGAACGCACCGGCGACGGCGAAGGCGTTTCTGGCTTTCCCGAGGCTCGAATTGAAATGGGACAAGGATTTCTTGTTCGTGGGATCGAACGGGCTGCCGGATCATGGCATGATGGTGGGCATCACGGCGTGGCAGCAGCAGGTGCCGCTGCCGCAAAATTATACCGGGGACAATGCATGGCGTATTCCTCTGCATCCGGTGCCGGCGAAAACTCCCGCCATCGTGGAGGGGCACTTCCTTCGCGGGGCCATTGCCATTGGGGTGAATGGCATTCCGATTTTTAATCCGCAGAACAATCGCGGTGAGGTGTCCTATGAGATCGGCGAACTGGATCAATGGGGTGGCCACTGCGGGCGGGCGGACGATTACCACTACCACATCGCGCCGCTGCATTTGCAGGCAGCCGTGGGGAAGGGGATGCCGATTGCGTACGCACTGGATGGATATCCGATCTATGGCCTCACGGAGCCGGATGGTTCGCCCGTGGGCAAACTGGATGAGTGCCATGGGCATGAGGATGCCAATGTGGGCTACCACTACCATGCCTCGACCAAAAGGCCGTATGTACAGAGTGCGTTTCATGGGGTGGTCGTGGAGGCGGAGGGGCAGGTGGATCCGCAGCCACGTGCGCAAGGCGTGCGCCCTGACACGGTGCCGCTCCGTGGGGCGGAGATCACTGGCTTTGAGAGTTCGGGATCAAACGGCTACACGCTCAGCTATCAGGTGGGCGGTGGGAAGCGCTCGATCTCCTACAGCATGAACAACGATGGCTCCTACACGTTTGAGTATAACAATGGTTCAGAGCCTGTGGTGATGGAGATCTATAAGAGCCGGGATGGCGGTGGCAGAGGCAAAGGGATGGCGAAGGGCCAGGGCATGAGAGCCGATGACGCCCCACGCTCTCCTCCTCCGGAATCAACGGGATCTACAAGCATGATGGATGTGAATGGCGATGACAGCGTCACCGCCCAAGAATTTGCTGAGAATGTGAAACGTGAGTTTGCCACAAAACGCGGCGGCGGAACACTGGCGGATGCGATGGCGAAAGCGCGCGGTGAATTTCTCTCGCTGGATCGCAGTGGCGACGGTAAACTGGATGCGAGTGAACTGACTGTACCCACTGGCGGCTTCGTTTTGACCAGCACTGAAGTGGCGGACGGAGGCAATCTGCCTGCTGACTACACGGGGGATGGCAGTGGTGCGACGCTGCCCCTCGAATGGAAGGGCGTACCCGCTGGCACGAAGAGCTATGCCTTGATCATGGATCATCTCGCGCCGGGCAATGAGATGAAGAGCTACTGGGTCATGTGGGACATCCCGGCGAATGTAACGAGCCTTCCCAAAAATGTGAAGGGTGTGGGCAGGCTGGGAGTCGGATTCAGAGGTCAGCCGGGTTACGAGCCGCCGCACTCGAAGGGGCCGGGAGCGAAGACGTATGTGCTGCATCTCTATGCGCTTTCTGCCGAACCGAAAATCGCAGGGACTTCTGGTGTGAGTCGCGAAGCTTTGCTGGCGGCGATCGATGGTAAAATTCTCGCCAAAGCCGATTTGAGCGTGGTTTACACGCGTGGTGGTGTCGCAACTGGTGGTCCTGCCTCTAGCGCGCCACAGACCCAGCCCATGCAGACTCAAGGTGGCGGTCAGCCGGATGGGCAGCGCAAACCATGGATGCAAATGCACGGTGCTGAGTTGGATGGCAACGGCGATGGAATGGTCACGCTGGAAGAGACTCTCGCGGACATGAAGCTGGCAGCTTTGAAATACGATGCGGATAAAAATGGCGTCATCACACCCGCAGAAATCGATGCTGCTGGAGACATCCGCGAAGGAGCCGCCTTTGCGGGTTTCATCTACCGGCACGCTTTCGAAGTCGATGCCAATCAGGACAGTCAGTTGACCACGGTCGAGCTTGAAAAATCCGCGAAGTACCTTTTTGACTCAGCGGATATCAATCATGACGGCAAGCTGAGCGCGGCTGAAGTGCAGAGTGCTCCCAATGCACCGCTGGGCAATGCCGATGAGCCACTTGCAACGCCTCCGCCCGGTCCTGAAATGAAATCCACAAGCAGCAGTGCCCTGCCCATGCGGGGGCAAGGCAATCCTAGCGGCGGGAAAAAGAAGAAAGGTGGTGGTCCGCCCGGGCTCATCAAGCCGGGCATCGCCGACACGATGAAGCTCAACGTCTATGCCGACAATTGGTTCATGCTCTACGTGAATGGCCGCCTCGTTGCCGTCGATCCCATTCAGTTCACGCCGCACAATGTCGTTAGTGTCGATTTCCTCCCGGAGTATCCGATGACGATTGCGGTGCTGGCGAAGGACAATGCCGATCCGATGACCGGACTCGAATATGGAAGCAGTGTCGGCGACGGCGGCTTCATTTTGAAGTTTGCCGATGGCACAGTGACCAATGCGAGCTGGAAGGCCAAAAACTTCTTCCACGGCCCGATCAACGGTGACACCGCGAACCCGCAGGTCAAACAGGAGCCGCTGCCGGCGAACTGGTGGGCTGTCGATTTCGATGACAGTGCATGGAAGAACGCCAAAGAATACAGTGTCGAGGAGGTTGACCCCAAGCAGCCCTATTTCGAGAATGATTTTGAAGGGGCCAAGTTTATCTGGACTGATAACCTCGCGCTCGACAACACCATCATCTTCAGAACGAAGATTGAGAAGCCTGAGTGGAAGCAGCGCTGGAATACGAAGCCTGATCTCGATGTAACTGGAGCACCTCTGAAATGAAAATACTAATCGCATCAGGCATAAGCCTCCTTCTGGCAGCCAGCGCTGTCGCTAAAGGGCCGAACATCGTTTTCATCCTGGCGGATGATCAATCGTGGAGTGGCACCTCGGTCCGCATGATGCCCAATGTGGCTGGCAGTGCGAGCCGTGAATTTCACACCCCGAACCTCGAAAAGCTCGCTGCGCAGGGCATGACGTTTTCGCAGGCTTATGCGCCGCATTGCAAATGCGAGTGCTCGCGTGCGGCGATCCAGATGGGGCGCACGACGACCTCGCTCAATGCGCCCGACAAAAATGCACGCAACTGGAGCGCGCCTGTCACGGACTCGCTGGTGAACACGCTCAAGAAGGCGGATCCCGCCTATCGAGCGGCGCATTTCGGTAAGTGGCAGTGGTTTCACACGCCGGAGTCGATGGGCTACGATGCCAGCGATGGCATCACGATGAACGAGGATGGCAATACGAGCGATCCTGAAGATCCCAAGCAGTCCTTCAGCATGACCCGCCGGGCCGGTGCGTTTATGGAATCGCAGGTGAAAGAGGGGCACCCGTTCTTCCTCCAGCTTTCCTACTATGCGGTGCATCCGACCCCGCAGGCGCTCGCTGCGACGCTCAAGAAAAATGAGGGCATGGCCAGCGCATCGAAAGGCGGGCGTGGTGATCGTGCCGTGATGGTCGCCATGACCGAGGATCTGGATACTTGCGTGGGCGAGGTCTTGAAAAAACTCGACGACCTGCGCATCGCGGACAACACCCTCGTCATCTACACTTCTGATAACGGTTCGCGCACCACGCTTCTGAATGGCGGCAAGGGCGACCTTGGCGAGGGCGGCATTCGTGAGCCGTTGATCATTCGTGGTCCTGGTATCAAAGCCGGTTCTCATTGCAGCATACCGGTGATTCTCTACGACCTCATGCCGTCTGTGGCGGACTTTGCATCACCCGGATTCGTCATGCCCAAGGGGGTGGAAGGCGGCAGCTGGAAACCGCTGCTGCTGAGCGCGGGCAAAGAGCGGGTGAAGCGTCCTATCGACCGCTTCGTGTGGCATCAGGCCGTCGAGATCGAGCATCCGCAGTCCGCCATCCGTGAAGGCGACTACAAGCTGCTGTACTTCTGGGATACCAAGGAAGGGCTGCTCTTTGATGTGGTGAATGATCTCGGTGAGACGCGTGATCTTGCGAAGCAAAGCCCAGCCATTGCGGCCAAGTTGCTGACGGAGCTCAAGGCGCACATCCGTGCCGGACTCGGGGAGCAGGCATTTTCCGAGCTAGATCGTGGTGAGTTTCCGCAGGGGCGTGGTCCTGGGTCAGGCAAAAAGAAAGATGGCAAGAAGAGGGTGAAGTGATCTGAAGCCGCCGGCAGGTGTGTTTCGGTATTTGCAGTGTGGGTGTTGGAAGATTGCAAATCCGGCGTTTACTGCCGATGTGGAATGCGGGCTGCCAGTGGTGATCGACTGGTGGTTTTCGTCTTCACTGCCATTCAATTACGTCCCATGTCCGAAGCCTTCAATTCCAACTACCCCTCCATCGAACATCTCCGCGAGAGAGCGCGCCAGCGGGTGCCGCGTTTCGCTTTTGAATATCTGGAGGGAGGATGTTTCTCAAACATCAATCTTCAGCGCAACACGGAGGAGATCAGGGAGGTGCAGCTGCGGCCTTGGTATTTGCGGGACTATCCGGGGTCGGACCTGAAGACGGAGCTTTTTGGCATGACCTACGATGCCCCCTTTGGCGTCTCGCCCATCGGGCTGCAGGGGCTGGTCTGGCCCAAGGCGACCGAGATCATCGCGAGGGCGGCGCATCAGCACAATATCCCATTCACGCTCAGCACGGTCGCGACGGCGAGCATCGAAACCGTAGCCGAACTGACGGAGGGGCGGGCGTGGTTTCAGCTCTATCACCCCACCGAGGATGCGCTGCGCGACAAGCTGCTGGATCGTGCGCGGGATGCGGGTTTTCCGGTGCTCGTCATTCTCGCGGATACGCCCACCTTTGCCTATCGTCCGAAGGAGATCCGCAACGGGCTGTCCATCCCGCCGCGCATGTCGGTGCGCAACGTGATCCAGATGATGATGCACCCCACGTGGTCGTTCAGCCAGCTCGCGGCGGGTGCGCCGGAGTTTAAGACGATGAAGCCTTATCTGCCGAAGGGGCTGAGCATGAAACATCTCGGCCTCTTCATGAACAAGACCTTCTCGGGCCGGTTGAATCCGGCCAAGATCAGCGCCATTCGCGAACGCTGGAAGGGCAAGCTGGTTGTGAAAGGTGTGGTGACCGAGGAGGATGCTGAAACAGCACTCGGCCTTGGCGTGGATGGTTTCATTGTGTCAAACCACGGGGGGCGTCAGCTGGATGCCGGGCAGTCCACCATCAAGCCGCTGACGGAACTCGCGAAAAAATTTGGTCAGCGCACGACGGTGATGATCGACAGCGGTCTGCGCGCCGGGCCTGATGTGGCCTGCGCGCTTGCCAGCGGTGCGAAGTTTGCCTTCATGGGGCGGTCTTTCATGTATGGCGTTGCCGCACTCGGCAAAGCGGGTGGCGATCACACGATGACGATGCTGAAGCGCCAGCTCAGGCAGGTGATGGAGCAGGTGGGATGCGAACGTGTGGCGGATCTGCCGAAACATCTGGTGAGTGGACCGCAGGCGTGAAGACGATGTTAAATCCGAACGATCTTCCGTATCTGCACGGCGGGCCTCTAGGTCGTGCGCGTTTCAAAGTGCAGCCGGAGGATTTTGTGGTGGAGGAGTTGCTGGGGTTTGAGCCCTCGGGCGAGGGCGAGCACTGCCTTGTTTGGGCAGAAAAGCGGAATCTGGACAGCAACACTGCGGCGGCACGACTGGCGGACGCGGTGGGAATCCGGCGGCGACTGGTAAGCCACTGCGGGTTGAAGGATCGCCATGCAGTCACGCGCCAGTGGTTCAGCCTTCACATGCCCGGGCAGGCATCGCCGGAACCTGAGGCATTGGAATCCGAGGGACTGCGTGTGCTGCGCATCACAAGAAACACTCGCAAGCTGCGGCGTGGCATTCATCTGGGAAATCGCTTCACGATCCGACTACGAGAGCCGGATTTCGATGCAGTGCTTGCTGCACAGCGCTGGCAGGCGATCGCGGAGAAGGGGGCTCCGAATTTCTTCGGCTCACAACGCTTTGGCAATGAGGGGCGCAATGTGGAAAAGGCCCAGGCGATGTTTCGCGGTGAGTTCACGCCGGGGGATCGTCTGCTGCGCGGCATCTTGCTTTCTGCTGCTCGCAGTCATCTTTTCAATGCTGTGGTGGCGGCACGCATGGCACGAGGGAGTTGGGACAAACCGGTGGCAGGTGAGGTCTTTGGCTTCGCGGACAACGGCACGATTCTGCTGCCGGAGAATCAGCGTGGCGATGAAGTGGCACGATTTGAAAAAGGCATCGTCGAGCTCACAGCGCCGCTGTGGGGGAGTGGTGAACTGCAAAGTGTGGGCGAGGTGCGCATGCTTGAACAGGAACTGCTGGCTGAATTTCCGGACATCACTGCCGGACTCGAAGCTTTCGGACTGCGGCAGGAGCGTCGAGTGATGCGGCTGCGTCCGCTCGATTCGATCTTTGAAGTCATGGAAAACGGCGACCTGCAAATCCGCTTTGACCTTCCCAAAGGAACCTATGCCACGACCCTGCTGAGTGAACTGGCAGAGTTGGATGAGTCCGGGCCAGATGCAGACGCAGCGTGTATTCAGCGCAATGAAGGGTGATCAGAGTGCGTAGCTGAAGAATCACCATGCACCAGCACCGCCGCCCATTCATTGTTCGTTTCCTTGCGGTCTGCGTGACCGCCTCGCTATCTTGGGCCACGGGTGCTGACGCACCTCCCGGCCAGCGGATTTTTTACACGGGGCACAGCTTTCACATGTTTGTGCCGGGGATGATCGAAGCGATGGTCAAGACTACAGATATTCAAGGGCACAAGCTTGCTGGGAAGCAGGGCATCGGTGGTTCCAAGGTAATCCAGCACTGGGAGCTGGCGGAAGGGCAGAATGTGGCGAAGCAGGCGCTCACACGTGGCGAGGTCGATGTCTTCACGATGGCATCGCACCTGCTCAGCCCGGATCCAGGCATCACGAATTTCGTGAAGCTTGGATTGGAGCACAACCCCAGTATGCGCTTCCTCGTGCAGGCTTCCTGGTATCCCTTCGATCTGCCTGCGCCAGAACCCGGTCAGCCCGACCGGCGCACCAAAGATAATGCCCAGCGCGACGGCATGAAGATCGCGGATCTGCAAGCCGCCATTGATGGCTGGCGGGCGAACATCGAGGCGCAAGTGGCCGCACTCAATCTGCAGCAAGGCAAGGCGTGTGTCTTCATTGTGCCCGTGGGCGATGCGGTGGTGAAGCTGCGCGCCATGGTGGTGGCAGGCGAGTTTCCAGGGGTAACGAAACAATCAGCCCTCTTCCGCGATCCTATTGGCCATGGTCATGGCTCCATCATGGCTTTGGCGGCCTACTGCAATTTTGTCGCGATTTATCGCATCAGTCCCGTGGGGCACACCGCTCCGGAGCGCAGCATCAATGCAGCTCAGCATGCCATTCTTCAGCAGATCGCGTGGGATACGGTGTCGAAGTATGCGCCAGCGGGCGTGAAGTGATCAGCGCACCAGTTCGAGGATCCCGAATGAAGCGGGCACATGGAAGTCCGGGCGTTCGGTCTGGGGATTGACCCAGGGCATCCAGCCGGTGTGAACGGTGCCATCAGGGCGGGAATGAAATTCGGCACGATAGAGGCCGGCGAAGAATTCGTTTGAGCCGGGCTTGAGCACGTTCAAGGCGCGTAGCGTGTCGAGCGGTAGGCTGCCGGTGACGGCGTAGCGATCACCTTCGATGTGGGTGGTGAGTTGTAGGCCTGCGCACTGCCAGGCCCAGTTCATCTCACGGTAGAAACTTGCCTCGTAGGCCAGCACATCACCACGCGGTGACATTTCGAGGCAGTAGTAGGGTTTCAGGCTCAGATCAGCAGCGAAAAAGATTTCGACGCGGTCGGAACCGAGCACGCGATCTTTGACTGTGTGGGCGTCGGGGAGCACGAGATCTTCATCCACGCAGTCGAAGCGGAAATGAAAATGTGTATCGTCCCAGAGGGCGCGGAACTCTGTGAGCGGGGCGGGGCGCTCTTCCCAAGGGAAGGTGAAGTCAGTCAAAGGCTCGGCCACAGACCATTCCAAGGGAGATGTGGAAGTGTGGCGGACAGAGTAGCATTTCATGGGGCATGATTTGGCGGGCGCAGGCGTCAATGCAATGGCGGGTGGAAAGTTGTCCGCAAGCAGTCTCGTTCGCTCATGATGAAATGGATTCTGGTTTGCCTGCCCGCACTGTCTTTGATGGCGGATGATTTGACGGTGGAAACCAAACGGTTGCACCTTGGCAAGGCGGGACAGTTTGAGTGGGATGTGTATAAAGACCAAGCCGTGGACGCGGAGCGGTTGGAAAGGAAATTTGAGGCGAAGGCGAATGCGACGGAGCAGACGCTTCGGCTCTGGCAGCGGGATGTGAAACTGACGTGGCCTGTGCTGTTGAACGGTCGCAAGCTGGGCAAACTGGTGACGGCCGAAACGGCAATGGAGAGCCTGCTGGCGATCCCCACGGGAACTTTGCGTGAGGGTGAGAACGTTTTGGTGATCGAAGCGCCTGCGGGGCTGGATGACATCGAAGTGGGGCCGGTCTTCATTGCTGCGAAGCCGATGGTGGAGGTGATGAGCGGTTCGCAGATGGAGGTGATGGTGACGGATGGCGAAACGGGGGCGGGACTGCCATGCCGGCTGACTTTGACGAGAAAAGACGGGACGCTGCAGCCGCTGTGGGCGGAACCTGCGGCTGAGGTGGCGGTGCGCATTGGCGTGGTTTACACGCGGCATGGCAAGGCTACTCTGTCGCTACCGCCGGGAGACTACATCCTGCATGCGGGACGTGGTTTTGAATGGAGCGCGGGGCGTGCGGAGATTACGGTGCGTGCGGGTGAGACGAAGCAGGTGGCGCTGCAACTGCGGCGTGAGGTGCCGACGGTGGGCTGGATCGCGGCGGACAGCCACATTCACACGCTGACGCATAGCGGGCATGGCGATGCGAAGATCGAGGAACGCATGCTGACGATTGCGGGGGAGGGGATCGAGCTGGCGATTGCGACGGATCACAATCATCACACGGACTATGCGCCGAGCGCGGCGAGCATGGGCGTGGCGCAGCGCTTCACGCCGGTGATTGGCAATGAGGTGACGACGAAGCACGGGCACTTCAATGCATTCCCGATTGAACCGGGTGCCCGGGTGGTGAACCACCAACAGGAGGACTGGGCGAAGCTGATACCCGAGATCCGTGCGACACCGGGAGTGAAGGTCATCACGCTGAATCATCCGCGTGACCTGCACAGCGGCTTCATTCCGCTCGGCGGCATGCAGTTCAATCCAAAGACGGGCAGGCATCGTCAGGCAGACGCGCTGGACATTGATGCGATGGAGGTGGTCACCTCGGCGGCGATGCAGTCGGACATTCATCTACTGTATCGGGACTGGTTTGCGTTGCTGAACCGTGGGCATCGCATCGCGGCGATTGCATCGAGTGACAGCCATGATGTGAACCGCTTCATTGTGGGGCAGGGGCGCACGTATGTGGCTGCAAAGGATGGGGACGTGGCGAATCTTGATCTCGATGAAGTCTGGCGCAGCTACAAAGAGGGGCGGCTGCTGGTGAGTCTCGGGCTGCTGGCTCAGGTGAAGGTGAATGACAAGTTCACAGTCGGCGATCTGGCTACGGGGCTGGCGGAGAGCATCAAGGTGGAGGCGACTGTCTATGGCCCGGCGTGGACGCAGGCAGATCGCATCGAACTCTTTGCGAATGGCATTTTGATTCGGGAACAGAAGATCGAGCACGACCATCGTGCGGGTGAAAAGGCACGCATTGTCTGGCAGATACCGAAACCGGCGCACGATGTGCATCTGGTGGTGATCGCGACGGGGCCGGGGATCACCGAGCCGTTCTGGGAGATTCCACGTCCGTATCAACCGACCAGCAAGACCTTTGTGCCGCGTGTGGTGGGATCGACAAACCCGATCTGGCTGGACGCGAACGGTGATGGCCGGTTTGAGCCGGCGGTTGCCATCGCCCAACGATTGCTTCAGGCAAGCGGGGGAGATCGCGCAAAGCTTCAGGAGGCTTTGAAGAACTGCGATGAAGCCGTGGCCGTGCAGGTGGAATCGCTGATGGCGAAAAGTGATCAATGATCTTGTCCAAAGACGTTCTCAATCTGACTACTGTATGATCATGAGCACTCCGAACTCTTCACCTGACCTCAAACGCCGTTCCTTTCTGCGCGCCGCATTCTCCGGTGCGCTCGTCACACCGGGAGTGATGAATGCTGCGGAGGTTGAGAAGGCCATTGCGGGGCAGTTTCATGAGCCTGCACAGGATCTGCCACTGGCGGAGGATGCGGATGTGATTGTCTGCGGTGCTGGACCGGCGGGCATTGCGGCTGCGATCACGGCGGCGCGTGCAGGGGCGAAGGTGCGGGTGTTTGAATGGCGCGGCTGCCTCGGTGGTGTGTGGACGGCGGGCCTGCTGGGCTACCTGCTGGATTTTGACAAGCCGGGCTTCAATCAGGAATTGCTGAAGCGAATGGACGAGCGCGAAATGCGGCGTGGCACCAGCAAGGGCAGTGTGGTCTATGAGCCTGAAGGAATGAAACTGCTGCTGGAGGAGATGTTCGTTGAAGCAGGCATCAAGTTCCAGTTTCACACGAAAGTCTGCGCGGCCTACCGCGAAGGGAAACGGCTCACGACCATCGTGACCGAGTCGAAGTCAGGACGGCAGGCCTGGAAAGCGCCCGTGTTCATTGACACGACGGGCGATGGTGATCTCGGAGCATTGGCGGGTTGTGCCTTTGAATATGGTGAGGCAGACTCCTGCCCCTGCCAGCCGATGTCGCTCAATGCGCTGCTGGTGTGCAAAGACGCCAAGGCGCTGGAGGCCTTCATTCACAAGTCAAACCCGACCAAGGCGGATGGCCTTTCAAAAGACGCGTTCCTTGCGGAGATCAAACGCACTGAGCACTTCCCCTCGTATGCGAAACCGACGCTGTGGCAGGTCCGGGACAATCTGCTGCTGGTGATGATGAATCACCAGTATGGCGTGCCGTGCTTCGATGCCGCGAAGATCACTGAAGCCACGGTGATGGCCCGCATGGAGATGAACAAAATCGTGAACGGTCTGCGCAAGCTCGGCGGGCCGTGGGATGGCCTGCAAATCGCCGCGACGGCGGAGCAGATTGGTGTGCGTGACGGACGGCGCATTGCGGGACGCTACACGGTGAGCAAGGACGATGTGATCACCGGTGCGCGCTATGATGATGCTGTGGTGAGGCCTACCTTCAGCGTGGACATTCATGCGCTGAGTGCGGAGATGAACAAGAAGTCGGCTTACAGCAATGCGGGAGTCAAAGTGAAGCCGTATGACATTCCGCTGCGTGCCCTGATCGCGAAGGATGTGGATGGCTTGATGATGGCCGGGCGCAATATCAGCGGCGATTTCATTGCGCATGCAAGCTATCGCGTGACTGGAAACTCGGTGGCGATGGGTGAGGCCGCAGGTGTGACTGCGGCGCTGGCAGCCACGACGAAACGCCTGCCGCATGATGTGCCCTGGAGCGAGGCCGAGGCCAAGCTGAAGGCACTGGGGCAGCGGGTGTAGCTGGATTGGGCAAAATGCGGGAGCTGTGTGTTTGCAGGCGGGGTGGTCCACGCTCTGGCGAACGCGGCTACGGGGGCAACTTGCCGGTGCGCTTGCGCTTTGCTTCCTGTTTGAGAAACAGCGGTTCCAGATTTTCGCGAATCCAGGTGAAGGCGGCTTCCTGGCCTTCGCGTTGATAGATGACGCCGATGTCGGCTTCAACGGCGGTGGGATTGCCGGTGCAGGAGAGGAACTGGTTGCAGGTGAAGCGCGTCTTCATCTCGGCGTCCACCTTGCCCTGTTGCTTGAGGATGAGGCTGCGGACGTAGAGTTCCAGAACGGCATCGCCAATCCAGGCGTTTTCGCGGAGGCGCTGAGTGAGGTCGAGGTCTGGGGTGGATGGCATGGAGGTGGCATCCAGAGCAAGCATTGAAGCGAGTTCAACCGGGGATCACTTGGTGGTGGCCGGCGTCAGATGGAATGACAGCCCGGTATGGGTGAGTTTGTGATGGGAGAGTTCGGCGCAGCGCCGCAGGGTATCATTCACGAGAACGTTTTTGAGGGACACCGTGAGGTGTGCTGTCTCATCACCACCGGGTTTGAGGACGATGTTGATCCCGCTTGGAGGCAAAGAGCTGTTTTCACGTCAAAGCCGAGAGCCTGTCAAAGCTATGCCTCCCAGCAAGGAGTCCTCTGCGACGACTTTGTCCAGCAGGACAGATTCAGGTGAAATAAGGCAGGCGCAGGCATTTGGAGAAGCCTATTCCGGCCCGAATCCTGCTGCCTCGGCGGTTGACACCACCCCCCCCCGGCGGTAATCCTGCTCCCCTCAAAAATTCAAACTACCTCAAATAACATGGTCAAAATCGGCATCAATGGTTTCGGGCGCATCGGTCGCCTCGTGTTTCGTGCAATCTGTGACCAGGGTCTCCTGGGCAAGGAAATTGAAGTCGTGGCAGTGAACGACCTCGTGCCTGCTGACAATCTGGCCTACCTCGTCAAGTACGACTCCACTCAGGGCAAGGCCCGTGAGAACGTTTCCTCCAAGAAATCCAGCCCTGACCTGGCTGCAGACGATATTCTGGTGGTCGATGGCCATGAGATCAAATGCCTCGCTGTGCGCGCAGGTCCTTCGGCACTTCCTTGGAAAGAGCTTGGCGTGGACATCGTCATCGAGTCCACCGGACTCTTCACCGAGCGCAGCAAGGCCCAAGGCCACATCGACGCTGGTGCGAAAAAGGTCATCATCTCTGCTCCTGGCAAGGATGAAGACATCACCATCGTCATGGGCGTGAACCATGAGAAGTATGATGCCGCCAATCATCACGTCGTTTCCAACGCAAGCTGCACGACGAACTGTCTGGCTCCTATCGTTCACGTGCTCCTGAAAGAAGGATTCGGCGTTGCTGAAGGTCTCATGACCACGATCCACTCCTACACCGCCACGCAGAAGACGGTGGACGGCCCGAGCGCCAAGGATTGGAAAGGTGGCCGCAGCGCCGCCATCAACATCATCCCTTCCGGCACGGGTGCCGCCAAGGCCGTGGGTCTCGCGATTCCAGAAGTGAAGGGCAAGCTCACCGGCATGTCCTTCCGCGTGCCAACGCCGACGGTTTCCGTGGTTGATCTCACCGTGAAGACGGAGAAGGAAACCAGCTTCAAGGAAATTTCCGATGCCATGAAGAAGGCCAGCGAAACCTACCTCAAGGGCATCCTGAACTGGACCGCCGACGAAGTGGTGAGCACCGACTTTATGCACGACCAGCACAGCTCCATCTTTGACGCCGGTTCCGGCCTCGAGCTGAACAGCAAGTTCTTCAAGCTGGTGAGCTGGTATGACAACGAGTGGGGTTACTCCAACCGAGTCGTAGATCTCGTGAAATACATTGTGAGCAAAGGCCTGTAATCTAAACGAACACAGCAACCTTCAAAGCCTTCGACGGGCCGGCTCACCTGAGCCGGCCCGTTTTGTGTACTTGCTCATCCACCCACTTTCCCATGCATCTCTTTTTCTGCTTTCAACCATGTCTCTGTTTTCTCAACTGCACCTGCTGCCCAGACCCTTCTGGGTTCTCGTAGGCGCTACTTTCGTCAACCGGTTTGGCGTTTTCGTCGTGCCGTTTCTGGCGCTCTTCATCACGCGGAATGGCAATACGGCGACGCAGGCTGGTTACGCCGTGGCTGCATACTCATTAGGCGGATTTATTGCCGCCTGGATCGGTGGTTGGATGGCCGACCGCCTGGGCCGGAATGTCACCATGGCGGTTTCAGCGCTCGCGGGCGCGGGGTGCATGATCGCGATGTCCCAGGCGGTGGACTGGCGTGCGCTGGCTGCACTGGCCTTCATCACTGGGGCCATTTATGAGGCGGGGAGTCCGGCCAGCGCGGCACTGGTGCAGGACATCGTGCCGCCGGAGCACCGCGTCATCGCTTATGCGGTGCAGCGGTTTGCGGTCAATCTCGCGTGGTCTCTTGGGCCGGCGACGGCGGGTTTCCTGGCGGAGTATTCGTTCTTCTGGCTCTTCGTGGTGGATGCTGCCACCTCGTTTTTCTTTGGCATCATTGCGTGGGTGTTTTTACCGCGAGGCAGACGCACGGCGCGCGAGCACGCGGGTTGGGGGCATGCGTGGCAGTCGATTCGGAGCAATCACGCGTTTCTCGCGTTGTTTGGCGCGTGCCTTTGCACGGCATGGATCTTCCGGCAGACGAACACCACCTTCCCGCTGCATTTCGAGCGCAATGGCCTGCCGCTGCACTGGTGCGGCCTCGTGCTCGCCATGAATGGCGTGATGATCTGCCTGTTTGAAGTGCCGCTGGCGGCGGGGTTGCGCCTGTGGCCGGTGAAACTGGTGCTCGCGATTGGCTACATCTTGATGGGGGCCAGTTTCCTCACATTCCTTGTCAGTGGCTCGCTCACCGCATTCGTGCTGATGATGATCGTGTTCACCTTCGGTGAGATGTCCGCGTTTTCGCGGCAGCAGGCTTACTCGGCGAGCCTCGCACCCGAAGATATGCGTGGACGTTATGTCGGCTTTCTCAGCTTGGCATGGTGCGCGGGTAGCACCGCCAGTTCCGCGCTCGGCATGTCGCTCTATGATCATCACCCCACGGTGCTGTGGGGACTGAATGCTGCGCTTGGCATCGTGGCGGCGCTTTTCATTCTCTACACCCGCAAAACCCGACCGCATGAATCCTGAAAAACCACCCACCAACGCAGTGCTCAGTGCTGTGGTCGCCTTTGGCCTGTGGGGCGTGCTGCCGGTGTATTGGAAACAGCTCGGTCATCTCGGCAGCGGTGTGGCGCTGTCTCAGCGTGTCGTGTGGACGCTGGCCATCGTGCTACCCCTGCTGATGCTGCGAGGTGAGTGGTCGGGCTTCATGCGCTCATTGCGGGACGCGCGTCTGCTCAAAGCGCATGTGTGGTCCGCGTTCTTGCTCGCCATCAACTGGGGCGTCTTCGTCTGGGCGGCGCAGCATGGGCGGATTCTTGATTGCAGCCTCGGCTACTTCATCAATCCGCTGCTGAATGTGCTCATCGGCAGCCGATTGTTTGGCGAGCGTTTGTCGCGGTTGCAAAGGCTCAGCATTGCCGCCGCTGCTTTGGGTGTGTTGACGCAGTTGCTGCAGTTGGGGAGGTTTCCCTGGATTGGCCTGATGCTGGCAGTGAGCTTTGCGCTCTATGGCCTCGCGCGGCGGCGTTCGCCGCTTGGCTCATTGCCGGGACTTGCGGTGGAAACCGTTGTCGGCATCCCGGTGGCGGTGATCTATTTGATCTGGGCGCAGCAGAGCGGTTTGCCCATCTGGGGGACGGCTTCGGCGCATGATCTGCTGCTCATCGTGGGACTTGGCGTCATCACGACAATTCCGCTGCTGGGTTTCGCACATGGTGCACGGCAACTGCCTTTCGCCTTGCTTGGCGTGCTGCAATTCCTCGCGCCCACCGGTCAGTTCATGGTGGGAGCTTTCGTGTATCACGAGCCCGTCAGCAGCGCGTCGTTGGTGTCGTTTGGCCTGATCTGGCTCGGCGTGCTGCTGTTTTGCAGTGATCTGTGGCTGCGGAAACCAGCCAAGGCCTGAGGGATCTCAGGGCCTGGCGGCAATCGACAATTGGATGATCTTAGCGCACAGATCCGGGAACTCGATGCCCACGGCCTTCGCGGCCTTGGGCAGCAGGCTGCTGCTGGTCATGCCGGGTATGGTGTTCACTTCGAGCACGAAGGGGGCTTGGTCGCTGTCACGCAGCATGACATCCACTCGGCCATAGACTTCGGTGCCGCAGGAACGGAAGGCTTTCATCGCAGCGTCCTGCACGGCCTTGGTCACCTCTGGGCTGAGGTCGGCGGGGCAGTTATAGTTCGTTTTGCCGGTGCCGCCCATCCATGGGTACTTGTTGTTGATGTCGTAGAAGCCTTCGACTGGCTCGATGTGAATGATCGGCAGCACCTGATCGCCGAGAATACCGATCGTCAGTTCTTTGCCGGACACATAGTCTTCGATCAGGGTGTCATGGCCAAATTTTTTCGCGTCTTCAATGGCGGCATCCAGCTCTGCCTGGTCATGGCAGATGTGCACGCCGACGCTGGAACCCTCGCGTGGTGGTTTGACGACGAGCGGCATGGAGATCGCCAGCGGCTGGCTGCCATCCAGCGGATAGGTCTGCGAAAGCGGTGTCGGCACGCCGGCGGCAATGAAGCGCTCCTTGCTCAGGAGTTTGTCGAACGCAATGCGGCTGCTGACCACGCCTGCACCCGTGTAGGGAATGCCGCGCTTTTCCAGAATGGCCTGAATCTGACCGTCCTCGCCGAAGGTGCCATGAATCAGGTTCATGGCGATGAACACATCCTCCGGCACTTCGAAGTCCGGGCCGGTGACATCCACTTCGATGACAATGGCCCCCTTGCTGCGAAGCGCCTCAGCGACGCTTTCGGCGGTCTTGAGTGAAACTTTGCGTTCGGAACCGGGGCCACCCATGAGGAGGGCGATTTTCTTGTTCGTGAGGTCGAGCATGGTGTGCAGATATGGAATGCGGAGGCCGGGTTGGCAAAAGGAATCCTGGCAATGTCCGTGCCATCAGTCACGTCTTTCCCTATCACCATGAAACTTGGCCTCTCCCTCGCCTGCCTGCTCGCCGGTTCCGTCTTCGGGGCGGATTTCGATCTTCTCATCAAGAATGCACAAATCGCGGATGGCAGCGGTGGCCCGCTGGAGCATGGCAGTATTGCGGTGAAGGGCGGTCGCATCGTGGCGGTGGGGCGGGTGAAAGGCTCCGCTGATGCGATCATTGATGCCGGTGGAAAAGTTGCCGCCCCCGGTTTCATCGACGTCCACACCCACTCGGAAGACATCTGCCTCATCCCGGTGGCGGAGAATTTTCTGCGCATGGGCGTCACGACCATCATCACCGGCAACTGCGGTCATTCACGCACGGACGTGGCGAAGTTTTTCCAGGAGATCGAGGAATCCAAAGTCGCTCTCAATGTGGCCACGCTGATCGGTCACGGTTCTGTACGTGAGCAGGGCATGGGCGGCAGTTTCATCCGTGCGCCGAATGCTGAGCAACTCGCTGCGATGGAAGGATTCGTCGAACAGGCGATGAAGGATGGAGCGGTCGGATTGAGCACAGGTCTGATCTATGTGCCAGGCTCATTTGCCAAGACGGATGAGCTTATTGCGCTGGCGAAAATCGCCGCCGCCCATGACGGCATTTACGTCAGCCATATGCGCTACGAGACGACGCGTATTTTTCAGGCGCTCGACGAACTCATTCGCATTGCTAGGGAGGCCAAGATCCGCGCTGAAGTCTCCCATATCAAGCTCTCCGGCCCCAGCGCCTGGGGCAAGGCCAAGGAGGTGCTCAAGGTGCTCGACGAGGCGCGGGCTGCTGGTTTGAAAATCACTCAGGATCAATATGCCTATACCGCCTCCAGCACCGGCCTGCGCCAGACTCTGCCGGACAGCGCTCTGGAAGGCGAGCATGCGGACTTCGTGGCCCGTGTTGCCGATCCGCAGAAGAAAGCCGCGATCATCGCCAGCATGGCCGAGATGCGCAGCCGCCAGGGGCGCAAGGATTACAGCTACGCCGTGATCGCCCGCTGCAAGGCTGACCCGACGCTCAATGGCAAATCCATTCCTGAAGCCGCGAAGATGCGGCGCGGCGCAGACACTCTTGAAGACCAAATCGAAGTCATCCTTGAGATCGAAGCCCAAGGTGGTGCCAGCGCCATTTTTCACGGCATGAACGAAGACGATCTGCGCACCTTCCTGAAGCACCCGCTTACCATGATCGCCAGCGATGGCGGCCCGCGTCGTCTCGGCGAGGACGTGCCGCATCCGCGCAGCTACGGCAACAACGCACGGGTGCTGGGCCGCTATGTGCGTGAACTGAAACTGACCACACTGTCCGAAGCCGTGCGCCGCATGACTTCATTGCCGGCGCAGACCTTTCAGCTCAAAGACCGTGGCGCGATCAAAGCGGGTGCCCATGCCGACATCGTGGTCTTTGATCCTGCCAAGGTCGGTGATTCTTCCACCTTCAGTGATCCCCACCATTACGCGGAGGGCTTCACTCATGTCATTGTGAACGGAGGCGTTACGATTCGGGACGGCAAGCTCACAGAGGTCCGGAACGGTGGCCCGCTGCGGATGGAGCGGTAGCTCACAAATTGCTGGTGTCTGCTCCCAGAGGCGCTTTCCACGCTGCAGGCCCCGCACGCCCGCTAACAACAAAGCGGCGTCTGGATCACAGACGCCGCCCTTGGGGTATGCCACGCTCCAGCTTAGTGGGTCGAGCAATGATGCAGGGTGCCGCCGCAGCTCTTGCAGGTGTGTGTAGGCAGTTCACCCTTCTTGCCCCAGGCGACGAGCTTGGTCTCGCAATCCGGGCAGCTCATATGGCTGGAGGAGTGCAGGGTGACGATGCCTTTGTCTCCAGGAGCCGAGGTGACCGAGGGGGATTTAAACGTGACGGTGTGGCACTTGCTGCAGGTCACCGCGCTGGTAGGGCAGCAGCTGGCGTGTTTGGCAGTGGTGGCCTGACAGGAGACGAGAGCCAATGAGCTGACGGCCATGATGCCGGTGATGATGGATTTGATGAGTTTCTTTTTCATGATGTGGGTTGTGTTGAGAGTTGAAGAAGCATCTGCTTCAACCAGACAAACCCCGGTGCTTTGGCAAACCCTTGTAGGCCACAAGGCATGCACACTGCATGACAAGGCAGAGTCAGTCCGCCTGCGAACCACCGAGCGCGGCGCGCAAAATCTGGCGCGCGCGATAGATGCGCGTTTCCACTGCTTTGGACGTGCAGCCCACGGCGGCGGCGATCTCTGCGTAGCTCATGTCTTGGTAAGTGAAAAGCAGCATGGCCTCGCGCAAATCCTCGGGCAGGGCGGCGAGAGCGGCTTCGACGCGCTGCATCTTTTCACTGCGTTCCATTTGCTCATCCGGGCCGGGCTGTGGTTCCACACTCTCGGGAACATGATCGTCTTCGTTATCGCGAGATACCGTGGGGTGCCGCTGGTTCCAGCGCGCATGATTGCGGGCGAGATTGGAGGCGATGCGGAAAAGATAGGTCGGAAACGGCGCTGTGGGGCGGTAGCGCGCACGGCTCTGAAACAGCTTCACAAAAGTTTCCTGAGTGAGATCGACAGCCGTGGCGGCATTGCCGGTCATGCGCAGGAGAAACGCGGCCACCTTGTCCTTCCAGCGATGCATGAGATCGTTCAGCGCCAGATCATCGTCAGCAGCGAGTCGCTGCATTGCGGCTATGTCGGCGTCGGGAGGCGTGTCAGGCATGCGGGTGGTTCAGTGGGACGCATGGTCTGCAGCCGCCCGTGAGTGATCTGGCCCCAGCACATGGGGCAGAACGATCTTCAAGTAATAGTCCGCTTGCGCAGGTGCCATGCAGGCGGCGGTTTCATAGACATGCTGCAGCATCGCCTGCTGGCACTCGAGAGTGAGATCGGCCCGTGCGCACATGAGTGTCACCACATCCCCCGACACCGTGCGGCTGCGCGAGGAGGACTCCATCAGCGCCTGATCAGAATGATGTACGCGCATGCACAGCTCCGCACATTTTGGCTGATAGGCCAGATGCAGAGCCTGCACTTTGGCAAACTGCTCGCCGGTGAGATGCAACGATTGTCGCAGCCATGCGAGTTCGGGCAGCAGGCTGTCGTGTTCGACCGGCATTGGTGTCGTGTTTGCACAGTCGCATGGTTTCAGTATCTGCTGCGAGCCAAAGAACATGCCCACTCCGAGCATGACGGCGACGAGTAGGATGATCAGGCCGAGTTTCATTGCTGCACCTCGCGCAGAAAGGGATTGATCGATTCGGCATAGGCCAGCTCACCCTGTGTGTGGAAGGTCTCGCGGTGTTTGATCCAGCCGAAGCCGCCGCCCAGCAGCATGCAGACGGAAATGGTGGCCAAAGCAGGTGCCGGCCGTGCCAGTGTTCCAAGCCATGATTGCCAGGCCTGCGAAAGCGCAGCACTGAGCGAGGGTGGGGCGTCAGTCTCGATACGCGCCCAGACCTCCCGTGTGAAGGAGCCGGGCAACGAAATAGGCGCGGGAGATTCGCGCAGGAGCTGGTGCAGTTGATCGTCGTTCATGGGATCAGGAGGATAATGTACCATGAAGTAACACCACCGTGCGCTCAAACCCTTGCGGAAACTATGCGGATTTTGGCGCTGATTGCGGGATGATGAGATTTGTCGAGGGTTTCGATGAGCCACGGTGTTTGACGTCTTGAATGAACCCCCGTTCTCTCATACTCGCCTGCCTCAGTCTGATGACTGGCGCTTTGCCGTCGCCTTTGGTTGCGGCCACGGTGGAGTATGATCTGGAGATCGCGGAGCAGGTGCTGTCTCCTGCTGGCAAGCCGGTGAAAGCGCTGACCATCAATGGCACGATGCCCGGGCCCACGCTGCGATTCCGTGTAGGGGACACAGCGGTGATCCGTGTGCACAACCGGCTGAAGCATGAGGAAACCTCCACTCACTGGCACGGGCTGTTGCTGCCGAATGAGCAGGATGGCGTGCCCTACGTGACCACGCCGCCGATCAAAGCTGGACAGACGCACACCTTCACCTTCCCACTGCGGCATGCGGGCACCTACTGGTTTCATTCGCACACTGGATTGCAGGAGCAGCGCGGCGTGCTGGGCAGCATCGTGGTGCTGCCACATGGAGGCGAAGCCGAGCATGCGGATGTGGACCAGGTGATGGTGCTCTCCGACTGGACGAATGAGAACCCGCACGAAGTGCTGCGCAGTCTCAAGCGTGGCACGAACTGGTATCCAGTGAAGAAAGGTACGGCGCAGAGCATCGTGGGGGCCATGCAAAAGGGCATGCTCAAGGATTACCTCGCCCGCGAGCGCTCACGCATGCCGCCGATGGACATCTCGGACGTGGCGTATGATGCGTTTCTCATCAATGGCCTGCGCCAATTTGACGTTCCAGCGAAAGCAGGCCAGACGGTGCGCCTGCGCTTCATCAATGCCGGTGCAGCCACGTATTTCTATCTGGAGTCCGCGACGGGGCCGCTGACTATTGTCGCGGCAGATGGCACGCCGGTGCAGCCGGTAAAAGTGCAGCGGCTGCTGATGGGCATCGCAGAAACGTATGACGTCCTCCTGACCGTGCCAGCGAATGGACGATGGGAACTCCGCGCCACAGCGCAGGACGGTTCCGGTCGAAGCAGCGCTTTTTTTGGCAGTGGCACTGAGCATCCCGCGCCGGACGTGCCCAAACCAAATCTCTACAGCATGGATGACATGCTCATGGCTGCGCTGAATGACATGGATGCCGACAGCACCGAGCCAGCGCCAGCGCGGCCCATGGCTCCCTATCGCAAGCTTCGCTCCGTGAAACCCACCACTCTGCCTGCAGGCTTGCCTGTTCGCGAAATGAAGCTGCGCCTCACCGGAGACATGCAGCGCTACATCTGGTCATTCAATGACAAGACCATCGATGAAGACGGCGTCATCCCGGTGAAGCGCGGCGAAATTCTTCGCATGGAACTCGTGAACGACACGATGATGCATCACCCCATCCATCTGCACGGGCATTTTTTCCGCCTGCTCAATGGGCAGGGCGCATGGTCGCCGCTGAAGCACACCGTTGATGTGCCGCCCATGGGACGCCGCACCATCGAGTTTGAGGCCAATGAGCAGGGCGACTGGATGTTCCACTGCCACATCCTCTATCACATGATGGAGGGTATGGCCCGCATCGTCAGTTATCAGAAGGCGCTGCCAATGGGCGGGGCTTCGCCCCATCTCATGTCGCACATGCCTGCCATGGGTGAGCACGCCATGCCCATGCTCTACCCATTTGCTGACTTCAATGTGCTCTCCCAGCTCTCCGACGGCACCGCCACGCTGATGAGCGGTCGCAATGCTCTGCGTGTGCCATGGGAAATCGGCTGGCAACAAACCAACGGCAAAACCGAATACGAAATCGATCTCCTCTACGAGCGCTATTTCAATCCCAACTTCGGCGCGTTCACCGGCGCACGCCTCACCAACATCTCCGGTGCCGAAAATCGTGCGATCGCGGGCTTCTGGTATCGGCTGCCCTATCTGGTCGTGTTCACCGCGAATGTTGGCAGCACCGGCGATTTCCGCTTCAACATCGGCAAGACCTTTCAAATCACTCCGCGCTTCAGCGTCAATGCGCGTGCGCAGTATGACACGCAGCAGATATGGGAGCTCGCCTTCGGCGCGGAATACATGCTCACCAAGCGTCTGTCCCTCTCCACCGCCTACCATACTGATTATGGTTTTGGTGCCGGCCTCGGCTTCAGATTTTAACCAAACCCACCCATGAAAACCAAACTCGCAATCCTACTGTTACTCACCTCATTCAGCCTTCAGGCTGCCACGGGAACGAAGCCTTATCCTCTCAAGACCTGCCTCGTCAGCGGCAACACACTCGGATCCATGGGCGATCCTGTCACGAAGGTCTATGCCGGTCAGGAGATCAAATTCTGCTGCAAGCCCTGCGTGAAAAAATTTGAAGCCAATCAGCCCAAATATCTGTCTAAACTTCCCCGTTAAATCACCCACTGCCCACCCTTATGAAAGCCATTCTTGCTCTCCTCCTCGTTACCGCTGTTTGCAGCGTCAGTTTCCTGCATGCCGCCCCTGAAGGCATTCCCGCCGCCTACCCGCTCAAAACCTGCGCCGTCTCCGGCGAAGCTTTCGGCGGTGAAATGGGCAAGCCGGTCAAAGTCACTCACGAAGGCACGGACGTTTATCTCTGCTGCAAATCCTGCCTCAAGGACTTCAAAGCGGATCCCGCCAAGTATGTGAAGATGGTCAAAGACGCCGCTGCCAAAAAGTAAGCGCCATTACCTCAGGCCAGTCTCTGGCATACCCATTCGCCGATGCCGCGTGCGTCCTGATCGGTCACGCTTGCATCGCGCTGGCATTCCTCAGCACTGAATTCGCTCCGCGTCGCGATGCGTCCGCCTTTCCAGACGTGAACGCCGGACGGATACGGACCGACTTTGCGAGGATCGCTCCAAGTATGGATGCCGAGTGTCTGCGGATTGACCGCAGCGGCGATGTGCATGGGGCCGCTGTCCACACTGATGCAGAACTTCGCCCGACGCATGATCCAGATCAGCTCCGGCAGGGAGGTGCGCTGACTCCAGTCGTGAATATGGCTGCCTGTTGGGCGAGTCGTATCAGCCGTCATGCCAACGAGGACGACCGGATGCGGAGCCAGGGCATCGCACAGGGCCTGCAAGGCGGAATTCGAGAGGGATTTGCCCTCGCCACGCGACCAGGGATGCACGGCGATGAAATTTTGCAGCGCGTCCGGCCAGCCGGTGGGGGCTGCACCAGGGGTGAGTTCAAAGGAGTTGTCGTCCGGCTCGATCTCGATGCCCAAGGCGCGCGGAAGTTCGAGATAACGGTCCACGGCATGGGCACCGGCATTCACGGGCACCGTGTGATTGTAAAAAAGGCGGGAGCCTTCACGCGCATCCGAAAGTCCGATGACGGTTTGGGAGCCACGCCAGCTGCTGACCACTCCGCTGCGCAGCAGACCTTGGAAATCGAGCACGATCTCGGGTTCCTCACGCGGCAGCGTCATCCAGGTGCGCCGCCAGTTCCAGAAGCGCAGCAGACCGGCGAGACCGCGAAAAGTTTTGCGCGGGAAGGGGATCACCTCGTCGAGCAGTGGGCTGCCCTGCAGAATCGGTGTCCATTCGGTGTTGGCGAGCCAGCGGATTTTTAGATGAGGATGCGCGACACGCAGCGCTTTTACGGCAGGCAGCGCGTGGACGATATCTCCCAATGAACTGGGTTTGACGATGAGCGCGGAGCGGAAATCACGCAGGCTGGGAAGCTGGCGCGTGGCGGCGCTCATTTGCCCAAGGCAAGGCGGTCGGCCAGCAGAGATGGCAGACCAGCGGCGCGGATTTTACCCTGCGCGGTTTCGATGTCGTATTCCAGTCGGCGGATCGAGATCGTCTGCTCCTGCACGTCGTAAATGGCATAGGAGGCCCGCCAGTCGCCATCGCGCGGCTGCCCGACGCTGCCGACATTGACGAAGTATTTCACACCGCGCTGAAGGGCTAGGTCTGTGCCACGGGCGGCACGCACGGCATCGTCTTTTTCAAAGATGCGCGGTACATGCGTGTGGCCGTAGAAGCAGACCTGGGTGAACTGGTAGCTGAAGCTGGCCATCGCATCAAAACGATTGGTCACGTAACCCCAGTTGCCGGGGGAATCGAGCGTGGCATGGACGATGGTGAAGTCGCGCACCTGGCGTACCAGTTTCAGATCCCGCAGCCATTGGCGCTGCTCCGTGCTGAGCTGTTCGCGCGTCCATAGCAAGGCGTTCTGGGCCAGAGGGTTCAATTCTTCGAGTGAACTCTCGCAGGCGGCGCCTTCATCGTGGTTGCCGCGTACGACGGGACAGCCGAGATCCTGTACGGTCTGCAGGCATTCTACCGGATTGGCCGCATAGCCAACGATGTCGCCGAGGCAGACGTGATTGGAACAACCCTGTTCCTGAGCATCCCACAGAACGGTCTGCAGGGCTTCAAGATTGGCGTGGATGTCTCCGAAAATGGCAAATTTCATCGTCTAAGGTTGGCGGCGATTGCTGCACCTTCGGGACATGCGCAGGGAAATCAAGCATTTCGGTATCAGAAACATTCCAGTGCCACACGCCTTGGCCCGTCGTTTGTTTCGAAAAAAAGCAAACGGGGCGGATCACACGATCCGCCCCGTTGCTTGATAGAGTCCAACAGCCAGAAGGAACCACTATTTGAAAGTTTTGACTGAACCGCTTTCGGTTCGTTGTATGGCTGTATTCTCCCACAGATCGAAAACGATGCGTCAGGCGCACGTAAATGAGTTGTAAGAAAGATGTCAGATTGCCTGACCTCCCTCAAATGGCATGACCAGCCAGTTTGATTTAGCCTTTGTCCGCACCCATTGTATGAAATGCCTATGAACCTCAAATTGATCGCCGTCGTCGCCCTTTTCACCGGCCTGTCATCATTCCTGAGCGCTCAGGGCGTGGAGGATGTTCCCGGTTCCAAAGATCCCGCAGGACTGAAGCGCTATGAGGGCACGCGCACGACATTTTATGAGGAGAAGGCTTTTGAAAGCTACACGCTGCCTCTGGGCAAACTGACCAAGAAGCCTGGCAATGTGAATCTCTTCGCCAAGAGTCTCACGCTGGAGGGGAAGGTCACGAAGGTCACTTATGTCAGCAATGATCCAAACCGCACGGCGCTGGAAGTCTTTAAAAACTATCAGAGCGAACTCGCCTCTGGAGGCTGGGAGACGCTGTGGGAAGGCACCGGCGACGAACTCAGTGCTGGTAAAGGTCTGCTGTTTCACTCGCTTTTTGCGCACCGGCCCGGCGGCACCTTTGCCATCAGCCATCCCGGTGCGCGCTACCTTGCCGCGAAGAAAGGAGGCGCTCACCTGGCGCTCTTCGTTGCAAACTACAAAGCAGGCACCGTCACACCGAAGGTTTTGCAGCCGCAACCCGGAGTGCCTGTGATCGCGGTGGATCTGATCGAGACCCAGGCCATGGAGGAGAAGATGGTGCTCGTCAAAGCAGAGGAAATGGCCTCTGGGATCATTCAGCAGGGCTCGGTGAACCTCTACGGCTTTCACTTTGATACTGGCTCCGCCGCGCTAAAGCCGGAGTCCGACTCCACGCTCGAAGAAGTGGCTAAACTGCTGAAGTCCGACCCCTCTCTGCGCCTGCTCGTCGTCGGCCATACAGACACCGTGGGCAAATTTGAAAGTAATATCGAGCTTTCCCAAAACCGTGCCGCGTCCGTGGTCGCAGCGCTGAGCAAGAGGCTGCCCTCGGCGGCCATACGGCTCACGCCATGCGGTGTCGGCTATCAGTGTCCGATCGCCAGCAACAGCAACGACGAAGGCCGTGCGAAGAATCGCCGTGTCGCACTGGTGAAGGTGGAGAATTGATGGCGCTTATGCTCCTGACGCCACGGATTCACTCAATTCGGGTGCGGCGGCTCTTTCGTAATAGCGGAACTCCAGATCTTCAAACTGACCGACTACTTCCTTGAGGCGGAACAGGTGTTCGAAAGGCGGAAGCAAGACATCGCCTTCGTATTCTTTGGTGATGTAGGTCAGGAAGAGGCCATCACATTGCGGCAGGAGTTCCTCAAACACGCGGGCACCGCCGATGACGAAGATGGTTTCGGCGGCGGCGCAGGCTTGCGGCAGTTCGCCGGTGCTGCGAATGACGGTGAGCCCTTCACGCGGTGCCATGGTCGTGCTCAACACGATGTTCTGGCGTCCCGGCAGCGGCCTGCCAATGGAGTCAAACGTCGCACGTCCCATGAGAATGGGGTGACCAAGGGTGGTGCGCTTGAAGAACTTCAGGTCTTCCGGGTAATGCCACGGCAGCTTGCCCTCGCGCCCGATGACACGATTGCTGGACATGGCGACAATGGCGATGAGGCGCGGCATGGCCGGAAGTTACCAGAGATCAATGGGCTGATGTGGCTCAGGACGGATGATCTCCGTCTCGGGGATGCTTTCGGTGAAGCGGCGGGTGAACCACATCTGCGCAGGCTCTTCGCCGTGGACGAGCAGGAGCTTCTTGGGCTTCACTTTCTCAATGTATTCGGCAATTTGCTCACGCGAAGCATGGGCGCTGAGGTCAAAGCTCTCGATGCGGGCGTGCAGGGCCACGGCGGGCATGTCTTTGGCGAGTTTGATCATCGTGCCGGGTGCGGCATTGCGGATCTTGTAGCCGGGGGAATCGGGGTCGGTGTAGCCCACGAAGCAGATGGTGTTGCGCGGGTTATCGAGGAATTTCTGCGCGAAGGTGTTGGAGACGGTGTGCTCCGTCATCATGCCGCTGGAGAGCGCGAAAAGTGAGCGCGGGCTGGAAACAAGCTCCACGCGCTTCTTGCTCTTGCGTGGAACAAGCATCTTCATGTCATCCAGCAGGCGGAAGCCGGGGTAGCTGCGGCGGCTGCGTGAAGCATAGTGATCGTAGAGCACGGTGATCTTGGTGCTCAGGCCGCCGATGTAGAGCGGCATCTCGGGGATCAGCCCTTCCTGATGCAGTTCGTGCAGCATCATCATGACTTCCTGCGTTTTGCCGAGGGCAAAGACGGGGATCATGACGGCACCGCCGGCTTCATGCGTTTCACGGATCACTCCGGCGAGACGTTCTTTTTCGCCTTTGCGGGAAAAGCCTTCCGGGCGGGCGTAATCGCCACGCGTTGTCTCGGCGATCATGACGTCGATGCCGCTGGTGGGGAAATCGGCGGCGCGGCAGATCGTCTGCGCCTCGAAATTCACATCGCCGGTGTAGAACAGCGTATTGCTGCCTTCACGGACCAGGACGCCCGTGGAACCAAGGATGTGACCCGCATCGAACATCGTGGCCTCCAGATTGGTGTCCGGGATCTCGAATGGGCGGTCGATGTCGCGGTAAATCCATTTAGCGCGGATATCATCGAGTTCACGGTGGGTGAAGAGCGGATACTCGGAGATGCTTTCTTCTTCACGCTGCTTCGTCATCACGTTGACGGAATTGTGCAGCATGGCTGAAGCCAGCTCCCCGGTGATTTCGGTCATCAGCACGGACGTGTTTGGCTGCTTGCGCTGCAGCACGGGCATGGAGCCGATGTGATCGTGATGAGCGTGCGTGATGATCGCGGCGTTGACGGACTTGTGCGGCAGGGGGCCGAAATCCGGCAGGGCATCGTAGCCTGCGCGTTTGGGATGCATGCCGGAATCCAGCACGACGCGATGATCTCCGGCTTCAAGAAGATAGGAATTGGCGCCGATCTCACGTCGGCGGGTCAGATTGCGGAAACGCATGCGATATTTTTTGGGGGGGAAGGGATGGCGACACTAGGGGCTTGCCAGTGTTCCACAAGAGCTAATTGAGGGGGGCAACCGCCATACGCCGGCATGGCAGGTGCCTGCTATCTGGTTGCCGTCCCGCGTTCTTGTTTCACCTTTTGCCATCATGCGCACCCACCTGAAACGATTGGCGATGAAAACTGTGATCTTGCTTTGTCTTTGTCAGGCGGTGGTGCCGCTCCAATCTGCTGACCGCGTTTGGAAAGATGCCAGTGGTCAGAATGAGATCATGGCTGAACTGGTCCGCCGTACTGGCGACAATATCCTGCTCAGACGTGAAGACGGCACCGTCATCACTGTGCCGCTGGGCAGTTTGAGCCGGGAGGATCAGGAATTCATCACCGGGACAAGCTTCAGAGATGCCGTCATGCCAGGTGAAGAGCAGGAAGAAATCAAGATCGAGCTCCCCAAGCCCATGTACATAGGCAGAGCTTTGGTGAAACTTCCCAATCTTGAGAAAGATGACGTCTCTAACCGCAGCAAGAGTTTCATGGCGCTCAAGGGTACCTTGAATGTCGCCAAGGGCAAAAAAGTCACCTCTTCAGATGCTGCTCCAATCATCGGTGGTCTTGACCTCATCACGGACGGTGACGCCGATGGTGCCGACGGGAGCTTCGTCGAGCTCATTCCTGGGAAACAGTGGGTGCAGATAGATCTCGAAGCCACTCACACACTGGAAAAAATCGCGGTATGGCATTACCACAAGGCTGCCCACGCCTACCTCGACGTCGTCATTCAGTCATCGGACGATCCTGAGTTTCGGACCGGTGTCACTACTCTGTGGAATTCCGATCACGATAACACCTCCGGCTTGGGAAAGGGTAAAGACCCAGCCTATATTGAGACCAACTATGGCCGCATCATGGAAGGCAAGGCAGCCAAGGCGCGGTACGTCCGCCTGTGGAGCAATGGCAACTCGGCCAATGAGATGAACCATTACATCGAAGTTCAGGTCTTTGCCGTTCCTGCCCAAAAGACAGCAAGGTAAGAGACTACTTCCTGCGGCCCGCGATGCGGGCAAACACCGTCGATACGGCGAGCAAGGCGGCGGGAATCGTGGGAGGGCACCAGATCAAGCTGGACTGGAAGGCGAGAAAGCATGTGACCAGCGCTGCGAAGATGCAAAGCGTGCCGCGCAGAATGGCTTTGCTGCGTGGCACAAAGAACACCAGCCAGAATCCTGCCAGCCCGGCGGCACCCCAGATGATCCATTGCGTCCAGGCAGGCAGCAGTCGCAAACGTGGCGCGGCGAGCACCTGCGCAATTGCCTGGGCATGCAGGCGTGCCTGTCCGTTTGGGGTGCCATCATCGGTGCCAATCACGATCACCTTGTCAGCTGAGAGGCTCGCCTTATCCTGCGGGGACAGAGCCTCGGCCAGTTCCGAGGTCATCAAATGGAGCGCATCCACTTCTTGAACTGGCTGCTTCGTGTTGATGATGAATTCTCCGGCTGCCGAAAGCGGTACAAAAGCGCCGTTGGAGAGATAAGCACCCGCTCCAGGCCCCAGCAGCAGGCGCTGAGTGGCATAGGGCGTCTGGGTGAAACGTGCCAGCGACTGGGCCAGCACGGTAGGTAGCAGGTGGCCGCTTTCATGCAGGGCATAAGGTAGTTTGCCAGCGTTCTTCTCGTCAAACGGGATGGAAATGCCGATCTCGGCCTGGCGGCGGAGCAGGTCATCTGGCGCAACGATCAGTGCCCCCAAGGATGGAACTGATCCGATGTCTCCCTGAACCTTTTGAAAGGGGGGCAGTGAGCTTTCGAGGCCACCCAGAAATGCTGGTGCCTCACGGTTGGTGGCAAGCTGGGCCTCGACACCCAGAACGGTGCTTGGAAAGGGCACCAACGCCTGCGCGGCTTCATTCACAAATTCGGGCGGAGGGTGCCCCCAAAACAGAGTTTCGGGTACCACGACTACCGCAGGATTGTAGGCCTGCAGGCCCTTCAGGACCATTTGCCAGTCCAGAGGCCGCGGGGGCCAGCCGGCATATTCCGCTTTGTCTTCCAGACGCATTTTCACCAAGACAACGGGTGAAGATGCGACAGCCTGATCATCGGCCGTGGCAAAACGGTCCCGTGCGTTGGCGACGAGGAAGTCGAGAAACAACTCGTCCACGCGCTGGAACCGTCCGGCATGATGCTCGCGATCCAGCCAGCAGCCGAGGCTGCCGAGAAGGAGAACGAGAATCAGGGCACGGATCATGGCAGGCGGAGCCCGGCGGATCGCTCCCGGTTAAGGGGCTGGCGTTTCGGCCGGAGCCGTAATGTCAGTGGTTTCGCGTGCGTCGGCGGCAAACTTGAGGCGCTTAAGCTCTTCATCGTGGGAGACCTTGACGGTGTCTCCTTCGCGGATGTCACCACGCAGGAGATGCTCGGCCAGAGGGTCTTCGATGTTTTTCTCCACGGCACGGCGCATCGGACGAGCACCATATTGGGGATCAAAGCCCTCTTTCATGAGGAACTCGCGGGCGCTGTCGTCGAGCGCGATGTGAATGTTCTTCTTCTTGAGACGAACGACCACCTTGCTGACTTCGAGATCGACGATCTTGTTGAGCTGCTCCTTCTCGAGCATGCGGAAGATGACGATGTCGTCGAGACGGTTGAGGAACTCAGGCTTGAAGAATTTCTTCGAGGCTTCGGTGATCTTGCCTTTGATGCCGGCGTTGTCGGCGGCGTCTTCCTGCATGGCCATGAAGCCCAGGCTGGTCTGGCGTTTGATCTGCTCCGCACCGATGTTGGAGGTGAGGATGACGATGGTGTTCCGGAAGTCGATCTTGCGGCCGAAGTTGTCGGTGACCTGGCCTTCTTCGAGAATCTGCAGGAGCAGATGCATGACATCCGGGTGCGCTTTTTCAACTTCGTCGAACAAGATCACGGAGTAAGGGCGACGGCGCACGGCCTCGGAAAGCTGCCCGCCTTCTTCATAACCGACGTATCCCGGAGGCGCACCAATCAGACGGCTGGCGGTGTGCTTCTCCATGTACTCGGACATGTCGATCTGGATCAGCGAATCAGCTGTGCCAAACATGAATTCGGCGAGGTTCTTTGCGAGGAAGGTCTTGCCGACACCGGTTGGGCCGAGGAAGAGGAAGGAGCCGATCGGGCGGCGTGGGTCCTTCAAGTCGGCGCGGGAACGGCGCAGGGCCTTGCTGATGGCGATGACGGCTTCGTCCTGGCCGATGACCTTGCCCTTGAGCTCGGTTTCCATCTTGAGCAGCTTCTCGGCTTCAGCCTGTTCCATGCGTTGCAGCGGCACGCCGGTCCATTTGGAAACGACGGACATGATGTCCTCTTCCGTGACGTCGACGATGCGCTCCTGATTGTTGGTGCGCCAGGTTTCCAGCACGTCATCAAAACGCTTTTTCGCGTTCTTCTCACGGTCACGCAGGCTCGCGGCTTTTTCAAAATCCTGCTCCTTGATGGAGCCCTCTTTCTCGACGCGGATCTCTTCAATCTCGCCTTCGATCACTTTGAGCTCGGGCGGACGGGTCATGGCGGCGATGCGGGCCTTGGAGCCAGCTTCGTCCATGATGTCGATGGCTTTGTCCGGCAGGAAGCGGGAGGGCAGATAGCGCGAGCTGAGGTTCACGGCAGACCGGAGAGCGTCTTCGCTATACTTCGCCTTGTGGTGCAGCTCGTATTTGCCACGCAGGCCAAAGAGAATCTTGATGGCGTCCTCAACGGAGGGCTCCTCGATCTTCACGCTTTGGAAGCGGCGTTCGAGCGCGGAGTCCTTCTCGATGTACTTGCGGTATTCATTGAGCGTGGTCGCGCCGACGCATTGCAGTTCGCCACGGCTGAGCGCGGGTTTGATGATGTTGCTGGCGTCCATCGCGCCTTCAGCGCCGCCTGCACCCACGATGGTGTGCAGCTCGTCGATGAAGAGAATGACGTTTTTATTGCGGCGGATTTCATCCATGACCGCCTTGATGCGTTCTTCAAACTGGCCGCGATATTTCGTGCCAGCGACCATCAGGGCCAGATCGAGGGTGATGACTTTCTTGTCGCGCAGGATTTCAGGGACGTTGCCAGCGGCAATTTCCTGGGCCAGTCCTTCGACGATGGCGGTCTTGCCGACACCGGCTTCGCCGATGAGCACCGGATTGTTCTTGGTACGGCGGCAGAGGATCTGGATGACGCGGGCGATTTCTTCTGAGCGGCCGATGACGGGGTCCATTTCACCCTTGATGGCGAGCTCGGTGAGGTCACGACCGAAGGCTTTGAGGGCCGGGGTCTTCTCGTTCTTCTTCTTGTCACCTGCAGGTGAGTTGCCGGTAGGATTGACGGGTTCGCCTTCCTCCTCTTCCTCTTCGTTCTGGGAGGAGAAGTTGGGGTCGAGTTCCTTGAGGATTTCGCTGCGCGCCTTGTCGAGGTTCACATCGAGATTGCGCAGCACCTGGGCAGCCACGCCTTCGCCTTCGCGGAGGAGGCCGAGCAGGATGTGCTCCGTGCCGACATAGCTGTGGTTGAGTGCCTTGGCTTCCTTCGAGGCCAGGGCGAGCACCTTCTTCACCCGTGGGGTGTAGGGAATGTTGCCGACCATCTTGGTCTCAGGGCCGGAGCCGACCTGCTGCTCGACCTGCATGCGCACGGTTTCGAGGTCGAGGCCGAGCTTGGTCAAAACGTTGACTGCGACCCCTTGGCCGAGTTTGATCAGGCCAAGCAGGAGATGCTCTGTGCCGACGTAATTGTGGTTGAACCGGTCGGCTTCCTTGCGGGCAAGGGCCAGAACCTGTTGGGCGCGTGGAGTGAAATTATTCATCATTGGTAGGGGAGGGGGTACCTCCGTTGTTAGATTGTGATGGGGGAAAACTACCCGGGCCGTCGATGGATTGCAACCGTGTGCGGGTTAAATCCGCGCGCATGCTGTCGCGCTCTTCCGGGGACAATTCACGCGCAGCATTGAGCTGCAGATGAGCAGGTTGAATTTCAAGCAGAAGCATGTCGATCAGGCTGCGGTCGCAGTTCCCGACAAGGTCGAGATCGGCACCGAGGCGCAGCATGGAAAGCAGGTTCAGTGCCTCTTTGGAGGTAAGGATGTGCGCATACCTCAGAATGGCGAATGCACGCCCGATCTGGTCGCGCAGCATGGTCTGATGGTCCTCCTTGAGCTTGGCACGGGCCGTCACTTCAGAACGCACGACGCCTTCGATGACTTTTTCGATCTGGGCGATGATTTCCGGCTCCGCCTCCCCCAGCGTGTGCTGGTTGGAGATCTGGAACAGGTTGCCGAGAGCCTCGGTACCTTCACCGTAGAGACCGCGCACAGCGAGGCCGATCTTGCCAATGGCCTTGATCACGGGGTTGATCTGTTCGGTGAGCACCAGCGCCGGCAGGTGCAGCATGACGGAGGCGCGCATGCCGGTGCCGAGATTGGTGGGGCAGGCGGTGAGGTAGCCGAGCTTGGGGTCAAAAGCATAGGGCAGCAGGCCTTCCAGCTCCGTGTCCACGCGATCCACTGCCTCGAAGGCGCTGGTGAGGTTCAGCCCGGGACGGATGCCTTGAATGCGGAAGTGATCCTCCTCATTGATCATGATGGAGATGCTCTGCTTGCGGTCCACGACCACGGCGCAGCCGGTAGAACGGGCCGCATGCTCACGGCTGACGAGATGGCGCTCCACCAGCACCTGCTTGCGGATCTTGCTGAGTTCAGTGTAGTCCTCGCTGTAGCCGTCCCGCATTTCGGGCAGTTCTTCCACCACCGGGCGTGCACGCTCCAGCAGTTCAATGCGCTGGCGTTCCTGGCTAAAGCCGGGAAACGGATAGCCACGGAGATTGCGAGCAAGGCGCACGCGCGAGGTCATGACGACATCGGAGTGCGGACCCGCGCCCTTCATCCAGTCGGCGGGGTTCTTGATCAAAGTGGCAAAGCGCATCATGAGATTACGAAGTTGGACGGTGCAAGAGGGATACGCGTTGAATGATGCGGAAGGATGATTCCACCTGTGGCATCCTTCATTTGGAGGCCTTGGGCTGGAGATTTTCGATCTCGGATTTTAACCGGGCTGCGTCCTCGTAACGTTCCTCTTTGACGGCTAGATCGAGTTCGGCGCGAAGTTGGGCGGCGTCCGGTGGCGGTGCAGCCGCAGGGGCTGCAGGTGCCGATGGAGAGGCTTCCTTCAGGGAGGTCGCTCGCTGCCGGGGGAGTATTTGGGGTGCAACGGCGCTGATGTGGCTCGGACGCTTGCCCACATGCCGGGTTCCCTTGTGCATGTTGCGCAGCAGTCCGTCCAATCCATCACGGAAGGCGGCGTAGCATTCGGGGCAGCCCATGCGGCCAATTTTTTTCAGCTGTGAGGCCGTGAAACCGCAGGAGTCGCACACGATTTCCATCGTGTCGGACTCCGTTCGGTGGGAGGGGCTCAGAAATGCTTCCGCAAGACCGAAGCCGGTCTCCTCGGTCACGCCTTTGGCCTTTGAACAGCTTTCACACAGATTCACCGTGGTCATTTGACCGTTGATGATCTGGGTGAGAAACACGGTGGCCTCATTTTCGCAAACGTCACATTTCATGGAATTAGTCGTGCATGCTATCATGCCACACAGGTGATACGAACGGCAGCGCGTACTGGGTATGACAGGTATTCGCGCCCGTCAACCAATGCCCTGAGCCGCCAGCCATTCGTCCAGTTCCGCCTGCAGCTGGGAATGCTTCTCAAAGCTGTAGTGAAAAGTCCGAAAACCCAGCCGTGCAGCTGTGGCGATGTTGGCCTCCAGATCGTCGATGTAAAACGTGCGTGCTGGGTCGAGGTCCAGCTGCTCGGCGGTCTTGAGGAAGATCTCATCCCCCGGCTTCGCACAGCGCGCGGTATGTGAGTACACGCCACCCTGGAAGTGCTGGAAAATCGCAAACTCGCGCAGGAAGTAGCCTTTGTGAAGTTCGTTGGTGTTTGAGAGCAGATGCATCGGCAGCCTGCCCGCCAGAGCGCCGAGCGTCGCGTGCATGGGCTCATTCTGCGCAAAAATCTCGCACCAGATGACTGCAAATTCAGCGGGGGAGCCACGAAACCCTGTCCGCACCATGCCCTGCCGCACGAACTCCACATCATCCATGTCACCTACCTCGTACGGACCTTTGATGTCATCAAACAATGTCAGCACCGTCTCCGCCGGATGATCGCAGTGCTCTGCGAGCCGCCGGGCGGCGATGCTGAAGTCGAAGTCGATGAGAACTTTGCCGATGTCGGAAAGGAGAACGGGCTGGGGCATGGCTTTTCTAGGCGCGCAGGACAGGCGTGGGTCAGATTACTTCATCAGCTCAGCGAGCTTCGCACTGATCGCGTCGGCCCAGATCTGGTAGCCAGCGGCGGAGAGGTGCAGGAAGTCAGGCATGATCTCCTTGGTGAGGCTGCCGTCTGGCTGCATGAATTTGGCACCGATGTCGAGGAAGAAGATGTTCTTGTTGTCGTCGAGTTTGGCGATGATGCCGTTGACCTCTTTGAGTTTGTCGCGGCCTGGATTCGGGCTGGCTTTTTCGCCACGCGGGAAGACGGCGAGCAGGAGGATTTTTGCCTGCGGCTGCTTGGCGCGGATGGTTTCGACAATGACGGTGACGCCTTTGGCGATGCCTTCAGCGGAATCTGCTCCGACATTGTTGGTGCCGATCATGAGGACCACGGCCTTGGGCTTGATGCCGCCGTCAAGTTCGCCGTTTTGGATGCGCCACAGCACATGCTGCGTGCGGTCGCCGCCGATGCCGAAGTTCGCAGGCATATACTCGTTGAACGCTTTTGCCCAGACGTCCTTGCCGGCGCCCGCCCAGCCGGCGGTGATCGAGTCACCGAGAAATACGAGCTGGGCCTTGCCTTCCTTGGCGATGCTCACGAACTTCTGATGCGAAGCGATGAAGCCGGGGTTGATCTTGCCATCCTTGCCATACTTCTGCGCAGGCACATCCGGTGGCTGCGGGGGCATGACGACCGTCGGAGCCGCTGGTTTTACGGCAGGAGCTGCGGTCTGCGCCCGAAGGGCGGTGGTGGCAAGCAGCAGAAGGGACAAGGCGAGGGATGTAATTTTCATGCATGTCTATTGTGGAGGGCTGCTCCTAGAGAGGCAATCCGAAAGAGCCGGTAAAGTAATTCGTTTAGGTAGCCCAGCGGCGTCAGCCTTTCCCGGCCCCTGCACCGTGCACACTTGGCTGCCCACGTTTTTCCTTCACCAGGATTGACGCGATCCGCCGGTTCTGACTAGCATGACCGGGAATTCCCCAAATTCAGTCAACCACAACCACACAATATTATGCCTAGCAATCAAGGTGTCGCTTACATGGGTACCGGTAAGGTAGAAGTTCAGAGCATTGATTTCCCCAAACTGGAGCTGCGCGAACAAAAGCGTAAATGCCACCACGGAGTCATCCTCAAAGTCGTCAGCACGAACATTTGCGGTTCCGACCAGCACATGGTGCGTGGTCGTACCACCGCGCAGAAGGGGCTGATTCTCGGCCATGAAATCACGGGCGAAGTCATCGAGACGGGCCGCGATGTGGAGTTCATCAAGAAAGGCGATATTGTGAGCGTGCCTTTCAACATTGCTTGTGGACGCTGTAGCAACTGCAAGGAAGGCAAGACCGGCATCTGCCTGAGCGTGAACCCTGCGCGCCCCGGTGCTGCGTATGGCTACGTGGATATGGGCGGCTGGGTCGGCGGTCAGGCGGAATACGTGATGATCCCCTACGCAGACTTCAACCTGCTGAAGTTCCCGGATCGTGATCAGGCCATGGCCAAGATCAAAGACCTCACCCTCCTCTCGGACATTTTCCCCACCGGCTATCACGGTGCGGTCACCGCAGGGGTGGGACCGGGTGCAACCGTTTACATCGCCGGAGCCGGCCCAGTCGGCCTCGCCTGCGCGGCTTCCTGCCATCTGCTCGGTGCTGCGGTCGTCATCGTCGGTGATTTGAACAAGGAGCGTCTTGCCCAGGCCCGTCGTTTCGGTTGTGAAACTGTGGACGTTTCCCTCTCCGCCTCCATTCAGGATCAGATCGAAAACATCCTCGGTGTGCCGGAAGTGGATTGCGCCGTGGATTGCGTCGGCTTTGAAGCCCGTGGCTGCGGCCACAACCACAGCAAGGAAGTGCCTGCTCAGGTGCTCAACAGCGTCATGGAAATCACCAAGGCGGGCGGTGCCATCGGCATTCCCGGGCTCTACGTCACGGGTGATCCGGGCGCGGTCGATGAAGCAGCCAAGGTGGGCGCTCTGTCCATCCGCATCGGCCTAGGCTGGGCCAAGAGCCACACCTTCGTCACCGGCCAATGCCCGGTGATGCGCTATCACCGCCGCCTCATGATGGCGATCTTGCACGACAAGATCAAAATCGCCAAGGCGACGAACGTGCAGGTCATCTCGCTGAAGGGTGCCCCCAAGGGCTACGTGGACTTCGACAAGGGCGCGGCCCGCAAGTACGTCATCGATCCGCATGGCATGATCAAAGCCTGATCAGTTTTTGAGAGTTAGCTTGGAAAGCCCTCCCGCTGCAAAGCTGGAGGGCTTTTTTTGGAGTACGACAGACACTCATGTCTGTCGGCCAGCGTCCCCGCAATCCCCTCTGCCCGCGCTCCATCCTAAACCGACTGAACAGCTCAGTGACTCGGTACGCAGAGTTGTGGGCTCCGGGGTATAGCGGAGCGCTGTTCGACCGACAAGAATGTCCGTCGTCTCTTGTCTAGAGCGTCTGAATGAACCTGTCCGCTTCAGCAATGGAGCGGTTCATCTGGTCGAGCAAACGCTGGATATCGCCCTGAATGTTGTCTGCCGTGCCACGCAACGAGCCGACTGCGGCGGCGTTAAGATTGTGCTTCAGGTAGAGCACCTGATCGCGAAACCGGCGCAGCACGGGGTCCATGGTGGCTTCTGCGGCGTGTAGAGAACGCGACAGAGGCTCAAAGCGGCTGCGGGTGTCCGCCAGCTTGCGGCGGCTGTCCGCAGCGAGGGTGGCATTGTCATATTGGCGGATTTCCACCTCCCATTCGCGGAAGAGATCCCGCGCCACCGTATCCACCTCGCGGATCTGGCTGCGCACCCGGACTGCCTGGGCTTCGCAGTCATCGTACTCGCCCTTGAAGCGGTTGTAGGCGGACTCAAGATTGCCACCGTTGTAATTGGTCAGCTTCTTGAGCTGCGTCAGCGCGTCCTGAAACTGCGCTCCGGCCTCCTTTTGCTCGCCACGGGCCTTTTTGACCGCGCTTTTGAGCAGGTCACGCTTCTCGTAACCCAGCTTTTCCCAAGCGGCATAATAGACGGTGTTGCAGGCGGCGAGAGAAACCGCCAGCCCAAGGAGGAAAAGCCGGGAACGCATGCAGAATTAGCCCACGAATTTCAAGGTGCCCACCTGACCAGCAGCCATTGCGGCGTGCTGAGCGTCGGTGCAGGCGGAATCCGTCGGCGCGTCGGCTGGTGCTTCGCTCTTTTCGAGCAGGCCGTTCGCAGTCATCCAAGTTTCCACTTCGTCACCGCTGATGTCGGCGAGCATGGTGCCGTTGATTTCCACGCAGGGGGACAGCGGCTGGCCGCTCTTCTGTTCCATCTCCCAGCGGAACGCCGGATTTTTGATGATGTCTTTCTCTTCGAAAGCGAGGTCGTACTTGCGGAAGATGGCACGGATGCCTTCGCTCCAGCCACAGTAGGTTTTCAGGTAGGCGGTGATTTGGGGTGTTTGCATATCTCGTGTGGTTACGTCCTCAGCCTAGCTGGCGATGCAGCGAATGCAAATGGGCTGTGGTAGCGAGCCATGGCTTGGGTCCGTCGGCGGTCACCCACCGCATGATGCCACGGGTGAGTCGGACATGCGTCCTGCACCTCACTTCCAGTCAAGGTTCTGCTTCAGGAACTCAAACGTGCCGACGCCGTGGATGGTGTGCGGACCGTCGAAGTGCTCGATGGTGGTGCGGTCGCCGATGAGGAGCTTGTTGTAGAGGCGGCGCACCTTGGCGAATTCGTAGTTCACCCATTCGTCCGAACCCACCCCATCGTTGTGGCCGCGCTCGACCATGAACGGTCTGGGCGCGATGAGGGCGGCCATTTCGGCATAGTTGAAAGTACGGCCCATGTTCCACTCCCAGATTTCATACTCATGGGTGTGGATGTAGCTCATCGGCATGTCGGTGCTCACGCACTTGCGTACCCATTCGTTGAAGTCACCGCTGCAAATGCTCAGGCAGTAGTCCTTGAGCACCGCAGGCGTGCGCATGGCGGATTTTCCGCCGTAGCTGAGTCCGTAGAAGGCGATCTTGTCCGGCTGCGTGAAGGGCTGCGCCTTCAGCCATTCGAGAATGCGCTGGTGCTGGCCGTTGATGACGCTGTAGAGCGTGAGTCCCAGTGGATTGAGCTTCCGCTGCAAGGTGCGGAACGCATCCTTGCCACGATACGGATTGTGCGGGGCAAAGGTGACGAAGCCCTGCTCGGCCAGTCGCATTGCGAAGCCCTTGTACGGTGCATAGGCCTTCTGTGTCTCGTCCGTGGTGATGGTGTCTTCCGGCAGGCCTTCCAACCCATGCTGGCAGACGACGACGGGGCGCTTCTCACCGGGCTTGAGATCTTTCGGCAGGCACAGCCAGCCCCAGGCAAAGACATCGTCCCACACATCCATCGTCACCTCGTAGATCGTGACCTTGTCCGTCTCGCGCACGAAGCGGCTCTTCGCATTCACGGGCAGGTTCGGGTCCGGCAGGCGGCCGATGACTTCGTTCCAGAACCGGTCACGTTCGGTGGTCGTGTGCTTTTCAAACTCGGCCACAGATTTGAGCGGCAGCTTGTCCCAAAACTGTGCTTTGCGCTCCAGTTCGGTGGTCACGAGCAGGCGCTGCGTGAACGTTTCCAGCTCACGCACCAGACGCTTCTGGCGGGTGGCATCGACTCTCGCATGCTCCTCGTTTTTCTGTGGCATGATCGGCTCGATGCGCTTCACCAGTTGTTCTGCAACCGTCGCTGGCAGCAGATGGGCGACGACTTCCTTTAGACCATGCTCTTCAGTCGCCAGCATGAGCCAGTTCCCTGGCGCGAGCACCTTGGCACGGGCGACTTCAGCCTGCACGGCGGCGAGCGTGGGTTTCGTGATCTTTCCTGGCGCGGCGACGCTGCGTTCGCCCTTTTTAGCCTCCGGTGGCCCCTGCACATTCGGGAAGCCGAGATTTTGCACCACGAGAGGGCGCGGCGCGATGAGGGAGGCGACTTCGGCATCGCCAAAATCACGCAGCAGATTGAAAACATTGCGGTAGATCGGCTCGGCCCACACACCCTCACGCGGCTCGAAGCAGCCCCACACGTAGACGGAGCTGATGCGTTCATCGAGCGCCCCGGAATGCATAGCGATGAGGCCGCCTTCGCCGAGTCCGGCCACGAGCAGCGGCAGCTTCGGCTGCGTGCCGAAGTAATCGACAAGTGACAGCATCTTCTGCACCTCGTAGCCGATGATGTGACGCCCCAGCTCATACGACTGGCGGTAAATCCACTCGCGGTGCGGCACGTTCGTTTTCACGCCAAATTTGTCATTGGTGCTGAACTCGCTACTGCGGTTGATGAGCGCAGGAATGATGATCTCGCAGCCGCTGTAGGCCAGCATGGCGTCATTGGCCAGCTTCTCGGGATCGGTGTCCGCATCCGGGATGTAGATCACCCGCGCCACGGGCTTGCCTTTGGGCTGAATCAGAATGCCCTCACCATGCACGCCGTCGAACACCGGCCAGCGCACCCGCATGATGCGAGCGGTGGCGGTTTCCGCCAGGAGCGCTGGAGACACAGTGTCACCGACGAGTTCAAGGGCCGTGATGGGCAGGCGCTCGTCCACCACTCCGAGGATGGACTTCAATTTCTCGCGCGTCGGCTTGCGGCCCGTTTTCGACTGTTCGATGAGCCGTAGCGCCATTTTGTCGATTCCTGCAACCATGGTTGCGGAGAAATCGGGATTCGGCTCCAAGGGCTGGGTGCCGGGCAGCAGCTGAGCCTGCAAAGAGGAGGCAATGAGAAGCGGGAGAAGGCGTCGGATCATGGAAGATCAAACGCTAGCCGGGCCTCCTGCCTGTCATGGCTTCTTCTGCTCAAACAGCCAGCTCCAGAACTCCGGATTGGCATAAGTCTGGGTCCAAGAATCATGTCCTACGCTGGGGTAAATAGTGAATTTGACCGGAGCGTCGATCTTTTTCAGGGCATCGTAAATCTTCTGGCTGTTCTCGATCGGAACCGCACCGTCCTTGTCGCCGTGGAAAATCCAGCAGGGCATGCTCTTGAGACGCTGCGCTGTCACCCAGCGCACGCCAGCACCACCACAGATGGGTGCGATGGCGGCATACATTTCAGGATACTCAAAGGCCGTCTCCCAGGTGCCAAATCCGCCCATGCTGATGCCGGTGAGATAAACGCGCTTGGGATCCACCTGCAGCGTCTTGACCAAATGATCGGTGACCGCTTTGACGCCGTGTGGATTCCACAGGTTGTTGGGTTCGCATTGCAGGCTGGCGATGATGGCGGGAATTTTCTGTCCTGCAGCCACCAGCTTCGGCGGTCCGTGTTTCTTGATCAGTTCAAGATCGTTGCCGCGTTCGCCAGCGCCGTGCAGAAAGACCACCAGAGGCCATTTCTTATCCGGGCTGGCCTCATAGCCCTCCGGCTTGCTCAGCAGGTAGCGGTAATTGACCTTGATGACAAAATCACCGCTGAATGACTGCGGCATTTGCGTGTCGGCGAGAAGCATGGACGAGGCGGCAAGAACGAAGAAGGCGGCAAGTTTAACCATGAGAGAACAACGTCATCTGTGAGGGATGACTTGCCGCGCAGATCACTGCGGCCGCATCTTTCCCGTGCCGGGCAGGGCACTGAGGAAAAAATAGCGTGGTGAGCGCAGCAGGTCGCCGACCTCACGGATGGCCATGCAGAAGAGCAGTTCATCGAGCCTGGTGCTGGCTTGGGCATGATTTTTGAGATGCTCATCGAGGAAGCGGCGCAGGCGCTTGTTGGCATTGAACTCAAGCGGCACGCTGCCGAGGTTCAGCAACAGCAGAATAACGATGACTCCGGCGGCGACGAAAATGGCGTTCTTCGCTATCAGGATGCGTGCGATCATCAGCCCTATGATGGCGAATACAGCGGCCATGGGGATGTAGCGGCTCATGCGGATGCAGCTCTGCCGCCACTTGAGCTCGCTCAAGGTCTCACCAGTTTGCAGCGCATGCGCGGCTTCATGCAGGGCGATGGCCCAAGCGGACAAGGTGGTGCCCTCGGCGACGTCACGACGCAGAAACAGGCGGCGTCGGGTCGGGTCGAAGTAATCGGTAACGACGGCGTTGTGTTCGAGGATTTGCACGTCATCCACCCCTTCGGATTTCAGAAACATGAGGGCGATCTCGCCGCCGGTGTGTGCCGTGGGGGCGTTGGCGCGAAAGCCTTTGAGCATCATCGACTCATGGCGTGCCTGCGCCCAGCGGGCGACGGCAAGACCGAGGAAAAGAGCAGCGACAATGAGAATGAAGACCATGATAAGAAGCGGGAATCAACCTCGCAGCAATACGGGGGCTGGCAAACCATCCATGCGTTGATCTTGCGCGAGGGCCGGTGGCATGATTGCATGTCTGCATGATGCGTTTTGTTATCTTCTGCCTGCTTACAGCAGTTTTTTCCCAAGCTGAGGACATTCTTGGCCAGGGGGAGTTTCGTTATCGGATTGTGCCTGGCTGGGGACGGGAGGCGCTTGCGCAGGTTAACGTCAAAAATGGTCACGCAGTGACTATTGATGCAAATGGGCGCTTGTTGTTGCTGACGGATGACGTGAGGAACAATGTGATCATGCTTGATCCGAAAACGGGAGCTTTGATCAAGCACTGGACGGCGCGCATGCCGGGGGCGCATGGGATGAGTGTTGTGAGGGAAGGTGGGCGCGAGGTGCTTTTTATTACCGACACGCAGCTCCATGAGGTGCGCAAACTGACGCTGGATGGCGAAGAACTGGCGCATTATGCGTGGCCGGAACAAGCGAAGGTGCATGCGAGTGCAAATGAATACAGGCCCTCCAAAACGATTCATTTCGCGAACGGGGATTTTTGTGTGTTCGATGGGTATGGGAAGGACTGCATTTTTCATTATAAGGCGGATGGCACGCTGCTGCGCTGGTGGGGTGGGAATCTGGGGGAAGTGGAGAACCAACTGAAGCATTGGGGGCCGCACGGAGGCGGACTTGATGTGTCGGATTCAGCAAAAATGCGGGTGATTATCGCCATGAGTGATCAGCAGGAAATTAAGCGGTTCACGGCCGAGGGGAAATTCATCGATAAAATTGCGATGCCGGGAGGGAATCCGCGGGACATCGTCTTTTGGGGTGAACATGTGATTGTGCCGCATCTGGGGGACCAGTGGCCGAAGGACAAGAATTCGCCGGGGTTCATTTCGATTGTGGATCGCGAGTATCGGATTGTTTCCAATGTTGGTGCTCCGGCTGCGGTTTATCAGGGTGGGGTTCTGCAGCCGATGAAGAGTGATGGGAAGACTTTCATTCATCCTCATGGGGTGGCGGTGGATGCGGAGGGAAACCTCTATGTGGCGCAGTTTGCCTCCCCGGCGGCCCCCTTGCTGAAACTGGAGCGTATCAAGTGAATGCAACTTTTGGCAGGCAGATGAGTTAGTAGCCGCAATGAATACTGAGACCAGCTATCAGGTTGCCAACAGAGCGCAGCGGCGGAAATTGACCGCCATGCGTCCTCTGGTTTTCTTATTTGCCCTCGCCACGGCTGTCCTAGCTCAGTCTGAAGGCGACAAACCAAAGCCGCCGCCACCTAGTGATGGACCGCCGCATCGTGATGGTGAACACCATGGTCCGTCGGGAATGATGCCCGGCAGGGGCAAGCCGCCGCGTGGGTTTGATGGTTTTGAAAAACTCTCGGAAGCCGAGAAGCAGAAGGTGCGCGCTGCTTTTGAAAAGGCCTGGCAGCGTCCTGAAGTGATTGAGGCGCGTGACAAGGCGCTGCGGGCGAATGAGGAGATGCGCAATACGCTGCACGCCGCGCTGAAGGATATTGATCCTGAAGTGGTGGGCATTTTGGAAAAGATCAAACCGCAGTTCCCGATGGACCAGCGCGGTATGCCGGAAATGCCGAAGCCGGACTCACCCAATTTTGCGCATATGGCGGCCCTCCGACTCGGGGCGGAACTGCAGTCCATCGCCCGGCCTGAGCGTCGTGATGAGACGCGGGGATTCCATGAGCGCCTTTTGCAACTGCCGCGTGTCAAGGAGGCGCTGGCGAACCTGGACGCGCTGCCTCCTGCGGAGCGCATGGAGGCCTTCAAGAAATTTCGGGAGATCTATCGTGAAGCTGCGAGTCAGGAATTTATGAAATTCCGCGAGCGGGGAGGAGAGCCCAAGGAGGGATTCCGCCGCCCGCCACCCGAGCAGGACAAGCCTGCTCCTCCGCCTGGGGAACCGAAACCGTAAAACGGATCAATCGCCGCCGCCGGCTTCCTTGCGGGTGTTGCCCAAGGCATCTTTGAGGGATGCCACTGAGTAGTCGCGATTGAGCTTGGTGATCCAGCGGACGCTGATCTCCTTGGGGCAGGCGGCTTCGCACTCGTATTGATTGGTGCAGTTGCCGAAGCCTTCCTTGTCCATCTGACGGACCATGCCGAGGGTGCGGCGGTCTTTTTCAGGCTGGCCCTGGGGAAGAGAATTGAGCTGGCCAGCTTTTGCGGAGACGAAGAGCATGGCGCTGGCGTTTTTACAAGCGGCCACACAGGCACCGCAGCCGATGCACTCGGCGGCGTCCATGGCGGCATCGGCGACTTCCTTGCCAATGGGGAGGGCGTTGGCGTCCTGCGGCGCACCGGTGCGCACGCTGACGAAACCACCGGCCTGCTGGATGCGGTCAAAGGCACCACGGTCGATCATGAGATCCTTCAAGACTGGGAAGGCGCGCGCGCGGAAGGGCTCGACCCAGATGGTGTCGCCGGTGCGGAACTTGCGCATGTGCAGCTGGCAGGTCGTGGTGGCCTTTGCTGGACCGTGGGGAACGCCATTGATCTGCATGGAGCATGCGCCGCAGATGCCTTCACGGCAGTCATGGTCGAAAGCCACGGGATCTTCGCCTTTGGAAATGAGGCGCTCGTTGATGATGTCCATCATCTCCAAGAAGGACGCATGATCAGGAATTTCTGGAGCGTCGATGTCCTGGAAATGACCGGGTTGCGAGCCGTTCTGACGCCAGACTTTGAGGTGCAGATTGAGTTGAGACATGGGAATTTGGAGGGATGAAAAAGATTAAGCGGCGAGGGCGATCTCCTGGCTGATCTGAGCCAGATTGAGATGAATCCACCGTGTCTCACCAACGTAATGGTCAAGGGCCTCGGTGGCGCGGCTTTGGAGTTGAGCGGTGGTGAAGTAACGATTCCGGGCCAGCGCAAGGATGTCAGCCTGGTCGTTGGGAGAAAAGCGGGAGAGCTTTGACACTGCCAGATCGACGGGGCAGAAGACCAGCAGGTGAATCAGCCGTTGTTCATTGCCCATGCCCACCCACTCGATGCAGGATTCGCGATGATCGGGATGCAGGAGGGCGAAGGTGTCGCTGTAAGTGGTGTCAAAGTAGATGCATGACGGCTTTCCCGTCTCACGCATGTAGTCGATAGCGAGTTTTTCAAAAGGCAGGATCAAGCGCCGGGAAAAAGTGGCATCGACATCATCGGTATAGCGTGTGCCGCAATGGTAGTGAACAGCCATGCCGCCTGCGAGATACATTTGGATGGGTTCGCCGGAATATCCTGCGTCGCGCAAGAAGCCGTCCAGCCGGTCCATCATTTTGCCCATGGCATGGGTTAGCTCTGGATGGAGACTATGCATGGCCCAGTCTCCTTTTCAGGGAATTGGCAAATCGGGGAGTATCGAAGCGAAGTGCACAGGCCAGAGTGCCGAAGGTGGTTTCGACACCGTTCAGCAGCTTGCGGGCAGCGGTTCTGAGGCCGTGCTCATGGCCGAACCAGTCAACGCCCGCGAGGAAGAGGCAAACGGCGGCCATTTCCTGCTTTTCGATGGGGGCAAAGCTGGTCCACGCATCTTCGCAGAACTCCCCGCGCTGGGTGGCGCAGAAGTGGAGGAGTTCGGACTCAGATTCGCGGGTCATGACGGCTGAAACCACGGGTTACTTGTAACTGCGGACGGCGAGGTGGACTTCGTCGAAGGTCAGCGGCTCTTTGTTGAGAGTGGGCTTGCTGACGTTGCCGGTGTATTCCCAGGCGGCGGCGTAGCTGAAGTTTTCGTCGTCGCGCTTGGCTTCGCCATCGTCTGTTTGATGCTCGGAGCGGAAATGGCCGCCGCAGCTTTCTTCGCGGTGGCGGGCGTCGAGGCAGAGGAGTTCGGCGAACTCCATGAAGTCGGCTACACGGCCGGCTTTTTCGAGTTCGGGATTGGTGAAGTCGCCGCTGCCGGGAACGTTGACGTTCTGCCAGAATTCTTCGCGGAGCGCGGGGATGCGGTTGATGGCTTCGGTGAGGCCTTCCTTGGTGCGGGCCATGCCGCATTTGTCCCAGACGAGGAGGCCGAGTTCGCGGTGGAAGCTGTCCACGCTGCGCTTGCCCTTGATGTTGAGGAAGCGCTTGGTCTGCGCGGTGCAGTCTTCGACGGCTTTCTTGAACTCAGGATGCTCGGTGGTGATGCTGCCGGGCTTCTCATTCACGAGGTAGTTGGCGATGGTCGTCGGGATGACGAAGTAGCCATCTGCAAGGCCCTGCATGAGGGCGCTGGCTCCGAGGCGGTTGGCACCGTGGTCGGAGAAGTTCGCCTCGCCGAGCACGTGCAGGCCGGGGAGATTGCTCATGAGGTTGTAGTCCACCCAGAGGCCGCCCATGGTGTAATGGACGGCGGGGTAGATGCGCATCGGGCGCTTGTAGGCGCTTTCTCCGGTGATGCGCTCATACATGTCGAACAGGTTGCCGTAACGCTCGGCGATGGTCTTGGCACCGTACATGCCGATGGCCTCCGCGAAGTCGAGATACACGCCGCGTCCGCCAGGGCCGACACCGCGTCCGTCATCGCAGGCTTCCTTGGCCGCACGGGAGGAGATGTCACGTGGGGCGAGGTTGCCGAAGCTGGGGTACTTGCGTTCGAGATAGTAATCGCGTGCAGCTTCAGGGATCTGATCCGGCGTCTTGCCGCAGTCTGCGGCATTCTTTGGGACCCAGACGCGACCGTCGTTGCGCAGTGACTCGGACATCAGAGTGAGCTTGCTCTGATACTCGCCGCTGACGGGAATGCAGGTCGGGTGGATCTGCGTGTAGCAGGGGTTGGCAAAGAACGCGCCTTTGCGGTGAGCACGCCACGTCGCAGTGACGTTGCAGCCCATCGCGTTGGTGGAGAGATAGAAGACGTTGCCGTAACCGCCGGTGCAAAGCAGCACGGCATCACCTGCGTGGGATTCGATTTTACCGGTGACGAGGTCGCGAGTGACAATGCCTTTCGCGTGGCCATCGACGGTCACGACGTCGAGCATCTCGCTGCGCGTGTACATTTCCACACCACCGCCGGCGATTTCCTTGTTCAGTGCGGAATACGCGCCGAGGAGAAGCTGCTGGCCGGTCTGGCCACGGGCGTAAAAGGTGCGGCTCACCTGAGCACCGCCGAAGGAGCGATTGGCGAGCATGCCGCCGTATTCACGGGCGAAGGGCACGCCCTGAGCCACGCATTGGTCGATGATGTTGACGCTGACTTCAGCGAGACGATGCACGTTGGATTCACGTGCGCGGAAGTCGCCGCCTTTGACGGTGTCATAGAAGAGGCGATGAACGCTGTCGCCGTCGTTCTGGTAGTTCTTGGCCGCATTGATGCCGCCCTGGGCTGCGATGGAGTGGGCGCGGCGGGCGCTGTCCTGGAAGCAGAAACACTTCACCTTGTAGCCGAGTTCCGAAAGCGTCGCTGCTGCGGAAGAGCCTGCAAGGCCGCTGCCCACCACGATGATGGTGAACTTGCGCTTGTTCTTCGGATTGATGAGCTTGGAGTCCTGCTTGTGCTTGGACCACTTCATGGCCATCGGGCCGGAGGGGATGTTTGAATTAAGAGACATGGCGTGTCGCGAGAGAAATTAACGTCCGTAGCCGAAGAAGAAGATGGCGATGGGGATGGAGCAGTTGCCGACGAGGATCAGGCCGGCGAAGGCGTAACCGAGCTTCTTGAAGAGCGGCTCTGACTTGTCTGTGGAGACGCCGAGGGTCTGGAAGAGGCTGCTGAAGCCGTGGCTGAGATGGCTGGTGAGGAGCACCATGGCGATGATGTAGAAGATCACCGCGGGAGCCCAGGAGAAGCCTACAATGACCATGCGATAGACGTCATGCACTGTCTCGCCATGGAGGGTAGTCTTGTAGGTGCCGTAGTCATTGCCTGCATGGATGGTGAAGTGCAGCAGGTGGTAAACGATGAAGGCGAGGATGGTCAGCCCGCTCCAGATCATGATGCGGGAGGAAGTGCTGCTCACCTGCGCTTTGTGCTGACCATACTGGGCCAGACGTGCGGCGCGGTTGGCACGAGTCAGCGAAATCGTCGCGACGATGTGAATGACCACGGCGACGAGCAGGCCGATGCGGGCGATCCAGACGCCTCCGCCGTGCAGGGCAGTCTGGAGCATGTGGCCGTATTCATTGATGGCATCCTTGCCGACAAAGATCAGCAGGTTGCCAATCATGTGACCAATAACAAAGCCGAACAATGCGAGGCCGGTGAGGGCCACCAAAATCTTCTTGCCGATGGAGGAGGCGTAAAATCGCGAAAAGGAATCAAAAACAGCGCTCATGTGGGGAGAGATTCATCATGGAGATACGATGCGGCTGCGCAAGCCGTGCGTGCATTTTTCCTTGGGAATCGCTGATGCGATCTTGTCTCAATCGTCCGACATTGTCGGCTCGATGCCTATCCAATTCCGTTGTCTGGGGCCGCCTGTGTCATTTGAGCCTTCTAGGTAGAAGGCGGGGGTGGGAGAGATGGGGAGCCGCTAGGCGGTGCCACGGTAATTGAAGGACGTGGTTTGCGCATTCCGAAAGGTGGCGACAGGTCTGTTTTCAGGAGACAGGCCGTAAGCGCAATTGCCGCAGGCTGTAAAAAGGTGCGGACGATTCGGGCATGCGTCTGGCTCCGTGTTTGCGCTTTGGACTGAACTGATCCCGCTGTGACTCGAAGATGCCTTCCACAAACTCCCTGCTGCCCAGAACGACGCCATCGGTGAAATAGCGCACGCGAAGGCGAACCAGTTCCGCTGGACTCAGTTTCCGATTCTCCGCCAGCACAGCGCGCGCCGACTCCACGCTCACACCGCGCTGCACCACCTTTGCATTTTGCGCATTTTTCACCTCCCGGCCCTCTGCATGCAGCAGGCCGCGGTAGGCTTCAGAGGTGCCGGCGTTCCGCCAGCCGTCCACCGGCTTACCCAGGGCTTTGCACAAGCCACGCTGCGCACGGCGGCTGCCGCCCAGAGCTTCGGCATAGCCGCACCAGCGATACTCTTTCGGATCTTTGGCCACACCGGCACGCACCGGATTCAGATCAATGTACGCCGCCATGGTGCGCAGAGGCTCGCCTTTGCCCTCCACCAGCACGCTCTTGAAACGGTCCATCCATAGCGTGCCACGCCTGCCGCGCCGTTTGTTGAACCAGCGGCTGAAGCGCTCTTTGATTTCCTTCACGAAGAGCGAGAGATCGCAGAAGCGTTTTTTGAGCGATACCAGCTTTTGCTCGGCCAGCGCCGCCATGCCGCGTGCGCGAAAGTCCGCCAGTTCATCACGCAGCAGGCCCAGGTAGGCCTTGCTGTAGAGCGTGCCGAGGTGCTCGAAGAGCTTCTTCTCGCCATCCGCTCCCTCAAAGCGCTGGAGCCAGGTCGGGCGATGAGGCACCTCGGCCAGCAGATGGAAATGATTGCCCATGAGGCAGTAGGTCACGATTTTGATGCCGGAGAACTCGGCCATGCGCCACATGACACGCCGGAGCGCCTCCTTCTCGACGTCATCGAACCAAATCTCCCCACCACAGGTGCGCGACATGACGTGATAGCAGTAGGACTCCAGCGGCCCCTTGCCGAGGATGCGCCTCCGCCCGCCGGACCA
>NZ_JAQSEA010000092.1 GCF_029946185.1 Prosthecobacter sp.
TCCTGAGTCGAGCTACGAAGGACAGGTCGACGGCGGCTGGCTGAGGACAGCCAGCGCTACCAGCGCTGGGCAGACGCGTGGCAATGCGCCGCTATCCGGAAATCCGTATTGGAAGACGCTGTAGAGCCTGGAAAGAACCCGGACATCAAGGGGCTCTGTCAGTGGAGGGTGAACCTTCCCCATAGAGTCGGGTCGATAAATTCGCCGATATTCCCGGAGGTGGAAATCACTTCCTCAGGGTGGTGCTGAAAGTGTCAGCATGATTTCATCCGAACGGCCGGATGGGGCTGCGCAGCGGTCCTGCGAAACCTAAGTCGAACGGACGTGACCTAGGCTTATTCTGTTTTCAAAACCAATACCATCCGCCCTCTGTGAGAGTGGCGGATGGATGGAAACGGCGGCCTTCAGGACAAATGTCAGAGGCCTACATACCCCCGCCGCTTCGGGCGAGGAAGTTGAGAGCCAAGGTGATTACGGCAAGGACAAAAACTAACAAGGCAAGAGGCATGGGATGAAAGAGTGAGATTGAGATGGGCCGTCAATTATTCAAGGAATGGCCAGCAGCTGTTTTTTGAAATTTTCGTTGGACCAGACGCCGGTCAAGGAGTGGGACTCCCATTCTTGTTTGTTGGCAGCCGGTACTTTGATGGGTGAGCCACCTTCGGTGTCAACAATCCCAGCCCTGTCAGATCCTAAGAGTTGGATCATCATCAAAACGGCGGACATCACAAAGCAGATTACTGAAAGCGGCACCAAGCCAGCTTCTGGATCCTTTTCTTCGTAGAACTGTTCCGCATCAGCGGCAGCGCTACGCTTTACGGGAGCGCTGGGAGGAGCGGAGATGGACGGGCGCTGCATGGCCTGCGTGGGCTGCAGCTTGACGGTGGCTTTGGGGAGGGCTGCCGCCGGGCCTGCGCCACCGCCTACCATGGGGCCAGTGCCTGCACCAGGTGGACGAGGACCTGCGCCTGGCCTTTGCAGAGGAACCGTAGGTGCGCCTGTTTCGGTGCGAGGAGGCGGAGCTGCGGGATTTTGGGTGAGCGGGCGGGTTGCGGCGGGCAAGCCTGCCATGGGCGGGGAAGATGGACGGGGAGCCATCGGTGCCATTGGAGCGCCCGGAGGTCTTGGCGCGGTGGGTGGTCCAATGGGACGCGCAACAGGTGGGGGCATGGCGCCCGAAGGGGCAGGTGCGGCCGGTGGCGGTGACGAGACCACTGGAATTGCCGAGGTGGTCTTCCTGGAGGGGGGCGACATCGGGGGCGCAGGCAATCTCACCGGAGCGGTGCTGGATTTTGGTGCGGGCGGTGGCAGCGGGGCGGAAGGAAGCTGGATCGGAGCCGTGGATTTTTTCGACGCCATCGGAACCACGGATGTCGTGTTGAAAGATACTGGAATCCCGCCAGTAGCAGGGGAGACGGGGGATGTGGACTCACGCGGCTGGGTGACACCTGTGCCCGGACGCCCACGCAGGGTGATACGCACGGTCTCTTTCTTCAGCGGGACGGCGGCAGTCTTTGGCGTCGAGCCTGAGGGTGGTGTTGGCGGTTGCGTGTTTTCGGGTTCGCTCATGGTTCAGGGACGGAAAAATGGATGATTCAGAGAATTCCCTCATATTTAGCGAATTTCGCCCCCTTGCGTCAATCCCTTTCTCCTGATGCCTTGCAATTGTCGGGGCATTGCTCATTAGTTGCTCATCTGGCGGTGGGCAACCGCGCCCTGCCAGGCCTTTCTAGCATGAAAATTCTTGTCACAGGCGGAGCTGGTTTCATCGGCTCCCACACCGTTGAGCGCCTTATTCGTGAGGAAGGAGCGCAGGTCACAATCATTGACAGTTTCAACGACTACTACAACCCGACGATCAAGCGTGAGAACCTGAGGTCAGTCGGTTCGAAGGTGACGGTTTGTGAGGGGGACATTTCTGATCCGAAATTCGTCGCCGAAACCTTTGAGGTGGGTCGTTTTGACGCAGTTATCCATCTTGCGGGTCGTGCAGGGGTTCGCCCATCCATTGAGCAGCCGGAGTTGTATATTGATACCAACATCAAAGGCACGTTCCATCTCCTTGAGGCCGCCCGCCGCACCGGGGTGAAGCACTTTGTTTTTGCCAGCAGTTCTTCGGTCTATGGAGTGAACAAAAAAGTGCCGTTTGCCGAGGTGGACCCGATTTTGCAAACCATCAGCCCCTACGCGATGACCAAGATGGCGGGGGAGCAGATGTGCTCCAATTACAGCCACTTGTACGGGATGAAGACCGTCGCCCTGCGCTTTTTCACTGTGTATGGTCCGCGCCAGCGCCCTGACCTGGCGATTTCAAAATTCTCCCGGCTCATTGAAGACGGCAAGCCGATCGACAAATTTGGTGATGGCAGCACCGCCCGTGATTACACCTTCGTGCACGACATCGTCGATGGCATCGTGGGTGCGCTCAACTACCGCAGCGGACCCATTTGTGATATTATCAACCTAGGTGGCTCCCAGACGGTGACACTCAATGACCTGATCGCCACGATTGAGCAGGCGGTTGGCAAGAAGGCGGTCATCAATCAACTGCCGGAGCAGCCGGGAGATGTGCCGCTGACGTCTGCGGATGTGAGCAAGGCGAAGGCGCTTATCGGCTTCAAACCCACCACGACCATTGCGCAGGGCGTGCCTGCTTACGTGGAATGGTTTCGTGACATGCGGGCGCGGGGCATTGCCGTGTGCTAAAAGTGCGGTGCTGAGACGGTGCCATCCTCGATTTCCTGGCGCTTTTTGCGAACGATGCCGTCGGCGATATCGGTCACCATTTCCTCCAGAAGCAGCCGAAGGTGGCTGCCGGGACGGTAGTCGGCGGGGGCGATGTGTTTCACGCGGTCGGCGAGGCCGGTGAGTTGGTAGCACTTGCGGAAGCTGCTGCGGCTGGCCTCGTCCGGATTGTAAACCGCGACTGCGTGGCCACCGTAGCGTTTCATCAAGGTGAAGCAGGGCACGTCCGTCGGGCCGTCTCCCACATAGATCATGTGCTGGAAGGGGATCGGGCGGAGTTCCGGGGCCATGTGATCGTTCACGTCTTCGTGGGGCTCCAGCATGCCTTTGTTGATGCGGAAAATGTACTGCGTCTTGGTGGTGTGGCTGATCACGCGTTTAGGGAAAGTGATGCGGCCGTTTTTGTCTTCGCCGAACACACAGCCCAAGATCCGCGTCACAAACGGTGCCAGTGCCGAGCCGTCCAGCAGGGCCTTCAGGCCGCTGGAGATGATGTAATGCTCGATTTTCACACCGAGGAGACGGTGCTGATCGTTCAACACTTTGTTCAGTTCGTCGAAAAGCTCTGGAACGCCTTTGAAGAAATTGAGCTTTGCGCCGAGTTTTTCCAAGTCCTTGTTCGTTGGCCGGTCCATGTCGAGGTAGTCCAGCATGCACTTCAGATAGGCCAGCTCCCCGTCGTAGCCTTCCTGATTCACGAGTTCGCGGCTGCGTTTCCAGAACTGCTCCGGATTGATGCCGAAGTGTGGGAAGAGGGTTTCATCCTGCATGTACGTCGGACTGAGTGTCTGATCGTAGTCGTAAATGATGCCGATGGTGGTCTGCTGGGAGGCCATGCTGGGGAAGTTGACGGTTGTTTACAGTGGTTGACGACTGCTTACGGTTGTTGTCAACCCCTGTAAACTCCCCGTTCAGACGAGCGCTTTGAAAGCGCTGGAAAGCTCAGGGTGGGCAAAACGGTAGCCCAACTCGGTGGCGACGTGAGGAAACGCTCGTTGCCCGCTGAGGAGCATTTCGTCTGCCATGCCGCGCAGCAGGAGTTTGAGGGCAAAAGCCGGGGCATGAAAAAATGCTGGGCGATGGAGGGCCGTTGCGAGCTTTTGGGTGAACTCCGCATTCGTTACAGCCTGTGGCGCGCACAGATTCACCGGGCCGCGCACGGTTTCGGTGGTGATCGCCGTGAGGATTAGCTGTACTGCGTCGTCAATATGGATCCAAGGCATCCATTGCTGACCCGATCCCAGCCTGCCGCCGAGGCCGCAGGCAAAGACCCGCCGCAGCAGGGGAAATGCCCCGCCGTCACGGCCCAGCACCATACCTGAGCGGAGGGTGATGACGCGAATGCCGAGTGCTTCCGCCCGGTGTGCGGCCTGCTCCCAGCCTGCGCAGACGTCTGCCAGAAAGCCTTCGCCGTGCAGTGAGCTTTCGTCGACGGCATGGTCGCCGCTGTTGCCATAGAATCCGGCTCCGGAGGCGCAGACCAAGACCTTGGGGCGGTTTTCAGCCTTCCATGTGCCCAGATGGGCCACCATGGCCTCGGTGAAATCTACGCGGCTTTTCCAGATGCGGTCGCGTTTCTCAGGCGTCCACAGACCCATGAGAGACTCTCCCGAGAGATGTACTAGCACGTCCAGCGGCGTCTCAGGCAGCGCATGGGGTGCCTGCTTCGGCTGCAGCAGTCCCGAACCTGGTCTGCGTGAATACGCAACGACCTCATGTCCACGGCCCATTGCAGATGCCATTAGGTGTTTGCCGATGAAGCCTGTCGCTCCAGTGATGCCGATGCGCATGAAGATTAAAGTTGAGGGATTGGAATCAATACCTCATTGCGACGCAGAAAACCTGGTGTCCACGGCGGGTCGTAGGAGGCGCTGAAGGGAGCTCCGGCCTCCTGAAGCTTGTTTTGCTGCATCCAGGTTTTCAGTGTCGCCAGAGACTGCTGTTCGAGGTTCTTTGTGCGGGAACCGCTGAAGCGATACGCTGCCACGCGGCGCGCCTTTAATGTGGCCATTTTCACCTGGTCAGACACTGGGGCAGGGGGGGCTGCCTTGTTCTTTTCCGGTACCACGAAGGCCATCTTTCCATCCACCATGAAGACCGGAGTCGTCATGGAGATCTTCTCTTTTGCTGCATTTCCGCCGTCGATGTAACGGAACAACCGCATGAAGCTGGAATTGTCCGTGCCACGTGATGTTGTGGCGATTTTGAGCTCGGGATATTCGCGTATTTCAAAGTCTCCGTCCGTGCGAATGACCTTGTAAGGAGCTGTTTCATAACCCGCCCGCGACGTGACGCAGGCGGTGATGCA
>NZ_JAQSEA010000093.1 GCF_029946185.1 Prosthecobacter sp.
ACGGGTTTAGGCTCGGCCGACTCTGAGCTGCATTACGCAGCCCCGTTGGGGCTGGAAAGCGACGAGACGGGGTGGGGCTAGGGGTGGTGGCGGAGCTTGGAGTGTGCCGCTGTGACCGCAGGTGGGATGTGTCTGGCGTCGATGATATTGCGACGCAGCATGTTACTTTCGTCAAACCGACCAGCTTTGATGGAGAGTGTACGCCGGGGAGGTTGCGAGGCGCTGACAGACGGGCGGGCTGTCGCCACACCCATCCTACGACATGGCTCGGCGCTATGACTGGACATGCGCCGCCTGACTTGACGTTCCGGTTCGGGAACAGGTCTGACTTCATCACGTAGGCCGAGTGGCATGTGTTCATGGCGTTAGTGGTTCCAGGAGAACTCGGTGGCGTTCATGAGGGTCCAGTAGAGGTCGGACATGGCGCTGCTGCGGGAGTTTCTGCTCTTGGAGCTTGCCAGCAGGCTGGTGAAGTGGGTTGCCTCAGCGGGCGTGGGACGACGGGTGAAAATGGAGAGGTAGGCGGTCTCTACGGCGGTGGCATTGTCCGGGGCGAGCATGCCGATGCGGGTGCTGGCGTTGATGAGGGGATTGTTGCCGGTGTTGTTGCTGATCATGTTGCCGTTCATGAGCAGGAGGCGCTGGGGGATGGTGCCGCCGGCGTCGTCGAAGTTGTCTTCGCCGGAGTCGCCGTAGCGCTTCACGAAGTTGTTCACGTCAACGTCGCGTTTGATGCGGAAGAGGACGTGGGTCTCTGCGTCGATGGTGCTGAGCGAGGAGGCTTGGATCACGCTGCCGGCCATCTGCTCCGGGCGGAGACGGGTGACGGGGAAGGCGGCCCAGGCCTTTTCCACCGCTGTGGTGACTGGATGGTCAGGGTCGCTGGACTGGCTGGACATCTGAAACGCTTTGGTGCTGGCGATCACACGTATGAGGCGCTGCAGGTCATAGTCGTGCGCGAGTAGATCATCTGCGAGCAGCTCCATGCCGGCAGGAAAGGGGCCGTCGAGAGGGATTTCATCCACGGGTGCGATCAGGGGGCGATTGAAAAGGAGAGCCCACATGCGGTTCACGATGGCGCGGGCAAAGGGCTTGTTCTCTTTGGCGGTGACCCAGGTGGCCAGCTTCGTGCGCGGGGTGCCTTTGGCAGGCAGGAGCTCGGGTTTCCAAGGGACTTTGGCGGGGACCTTTTCTTCCTCCATCTTGCCGAGGTAGCGGATCTTGTAGTTTTGCTTGGGGTCATCGCGCAAGCCGTTCAAGGCAAAGTTTGCCTGGCCGAAGAAGGCGGCGAGCTGATGAAAATCCGTCTGCTTCCAGGTGCTGCCGAGCTTGCCGTCGTGGCACTGCACGCAGTCGATGCGCACGCCAAGGAAGGCACGGCTGACTTTGGCGGCGAGTTTGACTTCGTCCGGGCCTTTTTTGTTTTCGTTCGTCACGGTGACGAAGTTCACTTCGGGGTTGGTGGTCCAGACGCCGTTGGAATCGATCAGGGAGCGTGCGATCTGGTCATAGGGACGGTTTTGCTGAATGGCATCGCTGAGCCAGTCCACCAGACGGCGGCGGCGATAGAGCAGGAAGGGGCCGTTCTCGATGCCCACATAGACGCGGGCGAGGCGCTCCGCGAGGTAGTCGCTGGTGCGGCGGTCGGAGAGAAGGTGGGAGAGCCACCACTGCGGTGCATCCGCACCTTTTAACGACTCCAGCACGCGCAGCTCCTGCAAGGAGGGGATGCTGCCGGTGAGCGCTAAAGAGAGTCGGCGGACGCGTGTGAGATCGTCGGCTTTCTGCATGGGGTGCAACTGCTGCTGTGCCCATGCTTTTTCAAAGTCTGCATCCACAGCCTGTGCCGAATGCTGAATGTCCTCCCACTGCGCGGGTGAAAGTCCGGGGGCATTTTTCACTGCGGCGACCGGAGGGGCGAGCAGTTCGGCCACGCCCCAAAATGCACCGGCAGTCAGCGCGCCCAGGATGAGAGCATTGCGCAGCCAGAGCAGCCAGCTTGAGGTGGGTGGGGCGGAGTCCATGACGAGATGCTGCGTTCGAGCGAGTCTGTAACACGCGAATGCAGATTCGGTTTCTCCGCGATTTTCGCAACAATCAGGCGAAAGCGGACTTTCATACGCTGACCTGCATGCCCGAACCTACCACGCTGCCTCCTCCCCTGCCCCCTTCCCTGCCCGTTGTGGTCGAGGCAGCACTGGCATCTCGGGGACGACCTGCCTCCGGAGCCGACGCGATCCGACCGGAGCTCCTGACGGTGGAACTGCCAAACACGGTCCAACTGGTGCCGCATGACAGTCCGAGCGGAGTGGCACCGTTGACGGAGCGGCTGGGGTTTTTCAGAAGGATTGCTTCGGGGCTCGACTGGCTGTTTGGGCTTGCGGCGCTGCTTGTTTTGCTGGCGGCGTGTTCGGTTGTTCCCGTGCTGAATTTCCTGAGTCTGGGCTACCTGCTGCATGTGAGTGGGACGATTGCGCGCAGGGGGCGGTTTCGCGCTGCGTTCATCGGTGTGCGCAAGGCGGCTGTGCTTGGCAGCATCGCGGCAGGTGTTTGGATCGTCGTCTGGCCGGCGCGCCTGCTGTCCAGGATGTGGAAGGATGCTGAACTGATTTCACCTGGCAGCGGAGTTGCCAAAGGGTGGCATGCGGGATTGATCGTGGTCATTGTCCTCACGATCACGCACATTGTTTGGGCCTGCGTGCGCGGGGGGAAGCTGCGGCACTTTCTTTGGCCGCAGCCGCTGCGCTTCTGGCGCTGGCTGCGTGCGCCGCAGAAGTTTGGCCACCTTCAGGGTATGATCACCGACTACGTGATCGGCCTGCGCCTGCCGTTTTATTTCTGGCTGGGGCTGCGTGGGTTTGTGGGAGCGCTGCTGTGGTTGATTGTGCCGGTGGGCATCCTGCTCGCGGCGACGCGGCTGCCGGTGGGGGGATCTGTGGCGCTGTCGCTGCTGGGTGGTTTTTTGCTGCTGTTCGTGGCGATGCATCTGCCGTTTTTGCAGGCGCATTTTGCGCAGACGGATCGATTCAGCGCCCTGTTTGAGCTGCGTGAGGTGCGGAGGTTGTTTCTGCGCGCGCCGCTGGCGTTTTGGTTTGCGCTGCTGATCACGCTGCTGTTTGCGGTGCCGCTGTATCTGCTCAAAATTGAGCTGACACCGCGTGAGCTGGCGTGGCTGCCGAGCCTGCTGTTTGTGATCTTTATCTTTCCGGCGCGTGTTCTGACCGGGTGGGCGATGAGCCGGGCGAAGAGGCGTGAAGAGCCGCGACATTGGTTTCCGCGATGGGTGGCGAGGGTGGGGATTTTGCCGGTGGCGCTGGCGTACACGCTGGTGGTGTATTTTACACCGTACCTGTCATGGAACGGGGCGTGGAGTTTGCTGGAGCAGCATGCGTTTCTGGTGCCTGCGCCGTTGATGGCGCTGTGATAGGATGCTGGTGGCGGGATAGGAGGTTTGTGTCACCGCTACGCGGTTCTACGGATTCGGAAACGATCGGGGGATGCGCTAACCGTGGGTTGGCACCCACGGCTACGATTGTGCCAGCGCTACGCGCTTAAGATGGCGGAGGCAATTTGGTTAGTCTAAATGGCCTTCTGGGGGGGATAGCCATGTGCGCGGTGGGTACCGCACATTGAATGTGTGGACCACTTCACGCTGTGGCTGGATGGCGCGACAGGGGATAAACCCGTCTCCAGCAATGCTCCAGCGGGAGCAGATTCAAGCTATCACGAGCTTGCATTCGTTTTTTGAAGGCCTCATGGAAATGAATGCTATTCGATGCTGCGTCCTCAAATGGGCGGGCTGGGTCCGAGAGGGCGCTGCGTTTCCAGAACGAGCTAAAGCTCGACAGTACTTTAATGAATCCGAGCTTGTTCGTGTGGTGGCATGCGGCATTCGTCATGGCCCGATGAACTGGCTTACTGAACACACGCTCCTGCCTGCCGATGTCTGGTCGCTTGTGCTCGCGGCTTTGGGGGCGATGTGCATTGGGATGTCGAAGGCGGGGCTGGCGGGAACTTCGACGCTGAATGTGGTTTTAATGGCGCAAATTTTTGGAGCAAAGCAGTCGGTGGGGGTGATCTTGCCGATGCTGATTGCGGCGGATTTCATGGGCTTCCTCATCAACCGCAAGGGTGGGAGCTGGAGGCGCATTGTGCCGATGGTGCCGCCTGCGATTGCAGGGGTGGTGGTGGGGTGGCTGCTGCTGGGTAAATTCGACAACTCGATGGCGCGGGTGGTGATCGGCTGGATCATTATTTTGCTGCTGATTTTCAACTGGGTGCTGAACAAGCGGCGACAGGACTTTGTCGCGCTGACGGAGCACCAGGTGTTCGCGTGGGGGATGGGGTTTTTGGCGGGGGTGGTGACGATGCTGGCGAATGCGGCGGGACCGGTGATGACGGTTTATCTGCTGGCGCAGCACTTGGAGAAAAAGGACTACCTCGGGGTTTTCAGCCGTTTCTTTTTGTTCATCAATCTGTTCAAGGTGCCGTTCAGTACGGATCTGGGGATCATCAATCCGAAGTCGCTGATGACGAATCTGACGCTGATGCCATGCGTGGTCGTAGGGGTCGTGATTGGGTGGTGGATTTTGAAACGGCTGCCGCAGAAGGTGTTTGAGAATGTGCTGTTCTGGCTGACGGCGTTTGCGGCGGTGTGGCTGATCCGGGGGTGAGGGGGAGAGGGGGAGAGGGTGGATGGAAATTGATCGTGGGTTTTGGAGATGGCGGCACGCTCTTGGTGCGGCGGAGGTCATTGCAGACGCTGCTTGTGGGCTTGGCGTCTAGCGGAGTGCTGGGTTTGCTTCCTGATCGTTTGATGCTAACCCAGGGTCGCCTCGCCAAGGCTCGGCTGACCCTGGGCTGTACTACGCAGCCCCTTCAGGGCTGGTGTGCGGCGGCGCGAAGTGGTGGAAGATGGGGGCAGTCGAGAAGATATAGCGGTTTGCAAAACTCATTTCCGTTTAGCAGGCTGTTTCTTGATCGCTGATCATGGGCTTCCTTCTTCGCTCTCCTGAGTCGAGCTACGAAGGACAGGTCGACGGCG
>NZ_JAQSEA010000094.1:0-3666 GCF_029946185.1 Prosthecobacter sp.
CTGCCATGCGTGCGGACAGATCCATGAGCCGTCCCTGCGGGGCGCGGGCGGTTTCGCGCAGCACCTGGGACCAGAAGCGGCCATAGTCGGGCCAGCGTGCGATCCAGAGCGAGGCCCAGCGGCTTTTCGCATCCGAGGTGAAGGCGGTGGCTTTGCCGAGACCGAAACGCCAGTGGGCGAGCAGGGGATCGCCGGTCTCGGTGACGAGCGGCACCTGGGCGGAAGTGCGGCGGGTGGTTTTCACATAGCCGAGCAGCGCGGGCGAGTCCCACTTTTCAAAGCCGGAGAGGATGGGATCTTTTTCCTTCAGCACAGGCGTGAAGGGCTCCTCACGGATCATGCGGCCGGTGTGCATGAGCGTGTCCTGCGTAAAGATGCGTGTGATGCTGCTGGCATCCATCGTCGAGTAGGACTGACCGCCGCCGCTGGAGGCGATGGCCTGCAGCAGCGCCACATGCGAGCCTTCGCCGATGGCGACCGTGGAAATCGTCAGGCCTTCGTTGCGGCATTGCGTGGCGAGTTGTTCGTAGCCGGAGCCTGCGGTCTGGCCATCGGTGAGGATGATCATGTGCTTCACGCGAGCCTTGGTGCGCAGCAGGGCATCGCGCCCGAGCTGGAAGGCGGGCTGCAAATTGGTGCCGCCACCGGAGGCAATGGCGGCGATCTGGCCTGATACCGCATTGGTCGAAGTCAGTCGCGTCATGGGGGCGACGACGTGAGCCTCCGAGTCGAATGCCCAGACGCCGAGGGAGTCGTTGTGGCCGAGGACTTCCGCCGTGGCGATGGCGGCGCTTTTGGCCATTTCGAGTTTTTCACCGGCCATGGAACCTGAGCGATCCATCACGATGGCAACGGCGGCGCTTTGTTTTTCTTCCTCGTCCGGTGCTTTGAGGCGAACGGGCAGCACCTCTTCAATGGGGGTGCGATAGTAACCACCGACACCGAAAGAACCGGGGCCGCCGAGCATGATCAAACCGCCGCCGAGTTTATCGACGTAATCGCGCAGCGCATTCATGAGCGGTTCGCCAAGCTGGTGCGCGGGGACGTCGGAGAGGATCACGGCATCGTAGCCGCCGAGCTGTTCAAAGGTGATGGCGAGATTGCCCGGCTGGCGCAGATCGAGTTCGATGCCTTCCTTCTCCATCGCCTGCACGAGGTAGCGGCCTTCGGCGGCATCGGATTCGATGTAGAGCAGTCGCAGACGTCCGCGCACATCGACGATGGCGAGCGCGCTGTCATTGCCAGGAAGCGTGTCGCCCTGGATGCCTTCGAGCACCGCGCGGTATTGGAATGTGTTGCGCGTGGAAGGCGTGCGATTGAAGACGACCTCCTGCGTGGCACCGGGCTTGAGCGAGACGGGGCGTTTTTCCACCTCGATGCCGTTTTCGTAGAGCTTCAGGGTGCCCGTGCCTTCGATGGTGCTCTCAAAGACTGCCTTCAAACTCAGGCTGGCACCTTCAAACAAGCGTGTGCGATTGGGCGTGAGCGACAGCAGGCGTGCGTCCGGCAGGCGCGGGCCCGCCACGGGCAGTGCGTGCAGTTTGATGCCGGACACGGCGGCTTCGCGTGCGGCATCGAGCAGGCTGCCGCGTGTTTCGTGGCCGTCGCCAAGCAAGAGGATGTTGCGGCTGGCTCCGGGTGGAAACAAAGCCTCGGCATATTCGACGGCGGCGGCGTAGTGGCTGTCACCCCCGTGTTTTTTCTGCCAGGCCGCCTGCATGGCGGACGTGCTGCCTGCGGGCAGGAGTTCGGGCTGTGAGCCGAGCTGCACGACAAACGTATCAATCCCGCTGCCAAGCGCCGAACGCACGCGGGCGGCTTCGTCGAGTGATTTGCTCAAGCCTTCTTCGCCCATGCTCTGGCTGGCATCGACGATGATGCCGAGCGCCTTGCGACCCGTCTGCTTCACACGAGCCGGTCCGGCGAGTGCGGCGATGGCGAGCATCACACCGATGGCGCGTGTGACCAGCAGCAGGCGCTTGCGCAGTCCGGTCATGGGATGCGATGAGCGCGACTCGATCCACAGCAGCAGAGCGACTGCGGGCAGGATGAGCAGGAGGAGTTTTGGCGATTCCCAGTCCAAGGTCGTTGAGGATAGGCTTGCTGACTGTCAGGGCAAGGGGTGTCCCGAAAAAAGGCGGGACGCCTCGATCCGTTGTCAGGCCGGAGGCCTAACCTCCGATGACAGTGCGCAACGTGGCGAGGAGCTTCTCGATGTCCTCAGCCGTGGTGTAACCATGCACGGCGATGCGGATGCGGCCCACCTGGTGCATGACGTGGATGTTTTGCGCGAGTAGAGCGTCATTGATGGCAGCGGTGTTTTCGTGCTTGAAGGCGACGATGCCGCTGGAGCATTCTGGCTGCGCGGCGCTGAGCGCGGTGAGGCCGAGTTCTTTTAATCCGGCGTGAACACGGGCGACAAGGGGATCGGCATGGGCGATGATTTTGTCCATGCCCACGGCATCCAGATAACGGAGTGAAGCATTCAAGGCATAGAGAGCGGCGAAGCTGGGCATGCCGACGGAGAAGCTGAGGGCACCGGGCTTGATGCGGGCGCTTTCAAAGCGATCGGCGTCGAATGCGTTGGCGATGTGATACCAGCCGCCAGCACTGGTGGTGAGGCGTGCGGCAGATTTTTTCGGAATGCCGATGACGCCACCGCCATGGATGCCGAGGGTCCATTTGTGGGTGCTGGAGATCATGATGTCGGCGTCCTGGCAGTCGAGCGCGACGCGGCCCAGTGCCTGGGTGACATCGACGGCGATGACGGCCTGCGGCGCGAGCTTGCGGATCATGTCGCGCAGCGGGGCGAAGGGGATGCGGTGGCCGTTGTAGAAGCTCACGAGGCTGACCTGCACGAGTGCGGTGCGGTCATTGAGCAGCGCGGCGAGGTCGGTGAGGTCCAAGGCACCTTCGCGGTTTTTCCACAGACGAGTGACAGGGCGTGAAGCCTCCGGTGCGGTGAGCCAAGGGGTGGCACCGGCGGGGAAGTCGAGATCGGTGACGATGACTTCGTCCTTCGGTGTAAGCTGCAGCGCGTTGGCGAGGAGGTTGTAGGCCTCGGAGCTGCAGGAGCAGAAGGAGACTTCATCGGTGCTGAGGCCAAGGTGCCGGGCGGTGATCTCGCGGCAGTCCTCCACGCGCGGGAAATGGAAGTCACGCCCGCGCATGCCGAGCGATTTGTGCTGCATGTACTCTGCCACAGCCTCATTCACACAGAGAGGCGGGATGCTCTCGGCGGCGGTGTTGAGGTAGTGTATGCCTTTGAGGCTGGGGAAATCGGCGGCGCGGGAGGTGTCGGTGAGCATGTGTGAGAAGAAACGCAGATTGGTCGGCATTTCACGCTTGAGGAGAAGCTGAATTTACGGCCCGGGACATTTGAAGACCGTAGTGGAAGGCTTTCTGCGCCGGGGCATTGGAAAGTCACAAGAATCTTCGTCTTAGGCCAAGCTTCTTGAAAACGGGTCTGCACTCTCGCTGCGGCAGACAAGTTCTCACGCAGGCGAGCAACGCGGCGTTCCGGCCGTAGGTTGGTCGTGTTTGGCGTCGAAGGCTCCGCGATGCTCTGTCACGTCCTCCGCCAAACCGCCCGACTGCGAGGGCGTGCGTACGCCGTGGTGTTTGCAGCGCGCTGATGGACGGGCGGGCTTCGCCACGACCGTCCTA
>NZ_JAQSEA010000094.1:3766-5041 GCF_029946185.1 Prosthecobacter sp.
GCCGTGGTGTTTGCAGCGCGCTGATGGACGGGCGGGCTTCGCCACGACCGTCCTACGACACCCGCTGCAACCGAACCTCTCTGATCATTGGCTTCTCAGTTCTCGTGCTTCAGCGCGGGTGCGTTTTCTGGAAGCTTGATCATGGGCTCGCCGCCGAGGTAGCCGAGGGAGATGAGGAATTCGTCCATCTTCTTCGCGGTGACTTGCGTCCACGGCGCTTTGTTGAAAAAGCCGTGGGGCATGTCGGCGGCGGACCACATTTCGGCGCGGAGGCCGAGTTCGGCGGCTTTCTTCACATACTCGTCGCCACCGGCTTTGAGTTTGTCGGCGGTGCCGAAGAAGAGGATTGCGGGCGGGGTGTCTTTGGTGATGAAGCTGTTGGGGGTGATGGCTTCTGCCATCTCCTGTGTCATGGGGCCTTCGCCGGTGCTGCGCTCTTTGAAAAGAGTACTGATGTTCATGGCGGGATTGAAGAGTACCAGGGCGTTTGGTTTGGAGGAGATGGACTTGTCATCGGACTCGGCGTCGTAGGCTGAAGTCAGGGCGGTGCAGGCTGCGAGATGGCCTCCGGCGGAGCCGCCGCCTGCGATGATCTTGGTGGGATCGATGCCGAGTTCGGTGGCATGGCCGCGCACCCAGCGGATGGCGCTCTTGGCGTCTTCGACGGCTTTGTCGGGGGATGTTTTGTGGACGTTGAGGATGCGGTAATCGGCGCTGATGGCGACGATGCCCCGGCTGGCGAGGTATTCGGCCTGTGGGACGAATTGCAGGTAGGTGCCGCTCTTCCAACCGCCGCCGAAGAAGAACACGGCGCAGGGGCGCTGAACGGTGGTTTGCACTTCGCCTTTGGGGGAGAATACGTGGAGCTTTAGTTCGCCTTGGGGAGTGGTTTTATAGACGATGTCCTTGGTGGTGACTTCGGTGGTGGTGAGCTTGATCAGGGGCTTGGTCTTGGCGGCTTTCTGGGCGTGGAGCGGCAGTGCGATGGCGAGGAGGGCGGGAAGGAGGAGGCGCATGGTGGCTGAAACGATGGGGAATCAGAGGTTGTTTGCAGGAAATGATATGGCCGCCAGACTTCACACCGCAGAGATGGGAACGCCGCATAGTTTTTCAGAAGGAATCTAGAGGAAGCTGTGCGGTGTCACACGCGTGATTGGCCGATGGTTTCGTCGATGGCGACGAGGTTGAGGGTGACGTTGTTCATGCGTGACGAGCGCGCAATTCTGCTAGAGGCACACGGCGACCCGGGTGATTGAGCGCTTCGTCGAGCAAGGA
>NZ_JAQSEA010000095.1 GCF_029946185.1 Prosthecobacter sp.
GGCGTGCAAGGAATGCGACTGCATCGAATGCGGTCCCTGTATCGCGACCGCGAAGATCGTTGAGAGACTGCAGCCGGGTCAGGATGTCAGGAACAGCGGATTCGTCGTCCTGAGCGCGCAGCGCCTTGATGGCGGCGAGCTGAAGCGAGTTGTTGAAACTGGTGCCGCTTAGTTGTTTGCGGAGTGCTGTGGCGACTGCTGCATCGCCGGGGCGTGCGCCCCAGGATTCGGTGATGCTGGCGAGAATGTCGGGGTTCTTCTCGCTCTGGGCTATTTTCCACAGGGTGGCCTGCGAGTCAGCCGTGTTCAGCGCGGCAAGAGATTGCACGATGGTCTTGCGCACGCGTGCATCGGGCTGGCTGCTGCTGCCTGCGATCAGCGCCGCACGTGCTGCGGGTTCGGCGATTTTTGCGAGTGTCTTCGCAGCCTCGGAGCGGACGGCGTAGAAGGTGTCTTCACGCAGGGCTTTGGCGAGCTTGTCGATGTGCTTTTCATCGAGTGTGCTGATGGCGAGCAGGCGGCCGATGATGTCGGCTTGCAGTTGTTTGTCGAGCATTGGGCCCGGTGGGGTGAAAGCGACCTTGGCCAGCACGGTGTAATTGGGATCAATGCGAACCAGTTCCGGCTGGGTGGGCAGCGGGAAGTAAAAGTCTTCGACCTCTTTGCTGACGTCCGCTTTGAAACGGAGCATCTCTTTTTGTCCGGCGATGGCGAAGCCGACGGGCAGCGGAACGCGGAAGAGGCGCACTTGCTCGCTGAGCTTCTGCGTCTGCCGCACGGTGATCTTGGCCTGCTTTAATCCGGCGTCCCACGCGTAGTCAATTTTCAATTCAGGCACGCCGCCGTGGAAAAGCCATTGATCGAAAAACTGATCAAACGAGAGTCCGCTGACTTCTTCAATGACGTCCTGCAGGTCTTCGGTGCGGACGATGCCGTTGCGATGCCGCTCAAGATACGTTTTGATGCACTTGCGGTACAATTCAGGGCCGAGCTGGCTGCGCAACATGTGCAGCACCCAGGCACCCTTTGGGTAGGCGCGTGAGTCGAACTGCTGCATCGGATCGCCATAGTCACGCCAGACGATGGGGCGGGTGTCGTTTGACTGAAATACCTGCTCTGCTTCTCTCCATAACGAGTACTTCATCGCATCGGTGCCGAATTTTTTCTCTTCGTAGAGATCCGTGTAGTAAGTAGCGAAGCCTTCGTTTAGCCAGAGGTGCGACCAGTCGCGGCAGGTGACGAGATCACCGAACCACTGGTGGGCTGTCTCATGCGCATCGAGCTCATGCAGGGAGCGTAACTGCTCGGTGTCGGAGTTGAACAGCATGTCGGCGGCCTCAAAGGTGCAGCTGGTGTTTTCCATGCCTCCGGCGATGAAATCGAGGCAGTAGATCTGATAGTATTTGTCCCAGGCAAAGGGCACGCCGATTTCCTTTTGGTAGAACTCGATGATCTTGCGGGTGTCGGCAAAGGCGTTTGCCGCCTGTGCGGTGTGGGAAGGGGGGACCAGCAAGGCGAGAGGAAGCGCGCCCGCCTTGTCTTCCAGCTTGTGGAAGTGACCGGCGACCATCGCGATGAGGTAGTTCACATGTGGCTTGTCCTGCAACCAGTGAAAGGTCACGAGGCCATCAACGCCGGGCTGTTCGCTTTGCAGCGTACCATTGGAGATGACCTGCATGCCCTTGGGCACATGGCAGATGACTTCGCTGGTGAAGCGCTCATTGGGATAGTCGTAGCTGGGGAACCAAAAGCGATGCTCCTCCGCCTCGCCCTGGCTCCACACCTGCGTGTCTTCGGCTTTGTAGCCCATCTCCGGGGTGCGGAAATACAAGCCGTGATCGGGTTGAGCTGAATAGGTGATCGTGACCGTCGTCTCCGCGTCCGGGGCAATTGCTTTGGCAAAGGTGATGATGAGTTTGTCATTCGTGACCTGATGCTCTGCCACCTGGGCACCCGCAGCGGTGATGGTGGCGATCTGCAAGTCCACTGCGTCGAGTTCCAGTTTTTCCAGCGGCAGGGCGATTGGCTTGAATCGAAGTGTCGCCGAGCCTGAGACTGTGCGCTTGGCAAAATTAGGCGTCACATCGAGCTTCACATGCAGAATGTCCGCCCGCCGGTCCCGCGCATATTTTCGACCCGGGATGAGTTGCAACTGCGGCGGCAGCAGATGCTTGTCACAAATCCTGCAGTCGGAGGAATCGGCGGCGGCATCCGTGGCCAACAATGCGATGGCAAGAATGAGGTGGTGGAAACGCATGATGGCGGCGAGCATCCCGAACTGGATGCGGGGTGGCAAGCACAATCAGGAAGGAGAAGCGTTTGGCTGGCGTATTTGGCAGGGTCATGCTCACTTTTTCCGATCACAGCCAGGGTTCCTCGCGCCTACAGCGGCGCGATTTCCTGCGCATTGGCGGGCTGGGACTGGGCGGGCTGGGGTTGAGTGATCTGATGGCGCTCAAGGCATCTAATTCGCCGCTGCTCAAGGACAAGTCGGTGATCTTCCTGTTCATGCACGGCGGGCCGTCGCAGTTCGAGACCTTTGATCCGAAGATGGATGCGCCGTCGGAAATTCGTAGCGTCACGGGCGAGATCAAAACCAAGCTGCCCGGCGTGACCTTTGGCGGCACGTTTGAGCGGCTGGCCAAGCTGGCGGACAAGTTCAGCATCGTGCGCTCCTTCGTCACGGGAGACTCAGTGCATGATATTAAGACCATCGTGGGCAAGGATACGATGAAGGCGAATCTCGGTTCGCTGTACTCACGTATCGCCGGGCCTCTGCGGAAAAGCAGTGCGATGCCGACCAATGTGGCGCTGTTTCCGCAGGCGGTCTCTTTCACCGCAGGTCCTGTGATCAAGCAATTCGGCGACTTTACCTCCAGCGGAGAATTTGGTTCCACCTATCAGCCCTTTGTGCCTGGCGTGGGCAGCGGTGCACAGGCGGATATGACACTGAGCATGCCACAGTCGCGGCTGGATGACCGCCGGGGCTTGCTCGCATCTTTGGACCAGTGGCAGCATCGTTTGGACGGCAGCCAGGCCCTTGGTGGCATGCCGGAATTTCAATCGCTCGCCTTTGATGTGCTGCGGCGCGGAGTGTCGGATGCGTTTGATCTCTCCAAGGAAGACCCGCGTCTCATCGCCCGCTACGACACGGCTCCGCTGCTGCCCAAGGACCGCATCAGCACGCAGTGGAACAACCGCGAGCACTATGCGGACAACGCCGCCACGCTGGGCAAGCTGCTGCTCATGGCGCGGCGTTTGTGTGAGCGCGGTTGTGGCTTTGTCACCGTCACGACGAGCTTTGTGTGGGATATGCACGCGGACAACAACAACGCCCCGTGTCGCACTGGCATGGACTACGTCGGGCGTCCATTTGATCACGCGGTGTCCGCGCTGATTGAAGACATCGAGTCACGCGGCCTGAGCGAAAAAATAATGCTCGTCTGCTGTGGTGAGATGGGCCGCTCGCCCAGGATCAATGTCAAAGGCGGGCGTGATCACTGGGGCGGACTCGCGCCGCTCATGATTTATGGCGGTGGTTTGAAGATGGGTCAGGTCATTGGGCAGTCGGCGCGCCATGGCGGCGAACCCGCCTCCGAGCCGATCACGATTCCTGATTTGATTGCCACGATCATGCACACGCTGGTGGATCTCGGCGAAGCGCGTGTCACTGATGGCCTGCCGCCGGGACTGCTCAATGTGCTCACGCGCGGTCAGCCGATTCGCGGCTTGGTTTAATTTTGCTTTCATGAAACACACACTTCGCCTTCTCGTCTTCCTGGGTTCCATTACGGCCAGTCTCAACGCTGTCGAAAAGCAGCAGACGATGACCTTTTATGTCTCTGGCGTGGAGTGCGGGAGCTGCGTGTATGTGGTGCAGCAGTCGATCAGTGAAATGAAGGGTGTTTCAGATGCGACGGTGGTGCAGGTGATCGACAATTACGCCAATGTTGTGTTTGATCCGAAAGTGGTCAGCGAACACCAGATCGCGCAGGCGGTGCGCGAGGCGTTGCCAATTCACGGCAAGCCGTATCTGGCAACGTTGAAACTGCATGTGGCGGACTATGCGAAGCATGTCGCGAAAGTGGATTGCCTGTTTGCGCGGTGGAAAGACTGGGTGGAACTGGAGACGGTGGACAAGGGCAGGGGGGAGTTGCTCATCCACTGCAACGAACTCAAAAACGATGCGAAGAAAACCGGTCCGCAGGGCTGGAGTCTCGCGCAGTTCACCGCAGCGATGAAGTCACCAGCACCGGCCGGCTTGGGGCTTGATTTTACGTTGGCGAGCGAAGGGCAGTGACGACTACTCTTTGGCTTTTTTCTTTTTCTTCCCTTTGCCTGCGCCTTTCTGCTTCTCGTCACCGGAAACCGATTTGACCTCAGTCTCAGCGGCGGGGATGGCGGCTCCGAGTCTGGTCTTGATGTCGCTCATGCCGACTTCGCTGGCGAGGTTGGTCCATTCATTCGGGTCTTTGGAGTGATCGTAGAGTTCCTCGGTGTCATCGGCATAGCGGATGTAGCGCCAGTTGGCATCGCGCACGGCATGGTTGCCTTTGCCGTGTGTGCAGACGGCCACGCCGTCCCACTTGGCGGCGGGGTCTTTGAGCAGCGGCATGAGGCTCGCGCCGGTGACATGCGCAGGCACTAGCAGGCCGGTGAGTTCGCAGACGGTGGGGTACATGTTCATGTAATCGACCGGTGCTGTGCAGGTCGTGCCCGGCTTTGTCACACCGGGGGCGACGATGGCCATGGAGGTGCGGGTGGTGTCTTCCCATAGGGCAAATTTCCGCCAGTGCTCCTTCTCGCCCAGATTCCAGCCGTGATCCGTCCACCAGACGATGATGGTCTTGTCTTTGCGGGGGCTTTGATCGAGCCCGTCGAGCAGGCGACCGACTTGATCATCGAGGAATGAAATCGTCGCGAGATAGGCTTGTACGCCCTTTTTCCATTGGTCACCTTTGACCACGGCGGCGTGGTCGCCCTCAGGGCCGGCCATGCGCACGCCGGCTTTGGGGATGTCATCGAGGTCGTGCTCTTTCGTCACGGGCAGTTGGATGTCAGCGAGCGGAAAGCGATCATAGTATTCTTTGGGGGCATACCATGGCAGGTGGGGCTTGATGTAGCCGAGGGCGAGGAAGAGCGGCTTGTCCGTGGGTGCGGTCTTGAGTTGGTTGATGGCCCAGTCGGTGGCTTTGTAGTCGCCCATGTCAGAGGGTTTGGCATCCACCGGACCCCAGTCGAAGTGGCCGCGATCGAGGCCGTTTAGGTTTTCCTCATGTTCTTTGATGGTGGGAAACAATCCCTCCCATTTCGTCCATGAATCGGTGCGTCCCTCGCTGCCGTAGCCGTGGTAGATTTTGCCGCCGCCGAGGGTGTTGTAGCCACTGGCAAGGAAGTGGCGGTTGAGCGTGAGGGTGTCCTTCATCACGCCCTGCGCCGGGTCACCGTTGGTGTAGATCCCCGTCTGCCATGGGCGCAGACCGCTCATCAAAGCGGCGCGTGAAGGATTGCAGGCCGGTGCGGCGCAATGCGAATTGGTAAACGCGGTGCCACGGGCTACCAGGCGGTCGATGTTCGGAGTTTTCGTCTGCGGATGGCCGCCGAGATAGGTCACCCAGTCGTTCAAATCATCGACGGCGATGAAGAGAACATCGGGTTTCTGTTGAGCGAACGCAGCAGAACTAAACAGTAGGAACAGTGCGAAAAGACGATTCATGGCCCGCCTTGAACGCGGCCATGATCATCGTCTTACGCGGAAATGCGCCTCAATCGTCATCCATCTCCAGGCGGTACAGCGCTCCGTCTTGTGAGAGCAGCACTGGCTCGCCATCGACATCCGCAGTGACGAGCGAGGGGTTGAACTTGTGTTCAGGGGCCTTTCGGTGCAGCACGCTGCGGCGGGAAGCCTTGCCGCTGGCGGGGTCGATGCCCAGCGCCCAGACAGTGCCGTAGCCCCAGTCGGCGAAGATAAATGCGCCGTCGAGCTGTGGCAGTTTTTGTCCGCGATAGAGCAGGCCGCCGACGATGCAGATGCCCTCACCACGCATGCGGGTGTAGGCATGCACGGGTTCTGTGATGGTCATATCCGGCAGATAGCTGTGCGCATGTGCGAAACTCTTCGCCGGTCCTTCGCGGTCACTCCAGCCGTAGTTGGCACCTGCTTCCACGCGGTTGATCTCCTCCCACAGGTCCTGACCCACGTCCGCGAGCCAGAGCTGGCCGGAGCGAGCGTCAAAGGAGAGTCCCCAGGGATTGCGAAAACCGAGGGCGAAAATTTCAGGGCGCACGGTTTGCGCCTTGGTGAAGGGATTGTCGTCGGGGATCGCATACGGGAGCTTGCCGCTGCGGCCGTTCACATCAATGCGCAGGACTTTTCCATGCAGCACCCAGGGGTTTTGCGCCAGACGGTACGGGTCATCCCGCAGACCGCCATCGCCCAGCGCGATGTAGAGGCAGCCATCCGGCCCGAAGGCGATGTGGCCGCCCCAGTGGTCTGCCAGGGGCTGTGGAATCTCCAGGAGCACACGCTCGGTTTCTGGCAATGCATCGGGAGTTGAATCCTTGGAGGCGCGCATCTCACTGATCACCGTGCGGCGGGGGTCGCTCTGAGTGTAACTGAGGTAAAACAGCCGGTTTTCGGCAAAACGAGGATGAAATGCGATGCCGTGCACGCCCTCCTCGAAGAGCAGAATGTCTTTCATTTTCGCACGGAAATCGAGGAAGGGCCGCCACTGGCCGCTGCCATCGAGGCGTACGGCGCAGAATTCACCGCGCTGCATGGCGATGACTTGCTCCCTACTGGCGTCTGGCAGCGAGGCCAGCATGACGGGTGAATCAAATTCGCGATCAAAGGCGAGTTTGCGCAGCACGATTCCTGGCAGCGGCTCTTCAGGGATCTCCAGCGGCGGAATTTCGGGTAATGCGGGGACGGGCTGGGGAGAGGCGGCCTCCTGGATGGCGGGGTAGATGGGACTGTTTGCAAAAAACGCCGCCAGCGTCATGGCGGGCAGCCAGAAGCGAGAAATGGGAAGGGGATTCATTGAGGGGTATTGACTGCATGGACCATGCCATGATGACAGCAAGGGGCCTCGCTTTGCTCAAAACACATTGGCTAAATTGTGCGGGAGTGGTCAGGAGGCCGTGCGGGGGCAACCGGCTGAATTTTGGAGATGAGAGCGGCGATTACGACCGGCCGGTGGCTTGGGACACCCCTGAGAAACTTTTTCCACGTCTTGCACTCCTTCCGTGGCATGCCAATGGTGGGTGCTCCTTTACGATGAGCGACCCAATCAGTCACGAGTGCGGCATAGCGGTGGTGCGGCTGAAAAAGCCGCTAGGCTACTTCTATCAAAAATACGGCAACGCCCTCTACGGCTTTGACGCACTGCAGGCGATCATGACCAAGCAGCGCAACCGCGGCCAGGACGGCATGGGCATCGGCTGCAGCAAGCTCGGCATGCCCCCCGGCCTCCCCTATATGTTCCGCGTGCGCAGCACCGAGAGTGTGGAGCGCATCGGCCAAGTTTTTGAGGAGGAGCGCAAGGAGTTCAAGCGCATCGCCCGCCGGATCGACAAGCAGCGCAAGGATGAGCGCGACCAGGAAGGCAAGGAATTCGTGTCCTTTGAGGACGATCCGGACGCCATCAAGCGTGAGTTTGAGATGGCCGGAGAGATTTACATCGGCCATCTGCGTTACGGCACCAGCGGTGACTTCGGCAAGGGCTGCCTGCACCCCTACATGCGCCGCACCACCTGGCCTACGCGTACGCTGATGGTGATGGGGAATTTCAACCTCACCAACACCCGCGAACTCAATGAGGTCATGATGCAGCGCGGGCAGCACCCCGTCTTCGGCACGGACACGCAGAGTGTGCTCGAAGAAATCGGCTTTCAGCTCGATGAGGCGCACACCAAGCTCTACCATGAGCTGCGTGACTCCGGAATGCCGGGAGAAGACATTCCACAGCATATCAGCGAGCAACTGGACGTGACCGAAGTGATCAAGGAATCCGCCAAACGCTGGGATGGCGGCTACAGCATCGTCGGCGTCATCGGCAACGGCGATCTCTTTGCCATGCGTGACCCCAGCGGCATCCGCCCGTGTCACTATTACGAGAACGACGAGATCTTCGCCATGGCCTCCGAACGTGTCGCCTTGATGTCCGTCTTTGGCGTCAATGAAGAGGACACTCATGAGATCCCTCCGGCGCATGTGGCCGTGATCAAGGCGGATGGTGGCATGACGATCCAGCCATTCATTGAGCCGCGCGAATTCAAGCCCTGTTCGTTTGAGTGTATTTATTTCTCACGTGGCAACGACTCCGCCATCTACCAGCAGCGCAAGGCGCTCGGTGAGCAGTTGGTGCCGCAGGTCGTCAAGGCCATCGACAACGACTTTGAGCACACCGTGCTCAGCTTCATCCCGAACACGGCTGAGACGGCCTATTTCGGCTTTCTCGACGGCCTGCGCAAAAGCCGCCGTAACGTCGTCAAAGAGGCTCTGATGGACATGCTCAAGCGCGGTGAATTTGACGAGGCCAAGCTCGACGATCTCGTGCTGCGCAATTGGCCGCGCGGCGAAAAAATTGCGCTCAAGGACATCAAGATGCGCACCTTCATCGCCCAGGAAACGGGGCGTGATGCGCTGGTGTCCGGCAGCTACGACATCACCTACGGTGTCGTGACGCCCAAGGACAACCTTGTGGTTATCGATGACTCCATCGTCCGTGGTACCACGCTGAAGAAAAGCCTGCTGCGAATTCTCGCACGCACCAATCCGAGGCGCATCATCGTGTGCTCCACTGCGCCGCAGATTCGCTACCCGGACTGCTACGGCATCGATATGGCCGAACTCGGCAAATTCATCGCTTTCCAGGCCGCCATTTCACTTCTGCGTGCGCGCGGCATGGCGCACATCGTGATGGAGACCTATCGCGCCTGCAAAGCCGAGATGAGAAAGCCCAAGGAAGAGATGCGCAATGCCGTGAAGGCCATCTATGCGCCGTTCACCGACGAGGAAATCTCTGCGCGCATCGCCCAGATGATCAGTCCCGAGGATACGCCGTGGCATGGCACCGTCGAAGTCATCTACCAGACCATTCCCGATCTCCACAACGCCCTCGGTGCCGAATACGGTGACTGGTACTTCAGCGGTGACTATCCGACTCCCGGAGGGTATTCAGTGGTGAACCAGTCCTTCATCCTCTACTGCGAGGCCAAGGATGGCCGTGCCCATGAGGCGCTGCTGTAAGGTGAGACAGATATTTCTGTCTTCGACGATCAAACCACGCCAAACGCGCACACTTCGTTCTTGTTCGCGCAGAGCCGTGTGAGGTGAAAGTCGGCGCAGAGCGGTGGAGCTTCGCGTTTGAGGATGTCGAGTAGCGGATACTCGTCCTGACCTTTGAATTTGATCGTCACGATGAAGTTGCGCATGCGTTTTTCGCGCAGCCATTCAAGCAGCAGGTCGATGCTGCGTTGGGGGGCGGCGATGACATCGCACATGAGCCAGTCCACGGTCTGCGGCGGCTTGTACTTAAAAGCATCGGCGACTTCAAAGTGCAGGCGTGGATTGCGCATCAAATCTTCGCGCAGTTCGGAGCGGTCGATGGCAATGACACTCGCTCCGCGCTGGATGGGTACGTAGCTCCAGCTTCCGGGTGAAGCACCGAGATCCACGCAGGTCTGGCCGTGCTCGATCTGACGTCCTAGACGCTGCTCGGACTCCACCAGTTTCGTGAAGGCGCGGGAGGGGGCGCTTTTGTCATCGGCCAGGGGCACTTCGCCACGGGGGAAACTCGAAATCAAACTGCGCAAAGCATAAGCCTGCGGTGCCTGTGAGGTGGAAATCCAGCCGGTTTCGGGAGACGTGAGAATGCACTGCACGAGGGATGTCTGCGCATCAAAGACGGTATCTGAATCGACCAAGGAACGGAGCAGGCGTCTGCGTCTCTTTTTCATGCGCTCCACGAGGCTGGCATGGATTAATTCACAGCGGTGCAGCCCGGCTTTGCCTTCGCCGTATTGCGGCCAGAGATGCAGACGCCAGGGCTGATCATCCGGGAATACTCCGGTGGTAGCGTCGATGATGCGGTCTGCCCACGCATTGATGGATGCAGCCTGGATTTCGGCGGCAGCGGGAAGGGTCTGGCGTGCAAACGCGAGCCGCAGGCCCTCCAGTGGCACATCGGTGGCGATGCCGAGGCCTTCGACTTCGTGTTGTACGGCATTCGGCGCAGCGCGGCGCAGTTCATCTGCGAGGAACGGCGCGGTGTCAGGATCGGCTAGGAAGAGATGCACGCTTGGCTCGATCACGGTTTGGCAGGTGCTGCTTCTTTGAAGGGAGACACGACGCCGAGGGTGGACGGCAGGAAGTCATCGGTGCGGAAGCAGGAGGCTGGCAGGCCCTCAGCATTGATGAGGTTGGCGCCTTCCGGCCAGCTGGCCCACGCGTAGCGCACTGCGATGGGCTGCGGCACTGCATCGCTCCAGACGACGACTTCGCTGCCGTCGATCTTGGCCTTGGCCCACAGCCATTTTTGATCGGCTCCGGCGATCTGGAAACTTTTCGGTTCGGCACCGTCGCGGGTTTTTAAACCAGAGCCGGTGTGGGTGAACTGAACGCGAATATTGTCGCCCTTCACGACGGAGGACAGATAGAGCGGGCCGCAAGATTCCGCACCGGACTTGCCGTAGTCCTGAGCCAGGGCCAGCAGCGCGAGACGGCGGCCGACCTCCTGCTTGTTCTTGGGATGGATGTCGTTTTGATCGCCGATGTCGTTGATGATGGCGATGCCACATTTGTCGAGCGTCTGAGCTGTCAGCGTCTGCGCCTCCTGCAACTCGGCCCAGGTGTCGGGGACGCCGGGTTCTGTGGTTACGGGCTTGCCGTTGCCAAAGTTTGCGAGTTGCACAATGTAAAACGAGAACGCGTCCACCCACTGTTTGCGCCAGTCATTGATCAGGGTGGGCAGCAGTTCCTGATACTGGAAGGCGCGGCGCTGGTTGGACTCGCCCTGATACCAGATGACACCTTTGACGGTGTAGGGGGCGAGGGGGGCCACCATGCCGTTGAAGAGCACGCTGGGGTGATGCTGGGTCTTGGTGGGATCTTCCGGCGGACGCGGTGCTGCTGGCTTGGGCTGCTTTTTATCAGCGGGCAATTTGGCGTTTTCGGCGTCGATCTTCTGCACCTGCGCCTGCCAGTTGGCCTTCTGCTTGTCAAAAGTGGCCAGTTCCTTGGGGCCGTCCCATTTGCTGACGGCATCCTTCCAGTCGGTGAGCAGTTCGGTGGCACAGGGGCGCTCTTCGAGCGCTTCGCGGCTCGTCCAAGCCTCGATGCGCGTGCCGCCCCAGGAGGTGTTGATCAAACCGACGGGTACTTTCAGCACCTGGTGCAGATGACGACCAAAGAAATAACCCACGGCGGAGAACTCTCCCACATTGGCACTGGTGGCCTCTTTCCACACGCCCTTGCAGTCGGACTGTGGGGTCATGCTGGTGCTGCGTTCGACATTGAACATGCGAATCTGCGGGTGATTGGCGGCGGCGATTTCTTCCTGAGCCTTGCCGGCCTGCTGCACCGCCCACTGCATGTTTGACTGGCCGGAGCAGATCCACACTTCGCCGACGAGCACGTTTTTCAGCGTGATCGTGTTTTTGCCACCCACCACGAGATCGGCGGGCTGGGCGTTTGCATTCATCGGGTTCAGCGTGAGCGACCATTTGCCGGTCGGGTCCGTGAGCGACGTGTGTGACTGATCACCGAAGGTCACCTTCACCTCTTCGCCGGCCTCAGCAGTGCCCCAGATGCGGATGAGCTGAGCCTGCTGCAAGACCATGCCGTCAGAAAAAATGGCGGGCAGTTTAACCTCGGCCTGCAGGCAGGTGGCCAGCAGGAGAAGGCAGATAATAGCGAATTTCATGGTGAATGGTCGTATGAGGGGCGGGTTCAGGCAAGTAAGCCAAATGTCAGAGCAGGGTGCTGTCGTCGGAGCGTTCCAGGCGGCCGATCTTCTTTTTGATCGTCTCCAGCAGCACGGTCATTTCATGCACGCTGCGGAAGCACTCCTTCTGCGTCTCCTCGTCGGCCAGTCCAGGAACGGCGGGGTGAATTTTCATGAATTGCAGCGCGATGTTTTTGCAGGCTTCGCGGATCTGGGCAATGGCGGCGGGTCTTTCCATGCCGCCAGCGTAGAGCGCCCGTCCCGCCCGTGCAAGACGCGGATCAGTTCTGAATCAGCTTCCTAACCCGCGGCGGGTCCGTGGTGCTGACAAAGTTTCCGTCCTGCAGCCTCCACATTTCCGTCTTCGCGGATGATTTCTCCTGCAATGCCCGGTGCCTTTTTCTTCGCGCCGATTTGGGGTTTTCTTGACCGTTCTTGCGAGCGTCATTTTGTCCGGCATTCGTCATTCGCCATTCTGGATTTCGTCATTTACTCTGCTGCGCCCATGAATCTCGTTTCCACCGCCATCCGCTACTCCACCTACCTGCTTGCCATCGCGGGCGTGATCGCGATGGGGTTCGTGCTGCAGACCATTCGCAGCCAGGAAACTGCCATCCCGGCACCGCCTGTTTTGCCACCGCAGAAGAATGCGCCCGATGACATCGCCGCCACGGGCATTCTCGAAGCCAAGGATGAAAATGTCGCCATCGGCGTGCCGGTTCCTGGCTTGGTCGAGGAGGTCAAAGTCGCCGTCAATCAGGTCGTCAAAGAAGGAACTCCGCTGCTCATTTTGGACGACCGCGAACTGCGTGCCTCGTTGCTCAAGCAGCAGGCCGCCATTGCCATCGCGCAGGCGAACATTGCCATCAACCGCGCCCAGCTTGCCAAGGTGCAGGACATGCTCGACCGCATGACTTCCATCACCGACCAGCGTGCCATCAGCCAGGACGATCTGCGCAACCGCACCAACGACGTGCTCGTGGCCAAGGCGCAAATGCAGGCCGCTGAAGCGCAGCTCACCTCAGCCCAGGCCGATGTGCAGCAGACCGAACTGCTAATCGACCGCCTCACCGTCAAAGCACCGAAGGCGGGCACCATCCTTCAGGTCAACATTCGTGCTGGCGAATACGCCTCCCCGGCGAACAAGGACCCAGCGCTCGTGCTTGGAGACATCTCCACACTGCATGTGCGTGCCGATGTGGATGAACAAAACGCCATGGAAGTGGCCTCTGGTCTCGACGCCACCTTCTCGCTGAAGAGCGACTCCTCGAAAAAGTTCAAGGTACAGTTCGTCCGCATCGAGCCCTACGTCATCCCCAAAGTCTCCCTCACGGGTGCCAGTACCGAGCGCGTGGACACGCGTGTCCTGCAGGTCATCTACAAACTCGACCGTCCCAAGGATCAGCCCCTCTACGTGGGCCAGCAGGTGGATGTGTTCATTGCGCGGAAAAAGTGAGCCTTTGCCCTGCGGCTAGCCTAGCGGGCGCGCCCTGATCAGCGCATGATGCCCGCAGAGACTCGTTGAGTCTCCCCAAATCCCACGCATGAGTGCCTCTCCTTATTGATTCGTATGCACTACCTCTCAACTCGCGGCCAGACGAAGCCGCATACCTTTTCTGAAGCCGTTGAAGCCGGGCTGGCACCGGATGGCGGGCTGTTTCTGCCGGAGAATCTGCCGAACATCACTGACAAGCTGCCAGAGTGGTCGAAGCTGACCTATCCAGAGCTCGCGGCGGAGTTTTTCACCTTGTTCGCGCCGGAGATTAGCAATACCGAATGGCATCAGCTCACCGCAGAGGCCTATCGGCAGTTTGATTCGCCGGAGGTGGCTCCGCTGAAAAAGATCACGGACAAGACTTATGTGCTGGAGCTGTTTCACGGTCCGACACTGGCTTTCAAGGACTTCGCTCTGCAACTGTTGGGCCTGCTCTACAAACGTCAGGTCGAGCACACAGGCAAGCGTCTGTCCGTGCTCGGTGCGACTTCGGGGGACACGGGCTCGGCAGCAATTCACGGCTGCCTGGGCCGCGATGGCATCACGATTTTCATTCTGTATCCGAACGGACGTGTGGCGCCGCTGCAGGAGCGCCAGATGGCCTGCACCGGAGCGGACAATGTCTTCGCCATTTCTGTGCCTGGCACTTTTGACGACGCTCAGCGCGTCGTGAAGGAGACTTTTGGCGACACCGCTTTCGCGAAATCGGTGAATCTTTCCGCTGTGAACTCGATCAACATCGCCCGTGTGCTGGCGCAGTGTGTGTACTACATCTGGGCCTGTCTGAAGCTGCCGGAGAGTGCGCGTGCCACGGCGGAATACGTCGTGCCTACGGGCAACTTTGGCAACGTGCTGGCTGGATGGATGGCGCAGCAGATGGGCATGCCCGCAGGCGGCTTCCGCGTGGCGACAAATCAAAACGACATCCTGCACCGCTTCCTTACCAGTGGCGAATACAGCCAGAGCGATGTGCATCCGAGTCATGCGCCGAGCATGGACATTCAGGCCGCGTCGAACTTCGAGCGCTTCCTCTATTACATCATGGATCAAAGCGCGGAGCGCGTTCGTGAGGTGATGGCGCAGATCAAATCGGGCGCTCCGTTCAAGATCGACCTGCCCAAAACTTCGCTGCGCTCCACCCGCATGGACGATGATCAGATCGTCCGCGTCATCGCGCAGATGTGGCAGGACTGGCAGTATGTGCTCGATCCGCACACGGCCTGCGCATTCACTGACATGGCGGCGGACCGGGTCAGTGTCGTGCTGGCCACGGCGAGCCCGGCGAAGTTTCCCGAAGTCGTGCTGCAGGCCACAGGAAGCGAGCCTACGCATCCCACTCTCGAAGCGCTGAAGTCGAAATCGCTGCAAACCTGGCCGATGGCGGCGGACGTGGCGACGGTGCAGGAATTCATCCGGCAACAAACCAGTCACGGAAGCAAGGCTTGACGCCGACGGTGGTGGGTGGGTTTAATCACAATCATATGAAATCGTCGCCATTTTCTCTAGCCAGCACCAGCTCGCTGGACTTCTCTCCCTACCTGACCAAGGGCAGTGACTCAGGCAATGGGGTGACGCTCATGATTGGCGATGTTTACACCTACCTCCTGCTCGGCAGCGGGCCGCTGCTGGTCATCGCGGCATTCGTGCTGGTGAAGGTCATGTATGCACGGGTGAAATTCTTCGCGCTGGAATTTGGCAACGGCGGTTTTGTGGGCCGCAGCAAGGTCATCGCGCCATCCATCATTATGGGATCGCTGCTGTTTTTCGGTGGTGTGGCTGCCACCTGGCTGGGATGGCAGAGCATGGGCTACTCCGTGACGCTCAATGCCAAGGGATTGCATGAGGTGTCGCGCAGTGAATCCGTCCACTATGAGTGGTCCGATGCGACGAGTGCAGCGGAGCGCATCAAATCGACGGAGTTCTGGGTGGCCTTTGCCAAGGATGGTCGCAAATGTCGTGTGAGTTTTCAGCAGCGCTTCATCGGCGAAAAGCTGCAGGACAAAGCGATTGCCATCGCAGAGCGCGCGCTGGCTTACTCGAAGATATCGCGCATCAAATAGCGCGGCAGCGCTATTTCAGCGCCTTGACGAGCACTTTTGAGTTCCGTCCGCTCTTGTCGTACTTTTCGCGGCGGCTGAGCGGCAGTGCATCAGGTTCGGCCACGGTGTAGCCCATTTTTTCCTCGAAGAAGCGAAACGCCTGCGTGCTGAGCGCCACAATGACCTCACAGCCGCGGTGCCGTGCCTGTTCTTCCGCGAAGGCTACCAGCTTGCGGCCATGGTTTTTGTTTTTGTGCGAGCGCCGCACAAAGAGGCAGGCCAGCTCGGCGATTTTTCGACCGTCTTCCTCATAGGCATGTACAGCGACGGAGCCGATGGGGTTGCCATCGAGTTCGAGCACGAAGAAATCTTTGATCTTGGATTGAATCTGGTCGCGCGTGCGCGGCACCAGAGCGGCATCGTCCACGCTCTGCTGCATCATGGAGAGCAGGGCAGGGACGTCTGAGGTGCGGGCTTTGCGGATCTGCTGGTAGTCATCGGCATGGATCATCGTGCCGACGCCTTCATTGGAAAACAGTTCGGCCAGCAGGGCTTCATCCTGAGTGCCATCCACGATGTGAACGCGCGGCACACCTTCCTGGCAGGCCAGTGCGGCATAGCGTAGCTTGGAGAGCATGCTGACATCATGCTTTGAATCCTTGCGCTTGTGCATCTCGCGGGCTTCAGCCACGGAGAGCTGCTCCAGGCGGGTGCCGTCTGCGGCAGTGATGCCTGATTCGGCCACGAAGATGACTTTTGCGGCCTGCAGTGCGATGGCGACCTCCACGGCCACTGCGTCGGAGTTCAGGCGCAGCGTGGTGCCTTTGCCGTCATAGCCGAGCGGGGGCAAAATGGGAATAATGTCGGCTTTGAGCAGGGCGCGCAGGGTTTCTTCATCGACTCGTTCGATGCGTCCGGTGAACTCCTGGTCCACGCCGTGGATCACGCCGGCTGGATGCACCGCGAGTGCATTGGAAACGGCCACCGGCATCTCCAGTGCGGTCAAATCCGCCACGAGATCGCTGCACTGGTGCATGATCGCATCCACGGCGATCTCAATGCCTGCGGCATCGGTCCGGCCCATGCCATCGTCATTGTAGAGAGTGATGCCGCGCTTTTCGGCCAGCCTTCGCACCTGCTCACGCGCGCCGAAAACGAGTACGACCTCGATGTTGAGCGACTGCAGCACGGCCACGTCTTGCAGGATGCTGGCGAATCCTGGCTGAGTCATCAGCGCGCCGTCAAAGGCGATTACAAAGATGCGCTGCCGGAATTGCGGCACGTAACGCAGGATGCCGCGCAAGTCTTCGAAGCGCTGCTGGGGTTTGGCGGGGTCGTTGTTCACTGTTTGAGCCGTCAAGATAGCACAACGCCAGCGATTTCGTCCCAAAGTTTGTCGATCTCCTTGGGGCCGTGCGAAGGCCTGCCGGCTTTGGCGAACCAGTAGTCTGCATTCCACTGGTCGCCTTCGATCAGGTGAAGCAGCGCATGAATCCAAGAGCCCATCTTGGTATGGATGTCCTGCGCGATGTTATGAGCATCTTCCCAGCGGCCCTGTTTGGCATGCCAGAGTGCCAGAGCTTCGGGTGAGATGGCTTCCGCTTCGACTTGGGCGGCTTTTTGCAGTTCAGCGGCGGTCATTTCAGTCGTCTTCCGGCAGCGGCTGGCCCTTGGTTTCAGGTGCGAACGGCAGAATGAAAATACCCATGAGGAAGATGGCGCACATGGTCATCGCCGCGTAGCGCAGCGGCAGTGCTGGATCCTGAGCGGCGAACTTGCCGTAGATGCCGGAGGTGAGCGTGGCGGAGAAGAAGCTGCCACCGGCGGCGGCGAAACGGCCCAGATTGTAGCAAAAGCTGGTGCCCGTGCTGCGAAGCTTGCTCGGGAACAGCTCAGGCAGATAAATGGCGAATCCGGCGAACACACTCAGCTGCACCATGCCCATGAGGAACATCATCCACCGTGCTGCGATTGGATCGCTCATCTTCCAGTAAACCAGGAAGGTGACGATGAGTGCTCCGCTGAAGCCCAGGAAGAAGGCAAAACGGCGGCCCAGCTTGGCCACATTGGTGAACAGGGTCATGCCGACTGCTGCCCCCAGCATGTTCCAGAGGTAGGCCACGGAGATCGCATTATTCACTTCGCCGGCCACCTTGTCAGGAGCCACACCCGCCTTTTCATAGAACTGTTTGAACACCACCTTCTGCAAATCGACGGCATACTCGCCGATGGCCCACAGGCCGATCACGCCGGTGCTGGCGATGACCGCGCCAACGAAGAGATTTTTGCGCCAGCGGGCGCTGGCGAGCAGGCTGGAATAGGGCGCGAAGATGCTGCCCTTTGGGAGCTGATTCGTATCCTTGAGATGCTGCCATGAGGCGGGCTCCTTGAGATATTTGCGGGTGAAGATGATCATCAGCGCTGGTGCTGCGCCAATGAGAAACATCCAGCGCCAGCCGGAACCCGCGACGATGGTGTGATTTGCTTCCAAGGTGTCGATACCGATCTTCGCAAAACCTGCGGCGAGGTTGCCGATGGTTGACAGAATCTGCAACAGACCAAGGCACTGGATACGCGCACCACTGGGAACGGTTTCTGCGATCAAGGCCACGGCCAGGCCAAACACGCCGCCCACGCCCACGCCGGTAAGGAAGCGGAAGATGGTGAAGTCGAGCTGTGAGCGGCTGAAATAGCTCAGGCCGGTAAAGGCGGAGTAGATCAGGATCGTCAGCGTCAGCATCTTTGCACGACCGTATTTGTCTCCCAAGGCCCCGAAGATCAGTCCGCCAATGCCCCAGCCGATGAGGAAACATGCGGTGACAATTTTGCCAAAGGCCTGCAAATCGGGACTCGATGACGGCAGCTTCATCAGTTCCATCAGAGCAGGCACGCGGGCGAGGGAAAACAGACGCTGGTCCAGGCAGTCAAAGAACCAGGCGGCGGAGGCGACGATCAGCACAAACCAGTGGTAGCTGGTCAGTTGCTTGTACCAAGGCGCGGTGGAATCGGGGAGGGGCGAGGTGCTCATGAAGCGCGGATGTTGAATGACATGGAGGGGGATGACAATCCCGAATTCACAGGAATCACGCCGCACCAAAGCCGACATTTCTTTCACCTATCTCGTCATCGACGGAAGTTTAATCTGCAATCCGTACACCTGACCTCAGCGGCGGGCGCGTACAGATGCAGATGATTGAACATGCATATTGAATTTCACCCATTGGCCCTTAAACACTCACATGCGTAAAAACGTCGCACTACTCCTATCATTGGCGGTTGCGTTTATTGTCGTGGCTTGCGCCACCTATGATGGCTCGCGAATTGCGCGATGGGAGGCGAGGTTTGCGCCTGTGCCTGCCGGAGCGCTGACGCCGGACCAGTTGCTGGCCGAGACGCGGATCAAACTCGACATCATCCCCGCAGGAACGGTGGGGCGCCGCTATTTCCGGGCCATGAAGCCGCGCTATATCACCATTCACAGCACGCAGAACTACACCGGCAATGCGCACCAGCATGCGCTGGCGCTGAAGCGCGGAGCATTGCGTGCGACGAAGCGCAAGGGGGGGAACCGCATCGGCTTTCTCACCTGGCATTTCACCGTGCAGGATGACGTGGCGATCCAGCACCTTCCCTGCCGTGAGCAGGGCGAGCACGCTGATTTCGACGGTGCGGGCAACAACTACAGCATCGGCATTGAGATGTGCGAGCATCAGGGAAACGACATTGGCCAAACGATTGACCGTACTGCGCGGCTCGCCGCCTATCTCATGCGCGCGTATGATATTCCGCTCAGCAACGTGGTGCCGCATTATCATTGGCCACGTGTCGGCACCACACCGCTGCATAAGGACTGCCCGCATTTCCTGCTGGAGAATGGCCGCCCAGGTCAGACGTGGCGGTGGTTTCAGAACCGCGTGCAGTTTCATTACAACCGCATGCTGGCAGGTCCGGCAACGCCGCTGGGTTAAAGAATCATGAATGCGGCTTTGTTTCAGTTTATGCTCGCTCTTGCAGCCATTACGGCCTGCAGCGGGCAAAGTGAGGGCAAGTGGCCGGAAAAGCCGGTGCCCAGCACGAGCAAGCAGGTTGCGATACTGGAAGACAAACGCCTCAATGAAAGCTCCGGAGTGGCGCTGGGTGTGCGTGATCCCTCGATTTTCTGGACCATGAACGATTCCGGTGGCGAGCCCTGTGTCTTTGCCATCGATCGCAGCGGGAAAACACGCGCCAAAGTACGTGTGCGTGATGCGGCAAACTTCGACTGGGAGGACATCGCTTCCGGCAAAGATGAGAAGGGGACGCCGATGCTATTCATTGGCGACATCGGCGACAATCTTTTCATCCGCGCCTCGATTCAGGTTTATCAGATCCCCGAACCTGAAATCAACGCACCCGGCAAGCCTGTGGCGGAAACTGAAACTGCCGCACCGCAGCTCTGGCGCGCGAACTACCCCGATGGGAGGCACAATGCCGAGAGCCTGCTCGTGCATCCCCAGACCGGGCGTCTTTACATTTTGACCAAGAGTGATGAGGGCAGGTGTGCGCTCTATGCTTTTCCGCAGACGCTGCAGCCCAAGATGGGCATGGTGCTGGAAAAAGTGGCCGATCTAGCCTTCCCCACACTGATTCGTATCGGCAAGCGCCCGCACGACAACTGCATGACCACTGCTGCCTGCTTTGCGCCGGATGGTTCACGTATGGTCGTCTCCACCTATAGCAGTCTGTATGAATGGCTGCTGCCCCAGGACAAAGCGCTCGCCGAAGCGCTGCAACAAGCACCAGTGCGCATCGAACCCGAGCTGCTGCGGCAGACAGAAGCCGTGTGCTATGACAGCGACAGCCGCACGCTCTGGATGACGAGTGAGCACTTGCCGACGCCGTTGCTGCGGGTGACACGCTGAGCGCAGTTATTTCACCCAGTCGAAGAAGCCCATGGCTTCGAGTTCGCCGCGCAACTGGTCTTTTTGGACATCGCTGAGAGTCGTGTTGGGCAGACGAGCAGGGCCGACATCGACGCCGAGCATCGCCATCACGGCTTTCGCGGCACCCATGTAGCCGTAGCGGACGAGGGTGCTGATGATCTGCACTCCGCGGAACTGCTCCACCCTTGCAGCGGCAAAATCGTTTTGGGCAAAGGCGGCTAGCAGGCGCAGGTAAATGGGGGCGGCGAAGTTGAAGCCGCTGCCAACGGCTCCTTTGGCACCCATCGCCAAAGCGCCGAGCATGTGCTCATCGCAGCCGAAAGGGACGTCCCAGGCACCATCATCGGCACGCAGGGCGTACTGGTAGGCCATGAGGTCGGGATTGGTGAATTTCACACCGGCCAGATTCGGAATGCGTTTGCCCGCCTGCTGCAGGAAATCGGGCACCGAGAGATTCACACCGGTCATCGACGGAATGTCATAGTAATAAAAGGGAGTGTCTGGTGCAGCTGAGGCGATCTGAGCCATCGACTCCACCAGCACTTCAACGTTCTTTGGCTTGAAATACATTGGAGCCAGGGCCGCGATGGCACTGGCTCCCAGATCCTCGGCCTGATCCGCGAGTGCCTTCGCATCGGCAATGCAGTTTGCCCCCACGTGCACGACCACACGCATGGCTGTGCCTTTGGCGACTGCCATCCAGCATTTGGCCAGAAGATGGCGCTCCTCATACGTGAGCGAGTGGCTCTCGCCGGTGCTGCCACCGATGAAAACGGTGTTCACGCCTTTCGAAAGCAGGAACTCCGTTTGTTTTTCCACCACGTTGAGATTGAGCGAGCCATCGGCATGAAAGGGCGTGTGCGTGGCTGTGACCAGGCTGTGCAGGCGTTTGGAATCGGGCAGGTTCAGCATAATGCTCCAAACCTGCGATACGCCAAATCCTCTGCAACATGATTCATGGTGGTGAGTTTGTTTGTCCATGCGCTTTGCTTTTCTCCTCTTGGTCCTGCTGTCCGGCATCCTCCAGGCTGACGACTGGCCGCAGTGGATCGGCCCTCAGCGCGACAGCGTCTGGCGTGAATCAGGCATTGTGGACAAGTTTCCTGAAGGCGGTCCCAAGGTGCTCTGGCGTGTGAAGATCGGTGGCGGCTACACGGGTCCGGCAGTGGCGAATGGCCGGGTCTATCTCATGGACCGCCAGGTGGCCGAGAAGAGCAGCGTGCCGGGAGATGCCTTTGCGCGGGGCATCATTCCAGGCACCGAACGCGTGTTGTGTCTGGATGCTAAGACAGGCGCTCTGCTTTGGGAGCATCGCTATGAATGCACTTACACGATGAGCTACTCCACCGGCCCGCGCTGCACCCCGGTGGTGAGCAGTGGCAAAGTGTGGACGCTCGGCGCAGAGGGAAACCTCCTCTGTCTCGATGCAGCCGACGGCAAGGTTCTCTGGTCGCATGACTTCAAGACCGAATACGAGGCACGCACGCCGATGTGGGGCTTTGCCGGGCATCCGCTGCTCGACGGTCAGCGCTTGATCTGCCTCTGTGGTGGTCCGGGCAGTGTGGCAGTAGCCTTTGACAAAGACAGCGGCAAAGAGATCTGGCGTGCGCTGGATGCGCGTGAGCCCGGCTACTGCCCGCCGACGATGATCGAAGCTGGCGGCACGAAACAAGTCATCCTCTGGCATCCGCAGGCCGTGAACTCTCTCGATCCTGCTACGGGCAAAGTGTTGTGGTCATATCCATGGGAGGTCCGTTTCGGCCTCACCGTAGCTACCCCAAGGCTTGCGGGAGATCTGCTCCTTTTCAGCTCGTTCTACACCAGTTCGAAATGCTTCAGGCTGGATGCCACCAAACCTGCGGCCACCCTGCAATGGGAGGGCAAAAGCTTCAGCGAAAAGAACACCGACACGCTCCACAGCCTTATCAGCACGCCCTTCATCGAGAACGGTCACATCTACGGCGTGTGCAGCTACGGCCAGCTACGCTGCCTGAAACTCGACACCGGCGAGCGCCTCTGGGAAACCTTCGCCGCCACCACCGGCGACAAGCCCGTGCGCTGGGCCAATGCCTTCCTCATCAAACACGAAAACCGCTTCTTCCTCGCCAACGAGCAGGGCGATCTCATCATCGCCAAGATCACCCCGAAAGGCTACGAAGAAATCAGCCGCGCCAAGCTCCTGAAACCCACCACCACCGATCCACGCCGCGCCGTCGTGTGGTCACACCCCGCCTTCGCCAATCAGTGCGTCTTCATGCGCAACGACGAGGAAATCGTGTGCGCGTCTCTGGCGAAGTGATCCTCTGCCCCGAAGAATTCCCGGCTCGCAGCCGTATGGTTGCACATGCCTTCTGCCTCGCCCCCGCTTGTTTGTTCCGGTCCCTTGGATCGGCGTGGCTTCATGCGCTTCGGACTCACGGGATTTGCGAGCCTGGGCTGGCCGGGATTGCTCAAGCTGCGCGCTGAGAATGCCGCGAAGCCGGCGCGTGAACGCACGGCAGTCATTTTGGTTTGGCTGCGCGGGGGTTGCTCGCACCTCGACACCTATGACCCGAAGCCGGACATCGGCAGCGAGTATCGTGGCCCGTTTAAAACGATCAAAACCAAAGTGCCTGGCATGCAGCTCACCGAGTTGATCCCGCTGCAGGCAAAGATCGCCGACAAATTCACCCTGCTGCGCTCGATGACGCACACCGGCGGCGGACATCCGGCTGGATCGCTGCAAATGCTCAGCGGCGACACGGATCCGCGTGACAAACCCAAGCCGCTGCTGCCGGACTGGATGACCGTGGCGAACTTCCTGCGCTCGAAAAACCAGCGCAGCAGTTCGCTGCCGAACTACGTGGGTGTGAACCCGATCATCAATTACGACAGCTTCACCATCGCTGGTCCGGGGTTTGTGAATGCCGCCTATTCACCGCTTGCGGTGCTGAATGATCCCAGCCGCCCAGATTTCGCCGTGCCGAACGTCGGCCTCTCCGATCCATCCAAGCTGGCCCGTCTCAATGACCGCATGGCCTTGCTGCACAGTCTCGACAATCTGGAACGCAATGTCGATGCCGCTGGCGAAATGGGCGCGATGGATCAGTTCGAAGCGCAGGCGATGACGCTGCTCACGAATCCACAGACTCGGCATGCGTTTGATCTCTCCAAAGAAGACAAGCGCACCCGCGATCGCTACGGCATGCATCGCTGGGGTCAGCAGTTGCTGCTGGCACGCCGACTGGTTGAATCGGGTGTGGAGATCATCACGAGCTGCCTCGATGGCCCGCAATGCGGCCGTGTGGGCAACTGGGATGATCACGCCGTGAACCACCACGTCTTTGATGCGCTGCGTTTCCGTGCCGGCGCCTTCGATCAGGCCGTTTCAGCGTTGATTGAGGATGTCTATGCGCGCGGCCTCGACAAACGCGTGCTCGTCGTGGTCAGTGGTGAGTTTGGGCGCACACCCAAAATCAGCCACGTTGCCAGTTCCGGTGCCGGAGAGGCCAGTGCAGCGGCAGGTGTCGTTCAGCCGGGCCGGGACCACTGGCCGCGTGCCTTTACCAATCTCTGGGCCGGTGGCGGCCTGCAAACCGGCGGCATCATTGGTGCCAGCGACAAACGCGGCGAAGACGTGGCCGAGCACGCCTGCTCGCCGCACGACTTCCTCGCCACTATTTATCACCACCTGGGCATCGATTCTGCCAAAGAAACGATCAACGACTTCAGCGGTCGCCCCACACCCATCGTTCCAAATGGGACCCCCATCCGGGAATTGATTCGAATCTGAGGGGCTTTCCGGACGTGGGATGGGTGTGGCGACAGCCCGCCCGTCTGCGAGCGTACTGCAAACACAATGACTCACGAACCCTCCCAGTTCACATCCCTTTCGGCATCCACGGATCCAGCTTGCTCACCTCCGCCTTCGCGGCGGAGCTGACGGGAATCCCCCACGCATCAAAGAACGGCCCAAGATTCTTGTTCGTGATCTTGGAGTAGCGGATGAGGAACTGGTCGCGGCGTTCATCGTCGCCTTTCGGGGCAGGGCCGAATGTGTCGTCGGCGAAGCTGTGCAGATACTTGCGCCAGCTTTCCCAGCCGAACTCCTGTACAAGCTGGATGTAGGTGGTCAGTGCGGTGAAGGGTTCGCTTTTCCACACCTGCCATTTGTTCGACGCCTTCATGATCTTTTGAATGTGCTCTTTGCGCGCTTCTTCGGTGATGGAGGTATGGCCGATGAGCCAGTCTTTCTTCAAAACGGCATCATAGCAGTACATGCCGATGACGTTGTTGGTGACTTCGACGGTGCCGTCGAAGGTGAAATCGCCGCGCTGATGGTTGTGGCCGATCTCGTGGTAGAAACCCCAGCCGGGGAATTTCAGTTTGCCAAAGGTTGTCATCTCCGGCGCGGCGCTGGTGGGAATCATGATGGGATAGCCGCTGTGCATGTAGCCGGCGCTGATCTGCACATCGGCCACGATGCGCTCAGGCCGTTTGCGCTCAGCGGTTTGATTGGTGATGTCGTCCTGCGCTTCGACGACCTTCTTCCAAAACTCCATGAGCTGGGTGGGATTGTTGATGGCGCGTGCGACTTCGGTAGGGCAGCTCAGGATCAGCTTGTCGCAGGCGAGTTCGGCCCAAGGGGCGGGGCGTTTTTTGATCTCGGCCCATTTGGCATCGTCATCCTGACCGAGGACAAACAAAGGCGCAGGCACGGCGTTTTGAATGACGGTGGTGAAAGGTGCGTCGTCCTTGGCCCGGGCTGGGACTTCGATGTAGATGAGTCCGCCAAAGGCGCTGGCGGTTTTAGTGGTGGCGGTGGCTAATCCGACGCTGCGCGTGATGTCAGGTGCGCGCTGCCATTTGTCGAGATGGTAGAGCGTGTCGCTGTGGCAGCCGATGCGTACCGCATAGCCTTTGTCGGCGAGCTTTTCTGGCAGGGTAACTGTGATCGTATCACCTGCGGCGGCGTAGAGGCCCGTACTGGTCCAACCAGGGATGCTGGGTGTCACCTTGATCTCGCCCGTAATGCGTGGGGCGTCAGCAGGCACCTTGCCGGGGAAGGTTTCATGCGCGGGATGAGCGGCCACGCCTTCGCCGGCGGCGAGACGCAGCACTCGCGTCTCCATGCCAAGTCGCAAACGCTGTGCCGCATGCTTTTCGGCAGTGAGCGGTGCCTGCGCTGTCGGCAGCTCGGCATCGGCCCCTGCATTGCCGAGGGCGGCGAGCACGGCGGTCTTCAGATTGCTGCGGTCCGGCGGCTGTGCCGCCATGGCGATCTGGATGGCGTTCGTACCCTGCTTCATTTGCTCGGCCGTTAGCGCGGAACCGCCATCGCGCTGCTTCTTGATCGCACTGATGGCTTCCGAGGCGTTCATCATTTGCGGCAGTTCCGTGCGTGCTTCAAAACTGGGCAGTCGGTCAAAAGCGCTCATGTCCGTGATCGCGATGCCGGCGGGCATCAGCGCTTGGTTGAGTCCGTGGGACACCGTCAAGTCTTTGCCGCCGCTCGTCTGGCCGAAGGCCCAGCCCGTCATGCCACCGATGAAGCCGCCGCCGCCTTTGACGAACTCCGCCACTGCCGAGCCTTCCTCGGTGCTGATGATGCCCTGCATGTTCACAATGACGACGTCGTAGCTGGCGAGGCTCTTTGCATCGATCTTGTCAAAGGTCTCTGCATTGAATTCATGCTGCCGGTACAAATTGACCGCGTTCACACCTTTGAGGCCCACTCTCGGCTTGTCTTTGTTGGCCACCCACCTCACGCAGTTCTCCATGAGCTTTGCGTGATCCCCGCCTTCACCGCCGGCGAGGTAGCTGTTGTGACCGAAGAGAATGACGCGCCCTTTTGCATAACCCGCCGCTGCTGCCACAGCGATCTCGACGCCATCCTTGTCAGGAGCGGAGAGAATCGGGAACGCCATGGTCCCCCAGATGCCAATCGGCCCCGGTGAGCCCGCCTTCGGCACTGATTTGACGCCTTGGAGGATTTTGGCGCGTTCGGCATTCACGAGAGCCTCCGGCATCTGTGCATGCAATACCCCGGCTAAGGCGAGGAGGACGAGGGTGATGGCTGATTTCATGGTTGGGTTGGGAAATGCGGGCTCTAGCGGTAAATCACCACGAGGAACACCAGCGCGTCCCCCTTGCCGGTGTTGACGATGGCGTGCGGCACGTCGGCGCGGTAGGTGCCGGAGTCCCCTTTGGTGAGTTCCTCGTTGTTTTGGTCGGATTCGATGCGCACGCTGCCTTCCTCGACAGTGAGAAACTCGCGGGTGCCTTCAAAGTGTGGCTGGCTGCGCAGGATGCCGCCGGGGCGCAGCGTCAGCTCGTAGAACTCCACGTCCTTTTCGAGATTGATGGGGGAGAGGGTGCGGATCTCGCATTGCTTGTCGCTGCGATAGACCTGGGCGCGGTCGTTGGCCCGGATGACTTGGATTTTCGAAGCGCTGGCCTCGGCGCTCTCGATCAGCTCCTGCAAAGTCAGTCCAAAGGCGCGGGCGATGCGGAAGGTGACGGTCAGGGTCGGATTGGCCTTTTCGCGCTCGATTTCGCTGAGCATGGAGCGGCTCACTCCGCTCGCCGTGGCAAGTTCCTCCAGCGACCAGCCACGATCCCCGCGCAGTTTTTTCACCCGTTTCCCCAGATTTTCATTGATGGCCTCAGGGCTGGATTCAATAGGGGTGGCAACTTTTGGTTTGGCGGGCATTTGTGTCGGTATAACGGATGGTTCTCTTGTAAATTAGAAATATTAGTCACATCCTCAAATCATGATGCGTTGATATGAGTGTTGACCTACCCAGCTAGAACGCTAATTTCTCCCATGCCTGCACGCCCCAATGTCCGCTCTGAACTCGAAGCCGCCATGCGCCAGAGAATCCTGGTCATCGATGGAGCCATGGGCACGACCATTCGCGGTTACGGCCTTATAGAGGCCGATGCACGCGGCACCCGCTTCCTGACCAACGAGAAGGATTTGCTGAACAACGGCGACATCCTTTCCATCACCCGCCCGGACATCATTGAGGACATCCATCGCCGCTTCCTGGAAGCCGGGGCGGACATCATCGAGACGAACACCTTCAGCGGCACCAGCATCGCTCAGGCTGAGTTTTTCACGGAAGTGCCGGCAGGACGGCGCAAAGATCCCGAGTTTTTCCAGACGGTGCTGGAGGACAAGTTCCTCAACGACCTCGCGTGGGAGATCAATTTTGAATCCGCCAAACAGTGCCGCAAGTGGGCCGACATCGTCGGCGAAAAGACCGGGCGGAAACGCTACGTGGCAGGGGCCATCGGGCCGCTGACTGTTTCGCTCTCGCAGTTCCCCGACCTCTCCGACCTGAGCTTCCGCTACGTCACGTTTGATCAGGTGAAGGAGGCGTACAAGCTGCAGATCCGTGCCCTCATTGCCGGTGGGGTGGACACGCTGATGGTCGAAACGATCTTCGATTCCCTCAACGCCAAGACCGCCCTCGTGGCGATCAGTGAAGTGTTTGCCGAAGATCAGGTGGAGTTGCCCGTGCAGATCAGCGCGGCTGTCGGCCCGGGTGGAGAGACCATGATCTCCGGTCAGGTGACCGAGGCTTATCTCAATGCCATGCGGCATGTGAAGCCGTTGTCCATCGGTCTGAACTGCTCCCTGGGGCCGGACAAGATGCGTCCATTCCTCGAAGAACTTTCCACGAAGGCGGACTGCTTTGTCTCCGCCTATCCGAACGCTGGCATGCCCAACCCGCTGGCACCGACAGGCTTTGACCTGCTTCCGCCGGACATGGCCGCCTATGCCAAGGACTTTGGCAGCAGCGGTTTCGTGAACATCATGGGCGGCTGCTGCGGCAACACGCCCGAGCACATCGCTGCCATCGCCAAGGCGGTAGAAAACCTCGCGCCGCGTCAGGTTCCGGCAGACTCGCACGCGATGCGTCTCAGCGGCTCACAGCCCTTTGTATTTGCCCCAGGTGCTCCTGCCAGTGACGACCCAGAGGCCAAGCCCACGCGCCCGCCTTATCTCATGATCGGCGAGCGTACGAACGTGGCCGGATCTCCCAAGTTCGCCAAGCTCATCAAGGAAGGAAAGCTGGAGGAGGCTGTGGCCGTGGCTCGTCAGCAGGTGGAAAGTGGTGCCAATGTGATCGACGTCTGCATGGACGAAGGTCTCATCGACGGCGTGCCCACGATGTCCAAATTCCTCATCCTGCTCCAGACCGAGCCGGAGGTGAACAAAGTGCCCATCATGGTGGACTCCTCCAAGTGGGAGATCATCGAGGCCGGCCTCAAGTGCCTGCAGGGCAAGGGCATCGTGAACTCCATCTCGCTCAAGGAAGGCGAGGAAAAATTCAAGGAATACGCCCGCAAGATCAAGCAGTACGGTGCCGCCACCGTGGTTATGGCCTTTGACGAGCAGGGCCAGGCCGCCACGTATGAGGACAAAATTCGCATCTGCGAGCGCGCCTACCGCATCCTCGTGGACGAGATCGACTTCCCGCCGGAGGACATCATTTTCGATCCCAACATCCTCACCGTGGCCACCGGCCTGGAGGAGCACAACAACTACGCGCTCGATTTCATCAACGCCACGCGCTGGATCAAAGAGAACCTCCCCTTTGCCAAGGTCAGTGGCGGCGTCAGCAACGTCAGCTTCAGCTTCCGTGGCAACAACAAGGTGCGTGAGGCCATGCACAGCGTGTTTCTCTACTATGCCATCAAGGCTGGCATGGACATGGGTATCGTGAACGCGGGCATGCTCGAAGTTTACGAGGAGATCCCGAAGGAAATGCTCGAAAAGGTGGAGGACGTGATCCTCAACCGCCGCCCGGATGCCACGGAGATTCTCGTTGATTTCGCCGAGCAGTTCAAAGGCCAGGCGGGCAGCACCAAGAAGGTGGAGATCGATATGAGCTGGCGTGAAGGGCCGGTGAAAAAGCGCCTCGAGCACGCCCTGCTGCGCGGCATCACCGACTTCATCAACCAAGACACCGCCGAAGCGCTGGCTCAACTCGGCAAGCCTCTCTCCGTCATCGAAGGTCCCCTGATGGATGGCATGAGCGTCGTGGGCGATCTTTTTGGCGCTGGCAAAATGTTCCTCCCGCAGGTCGTCAAAAGCGCCCGCGTGATGAAACAGAGCGTGGCCTACCTGCAGCCTTTCATGGAAATCGAGAAGGCCCGCAGAGCGCGTGAGCGTGAGCTGCTGCTCGAAGTCGCAGCGAAGACCATCACTGCACTGGAAGGCGGTAGCGCTATCGCCGTTGTCGAAGGCTTCAGCTACACGCCAAGCAATGGCCTGAGCCTCGAAGAACGCCGTGCCGAAGTGAAGCTCGCCGCTGAACTCGGTGCCGTGTTTGAAGTCGAGGGCGAGGCAGCCTTGCAGCAGAAGCTCGAAAGCCTGCGCCAGGACACTTCCAACTCAGACCGTGTCGTCGCACCCTTCCTCAATCATAGCCAGCCAACCACAGGCGTTGGCTCTGCCAGCGGCCTGACCGCTGAAGACCTCATTCCTGCCGAAGCTGCCAAACAGGGCGGGGGCAAGATCGTCCTCGCCACCGTCAAAGGCGACGTGCATGACATCGGCAAGAACATTGTGGGCATCGTGCTGGAGTGCAATGGCTTCGAAGTCACTGACATGGGAGTCATGGTGCCATGCGACAAGATTTTGGCCAAGGCGCTCGAAGTCGGTGCCGATGTGATCGGCCTCAGCGGCCTGATCACACCTTCGCTGGATGAGATGGCGCATGTGGCCAGTGAGATGGAGCGCCGTGGCTTCAAGCAGCCGCTGCTCATCGGTGGCGCCACCACCAGTCCGGCGCATACCGCAATCAAGATCGCGCCAAAGTACAGCGGCAGCATTGTGCATGTATTGGACGCCTCCCGCAGCGTGCCTGTGACGACCTCGCTGCTCAGCGCGGAGCAGCGTGAAACCTTTGTGGCCAGCAATGAGGCCCGCCATGTCCGTCTGCGTGAGGAGTATGGCAAGAAGAAGGACCGCGCGCTGCTCAGCATCGCCGAGTCCCGCGAAAAAGGCGTCAAGTTTGACTGGGCCACGCAGGACATCGCCACGCCAACGTTCCTCGGCACCAAGGTTTATGAAGGCACCCAACTCGTCACCACACTGCGCGAGTTCATCGACTGGTCGCCCTTCTTCCATTCATGGGAGCTGCGTGGGCGCTGGATCACAGCGGAGCAGCGGTTCTCCTCTGCTCAGGAAGATGCAGAGCTGAAGGGCAAAGCCGAGGTGGAGGCTCTCAAACTTTACAAGGATGCCAATGACCTGCTCGACCGCGTCATTGCTGAAAGCCGCTTCACACCACGCGGCATCATGGGCTTCTTCCCCGCCAACGCCATTGGCGATGACATTGAAGTTTATACGGACGAGTCACGCGCCACGTTGAAGACCGTCTTTCACACTCTGCGCCAGCAGGTCATCAAGAAGGACACGCCAAACTACGCGCTCAGCGATTATGTGGCACCCAAGGACAGTGGCCGCGCCGACTACATCGGCGGGTTTGCCGTTGGGATTCATGGCTCGGATGAGTTTGCCAAGGAGTTTGAGGCCGCGCACGATCCCTACAGCGCCATCATCTGCAAGGCTGTGGCTGACCGCTTTGCCGAAGCGTTTGCCGAATACCTGCACAGAGAGGCTCGTGTCGCATGGGGTTACGAGAAGATCGAAGAATTCACGAATGAAGACCTCGTCAAAGAACGCTATCGCGGCATCCGCCCTGCTCCTGGGTATCCATCCCAACCCGACCACACGGAGAAGCCCATTCTTTTCGATCTTCTCGATGCTACTGCGAAGACTGGCGTAGAGCTGACCGAGAGCATGGCCATGCACCCCGGCAGCGCGGTCAGCGGACTCTATTTCGCGCATCCAGAGTCACACTACTTTGGCATCAGCGTTGTCGCCAAAGATCAGGTCCAAGACTATGCGCAGCGCAAAGGCATGACGATGGAAGAGGCAGAACGCTGGCTTGGTCCTTGGCTCGGCTATTGAGTTCAGCCGGAGGTGTTACCGAAACCAGCCCCGGATGCGGTCGAACAAGCCGCGTCCCTGCTGGGGCTGTTGCATCTGACGCCGCGGTGCGATGTAGCCTTGGTGTTCCGCACAGAAGTTCTTGGGTACCAAATCGTAAGGCAGCGCATCCTCATAAGCTGTGCCAGCCTGTCCGCAGCCATCCGTGGCGAGTTGGCTGCTGATGCGACAGAGCGACACGCGTGAGAGTGGCAGTGTGACCTTGGGCACTTCGGTTTTATAGCCGAGCGCGCCGGCTTTTTTCATCACGTCCGCCCAGATGGGCAGAGCGAGTGTGCCTCCATAACCTCCCTCGACAATCGTCGCTGGTTTGTCCAGTCCCACCCAGATGCCGCAGCTCACGCGATCCGTGAAACCGGCGAACCAGGCGTCCTTGTAATCGTTCGTGGTGCCGGTTTTGCCGCCACCGGGTTCTTTGAAACCGTATTCATTGCGTAGCGAGGCTGCCGTGCCGCGATCCAGCACCTGCGCGAGGATGTTGCGCATCAGGAACGCCACGCTCGGCGTGATGACCTCGGATTCGAGCACGGGTGTCTGATAGATGATGTTGCCCGCTTTATCGACAATGCGGTCAATGAGGAAGGGGCGGCGGCGCAGGCCTTGATTCGGGAAGATGCTGATCGCGCTGGTGAGCTGGCGTGGATTGCCACCAATGTTGCCGATGAAAATCTGCGGTGTGCGATCAGATGGCTTGTTAAAGCCCGCATTGGTGAGCAGTTCGATCACGCGATCCAGTCCGGCGTAGTTGCCGAGGCGCAGGGTCATGGTGTTGCGGCTTTTCACAATGCCGTCCGTCAGCGTGGTCGGGCCGAGGAATTTGCCATCCGAGTTCTGCGGGCTCCAGTTGGGATCCGCTCCTTCAATTTCACCGGGCTGGATCGGCGCATCATTGATCAGCGTTCCAGGCATGAAGCCGGAGGCGATGCCGGCGGCATACACGAAGGGTTTCACCGTCGATCCGATCTGCCGCTCTCCTTGAGTGGCGCGGTTGTACTTGCTGTGGCGGTAGTCACGTCCGCCCACGAGGGCGAGGATGCCGCCGGTGGAATTGTCCTGCATCATGAGCGCCGCCTGCAGATAAGGAGTGGAGGAGATTTCCTGCGATCCATCCCAGGTCTTGTCAAAATCCGCCTTCTTCGTATGCACATAACCGCGTTGCTTTTCCACGGCGGTCAGACGCTTTTCCACAGCAGCTTCGGCGGCATCCTGCAGGTCTTTGTTCAGGGTGGTGAAGACCTGCAATCCGCCGTCTTCGATCTCCTGCTGCTCCAAAATTAAATCGAGGTCACGGCGAACAGTGTCGAGCGCATAGCCACCCTGGCTTTGAAACACAGGCTGCGCATGCAGGGCGATGTCGGCATACTTGGCAGCGATCTCCTCCTCTGGCGTGATCACCTTCGTTTCCAGCATGCGCTTGAGTACGGTGTCGCGTTCCTTGAGGGCTCCTTCATAGTTGCGGAACGGCGAGAAGCGCACCGGGCTGCGGATGATGCCCGAGATCATTGCCGCCTCGCTCAGGCTGAGCTGGCTGGCATGTTTGCCGAAGTACACCTGGCTGGCCCGCTGTACCCCATAGATGCCGGGACCGTAGAAGATGCGGTTCACGTAGTGCTCAATGATCTGGTCCTTGGTGCAGGCTTTTTCAATGCGGCGTGCCAGCATCATCTCCACCAGCTTGCGGTGAATGCTGCGGTCGTCGAGGTCCGGGTAGCTGTTGCGTGCTAGCTGCATGGTCAGCGTGCTCGCGCCCTGCACCACGCGCATGTCCTTGAGGTTGCGCACCATGGCGCGCGCCACGCCTTTGTAATCAATGCCGCCATGCTGGTAGAACCGTGAGTCCTCACGCGCCAGCAGCGCTTTGACAAACCATGGCGACACCTCGCTCAGCGGTACGACGATGCGGTTCTCGCCGTGCATCTTGCCGAGGACCTCACCTTTATAATCCATCACGATGGTGCGCTCCGGCATGTCCCCGAGCTTGGTCAGGTCGTAGGCTTTCGCCAGATGGCTGTAAATTCCGATGACCACTGCCGCCCCGAGTGTGCAGAGCAGCGAACCACCCATGAAGAAGATCAGGCAGAGCCGCTTGAATGAATGCCAGCGCGACAAGGTGGGTTTTGTCGGCTTGCTCTCTTCAGTGGGCTTCTTTTTCATGCGTGCAGGCATCGGGTCGCTGGTTTTAGACCAAAGATCAAGCCTCAGACGATGAACTCGGTGTGAACTTCAATTTCACAATTCATTTTGCAGCCGATCCAGTCGCGATGAAATCGGGTGGCACCCGGTAGGTGCGGGTACTCAACTCATCAGAGTGTTCAGATGAAGTCAGGACAACGGCGTGGGCGTCCACGCGGATTTTCAGGCCCGCCGCATGGGCGATGTGATCCAGGGTGCTGCGCAGCGAAATATCCCGAATATCGAGGCTGATCTTCTTTTTCTTTTGCTCCTCGCTGGCACCCAGGATGATCACATTGAGGTTCCCGTCCCCAAAGGTATGGAGGTTCTTCACGGCCTGCTTCACATAAGCCACCGCTTCCTCAAGGGTGAGGTCTTTGAATTTGACCTCGGTAAGCATGATCGGTCTGGAGCAATCAGTGATGAACGCTTTCGTGGAATGCAATCCCGCCAGGAGAATCACCGCGCAAAGCCACCCAGTGGCGAGGCGAGATTGGGGATGCAGGAACGCTTTCATGGGAAATTCGACCGATCTTATGAAATGCCGCTGCGGAAAGCAATCCGACTTTGGGCGTGACAATTTGCGTTCGGTTCCCGTACCCTATGACTGCAACCACTCCATCCGACCATGAAAGCACTCTGTCTCTCCCTCCTCCTCGCCTCCGCGCTCGGTGCGTCCGCCGCGCTGCTCGAATCGCCGCAAAAAGGCGGTTTGCAGATCCAGTCGCTCAGTTCACTCAGCTTCGGGCCTGAAGGTCTGCTGCTCGTAGCAGAACCAGCCACGGCCAGTGTGGTGGCGATCCAAACGGGTGATGCCGGACCCAAGACTGAGCGTCTCGCCAAGCCTGTGTCTGATATAGGCACGCAGATCGCCGCCGGACTCGGGGCCAAGAAGGAGGACATCACGGTCAAAGATCTCGCGGTGAATCCGGCCAGTGGTCGCATCTATCTCGGGGTGCAGCGCCGCCCGGACAACGCGGTGCTGATTGTCAGTGTCGGGGCTGATGGCAAACTGGCTCCGCTGAATCTCGATCCGCTCGCCTGGGTGCGCATCACGCTGCCCGGCGGCACCGCCAGCAAGGTCACAAACATCACCGATGTGGCCTTCGATGGCACCCGCGTGTTTGCCACCGGCACCTGCAATGAAGAATTCGCCTCCCGCATCTTCACGATTCCCGTCCCGCTCAAAAACGGCGCGACTGCCAGCGTGTTCAGTGCAGAGACGTATCATGTGGCGCATCGCAAGTGGGAGACCAAGGCACCGATCCAGAGCTTCATCCCGTATCAGTCGAAGGAGGGCACCTTTGTCGTCGGTGCGTTTGCCTGCACGCCGGTGGCGAAGTTCAAAGTGGATGACATCCAAAGCGGGGCGCAGGTCAAAGGCGTGAGCATGGTGGAACTCGGCAGCGGCAACCGCCCGCTGGATCTTTTCAGCTACTCGGACAAAAGCGGCAAGGAGTGGCTCGTGGTTCAGACGCAGCGCTTCAAGAAGAACGCCTTCGGCCCCAGCAAGATGTGGGCTGCACGCATCAGCATGGATTACCTCGACGCCAAGGCACCGGAGAAGACCAATGAAAATGCCGCTCGTCGTGATGAGAAGGAGTCCAAAGGCCCCGAGGGTATCGAGATCGTGGATTCGCTGTTCGGTGCCGTGCAAGTGGACAAACTGAGCGATAGCGAAGCCGTCGTGCTGCGCGACACCGAAGGCACGCTGAGCCTCGAAGTGGCAGCTTTGCCGTGAAACGCTGGCTCATCGTGCTCAGTCTCCTCTGCTCCGTCGCATTTGCCGACGATGTACGGGTGAATGAGGCCGGGCAGATCGAAGCTCGCGGCAGCGATGTACGCGTGTTTCGTGGAGATGCCACCGAACCGCTGTTTGGCAGCGTAGTTAGGGCGCGCGACAGCGTGCGCTTTGCTGCCGCACTGCCCTTGGTGCCGGGAGACACCTATCGGGTGGAGTTTCAAACGGCAGACGGCATCTGGAGCACGCAGCGGCTGAAATTTGCGCATCCAGCATCTGCTGCGCCGACTGTGGCTATCGCGCCCTCTCCCACGGTGCTGCCTGCGAATGCTCTGAAGCTCTACCTGCAATTCAGCCAGCCAATGGAGCAGGGTGTGTTTCTGGATCGCATCACCTTGCAGGGTCAGGACGGCAGCGTGGTGCAGGGGGCTTTTCGTGAGACCGAGCTGTGGTCGCCCGATGGCAAACGCCTGACTCTTTGGCTTCATCCCGGGCGGCAGAAATCCGGCGTGAACCTGAACACCGACGAAGGGCCGGTTTTACAGGAGAACACGCAGCACACGCTCAGGATAGCCGCCAACTGGCGCTCGGCCTCTGGTGTGGGCTTGGGGAAGGAAACCGTGTTTACAGTCTCCGCCGGAGCAGCGGATCACTCTTGTCCCGATCCCCAGCGCTGGCAAATCACCGTCCCGAAGGCGGGTGCGCGTGATCCGCTTATAGTCAGCTTCGATGAACCCTTGGATGCGGCCATGCTCGTTTCCTCATTAAAAGTGAAACGCGGTGAGGGTGAAGTCGCAGGCGTGGTAACTGTGGCCGCAGATGCTCGCACCTGGTCTTTCACGCCAGATGCGGAGTGGACGCTGGGAGCAGGCGTTCTGGAGATCGACCCGTTGCTCGAAGACCTCGCGGGTAACAACCTGCTGGGACCGTTTGAAGTCGATCATGATGCGCCAGCGAAAGCGGCCAAGGCGACTGCATTGGCGTTTGAGGTAGGCGGTTAAGAACGCGCTTGGGTATTCAAGAAATAGAGGAACAAGCGGCTTTCATCAGACGGGTGGTAAGCGCGTGTGGCGCACACTCCTCACTGGGTGGTGGCATGATCTCCAGATTGGCATTTCGCTGCTGCCAGGCGGTGCTCATCTTGTGGACGAGGGTGTCAATGTCAGTGATGTCCTTGGCATGGACCTGCAGCATGGGAATGCCAAAGGTCGAAAAGATGTCCTTTACCAACTGGCGGTCGCGTGTTTTGCGGCTGGCTTTGCCGGGGCTGTCGTCCTCGAACTCGATAGCCACCATGGGCAGCCAGTCTCCTTTGCGGTAGATGAGGAAGTCGATGTGGCGCTGGCAAATTTTCAGGAAACCCGCAACGTTTTCAGGATGAAGGATTTCTAAGAGGCGCGGCTTACATTGAACGTGGCAGCGCTGGGCGGTGATGTTTTCCAAGCAAGCGTGAAACAGAGCTTCGTCAGAGGTAAGAAGGGGATAGGTGGTGGGAGATGCTTCAGGACTGGAAACGGTAGTGATAGCAGGTGAAGGCTGCATTCACTATTAATTGCGGAAACTATGAAAATAATCAAATCTCGTTTGGTAAGAAGCATGTAAAAAGGCTCGGCGTGAGTCTTTTACGATACGCAGAATGTTCGATTGAACAGTTCATTATTTGGGCGAAATTTCGGGCCGCTAATGCCCGCACCTGACGCTAATTCTGATACCCAACCGCTCGTGGACTGGCTGTTTCTCGACCTAAACAGCTATTTTGCCAGTGTGGAGCAGCAGTTGCGCCCCGAACTACGAGGCAAGCCGATCGCCGTGGTGCCGGTGGATACGGATGCGACCTGTGCGATCGCAGCCAGCCATGAGGCGAAGAAGTTTGGGATCAAGACGGGCACGAACATCGGCGAGGCACGGCGGCGGTGTCCGGAATTGATCACTGTGATGGCTGGGCACGATGTGTATGTGGAGTTTCACCACAAGGTCATCGAGGAGGTGGAGAGGCATTTTCCGGTGCAAGTGATCTGTTCCATCGACGAGATGGCCTGCAAGCTGGACGCACCGCGTCGTCGCTTGGATGTGGCGATGGATCTGGCCAGACGCATCAAGCAGGGGCTGCGGGAGCGGGTGGGCGAGTGCCTGACCTGCTCCATCGGTCTGGCTCCGAACCGCTTTCTGGCGAAGGTGGCCAGCGACATGCAGAAGCCGGACGGGCTGGTGGTGCTGCTACCGGAAGAACTGCCGGGTCGGCTGCTGGAACTGGAGTTGAGTGATCTTTGTGGTATTGGCCGCCGCATGGAGCCCCGTCTGCATGCCTGCGGTATTCATACGATGGAGGACCTGTGGGCAGCGGAGCGGGAGACCCTGCACCGGGCCTGGGGCGGGGTGGGTGGAGACCGGTTCTGGCATGGCCTGCATGGCGGCGCGACGGAGGATGACGTGCCACCGGTGCATCGCACGATCGGGCACAGTCATGTGCTGGCCCCAGAACTGCGAACACCACCGGCGGCGGGTATTGTGGCCCGCAGGCTGTTATTGAAAGCGGCCAGCCGACTGCGGCGCATGAAGTACCGCGCCAGGCATCTGCACCTGAGTGTGAGGACGGAGGACGGGCCGCGCTGTGAGGCGCAGGCGAAGTTTGACGAGGGGTCCGACAGCATTGTTTTGGCACGGGTGCTGGCGGAGCTGTGGCAGCGGGTGATGAAACAGGCGCGCTGGCAGCGGGTGAAAAAGGTTTCTGTGACCTTGTTTGGCCTGGTTGCCGAGACTTGTCCGCAGCAGCTTGAACTTTTCGATGCCTCAAGCGAGTCGGCACCGAAGGAACAGCGCGAACATCTGAGCCACGTGATGGATAAAATTAATCAGAAGTTCGGCCGCGACTCCGTGGTGATCGGCTTCACTCCTGACACCGTGCGCACGTTTTCGGGCACCAAGATCGCCTTCACACGGATTCCTGACCGGGAAGAGTTCAAGGAGTAGAGCCCCTTGAGGCAAGACCACAAAAAAGCCGTGGGAGACTGGCTGCTCCCACGGCTGATCGTGAATTGGATGAGATCAAAAACCGATCACTTGGCAGAGAACAGGTCGCGGCTGCGGCGGCGGGTAATGATCAGGCAACCGAGGCCAGCACTCAGAATGAGGAAGGCCGAGCCAGGCTCAGGAACTGGGGCGCATTCGCAGCCGCTTACGGAGACGAGGTAGTATGGATTGCTGTTCACCGCCATCAGGCTGCCGCTGGCGTTGTGGGTGTCTGCTCCCAGAGTGAAGCTGGAAACCTGGGCATTGGGACCGATCAGGGCGTCCAGATTGAGTTTCCAGAGGTCCGTGTTGGCGATCGGGTCGTTGCTGGTCAGCAGGCTCAGAGCATTGTCAGCAATGAGGTCTGCGGTTGAGAAGTTACCTAGCAGAAGACCGCCGCTGCCGTAGATGGAGAGGGTCGGGGCCACCCTGCTGGGGGCGGCGTCGGTCGAGAATTCGTTGAGGCCGAAGTTTCCCAAGGTGGCGGAGAGGCCATAACTGGAGACCAACTGAGTAAATGCGATGTTCAGACCGGTTGAGGCGGCCTGGATGCCGGGGTTCGAACTCGCATCGTAGAGGCCGATGCCAAAATCAGTCAGTTGGCCCAAGGCGTCCTGATAGCGGACGCCGTAGCCACCTTGGAACTCAAAGTTTACATTTGGGTTGGCCCCTACCGAAGTGCCACCATCCAAGGTTAGGGGCGTGAGGTTTTGCAGCGCAGTGATGCTGTAGTTTTGGCCTGCAGGGGGAAACGGCTGATTCAATTCAATGGTAGCGGCGAAACCAAGGCTGGTAAAAGCGAGCAGCATGGCGGCCGCAGCAGCCGACATGGGAAGACGTTGCAGCTGGTGGGCGGATGATGGTGTTTTCATGGTTGAAAAGAATAGCAGATATGAGCCTCAAATTAGATTCACTAAATCTATCGAATGGGCTATCGAAAACTATATTTGAAACATTTCTCTGTAAAGCGATTCAATTATGAAATTTTAAATTAATTATGCCTAGAGGATTGGATACCTTGATCAAATAATGTTATTTTTGCTATTCTTTTACAATAACTTACGCATTTATGAAACTTATGAAGTGATCATGACAATTCCTGCAGGCGGTCCATTCGAGACGTTTTACTCGCGAGTGCTCTCAGCCCGGTGAACGCTGCTTTGAGGCGGTCTTGCTGCCCGCTCTGCTCGTCAAGGAAGAAGGAAAGTCAGTGCCTTATACGACAGATAACTGGAAATGGTGGAGGCGAGAAATTTGCGACGAGCCCGCTCTTTCAGGTGGGTTGGCGTCGTCAGCTTGCTGAGAACTGCAAAAGGCGTGGTTTGATGACTGCGTCAGACGTCAGCATCAGGGAGAGGTCACCGGTTTCTCACGCTTCACGTCGTCGGTCTTGACTGAGTCATCATGAGACGTGGGCGTAAGTGGGGCGGTGAGCGGGATGGATGGCAGGGGTGCAGGTGGTCCCACAAACTCCGGCGGTGTGCTGTAGGCGATCAACTGGGTGACGGTAGCAAAACGATAACCGCGCGCCTTGAGGTCATCCAGCGTGGCAGGCATTGCCGCAATGGTGGTCTCATGAATGTCGTGGCAGAGGATGATGGAGCCGGCGCGGGTCTGGCTGTGAATGGCGTCATACACCTTCTGCGCGCTGCGAGGGCTCTTCCAGTCCTGCGGGTCCACGTCCCAGAGAATGGCCGGATAGCCAAAGGATTTCTCGATTCGTGCCCGCTGGGAGACGCTCACGGCGCCGTAGGGCGGGCGGTACAGCAGTGGTGCGGTGCCGCAGGCTTTGACGATGGCGTCATGCGTGCGGCGCAACTGGCTCTCCACGCTGTCTTTTCCGAGTTGGGTGAAGAGGGGGTGTGACCAGCTGTGATTGCCCAGTTCATGCCCTTCATCCGCAATGCGGCGCACCACATCAGGAAAGGCGGCGGCATTTCTGCCGACAAGAAAAAAGGTGGCGTGGATGCCGCGTTCCTTGAGCAAATCCAGCAGACGCGGGGTGAGGACTGGATCCGGTCCGTCATCAAAGGTGATGGCGATGAGCGGCGCCGCCACATCACAGCGGGTATAGACGCTCTTGCGGTTGGCTGGCAGCACGCGTGGCAATGTGGCTGTGTCAGGCAGCGTGGGGTTGGGCTCATCCTCCACTGGCAGTGCGCGCCGCGTCTCAATCTTCAGCGGGGAGCCTGCCTCCTGCGCGGTGAGCGTGGTGGCAGTGCAGAGGAAAAGGGTGAGCAGGCGCGGCAGAGACATGAGCACGTAAGCTCGTACGCCGCGATAGTTTTGACAACTGGGCATCACCGTTACTTTGCCGTCATGGCTGCGTGCAAAGCTCAGGCTCAGAAGCGGTAGGTCACCGACAGGCGAAACATGCGCGGTTCGATGGGGTGCACATGCACGTCGTCCACCGGCGCAGTTTCACTTTTAAGCTGGGAGGCATAGTAGTAGGCCACATCGTAGTCGCTGCGGTTGAGCAGGTTCAGGCAATCCAGCGCGATTTCCAGGTTTTTGTGGCGGTAGCCGAGGCGGGCATTGACTTGCAACGACTCGCGCGTTTTGATGTCCACCACTGAATCCAAGGGCCGTGGTGCGAAGTAACGAGCACGCAACGAGCCGAATAAGCCCTGTGTGCCTCCGAGCGTGATGCCTCCGTTGAAGGTGTAGGGAATGGAGTTGGGGATCTTTTGGTTGGGGGGATCCGTGTTGACCAGGTGCGCGTCGGTCAATGTTGCTTCAATATCGAGCATGACCCATTCCTCGGGCCGCCAGTAGCTGGAAAGTTCGATGCCTTTGCGCATTGAGGCTGCTCCCGGCTGGGTGTTGCCGGCATCACCGGTGTAGATCAGTTCCGAATCGCTATGCAGCATCCAAAAGGAAAGTGTGTTAACCAGTTTGGGAATGGACTCGTTGCGAATGCCGATTTCGGCACCATAGGTGCGCACCAGCGGACTGACCCGATCTGCTGGGCCGCCAGTGTTAGGATCGGTGGTGATGTTCACGCCGCGGGCGTCATTGCTATGGAAGCCCATGCCGGCGTTCACATAGAACTCGGTCTTGGCCCAAGGGCCGAACACCATGCTGAGTTTCGGACTGACGATGCCCTTGGTCAGCGACCCCGCATTCTCCGGGAGGTTGCTCTTCTCCACGTTGAATTGAAACAAGTCGCCGCGCAGACCCGGGATGATGCGCAGCCAGCGCAGAGGCTTGAGTTCAGCCTCCGCGTAGAGTCCGTAGGTGGACTGGGTGATGTCATCCTGCCGCACGGTGTTCCAGCGCTCACGCTGAGAGGTGTTATATAGGCCGAGGCCGGTGATGATGTCGGTACGCAACTGTATGCCGAGTGTGAAACGCTGCTCCTGGCCCATGGCATCGAAACGCCAGTCACGCGCGAGTTCGCCACCGAGAAACCAGCGATGGTCCTTTTGCTCGAACTGGTCACCCAGCGTGTCGCCACGCGCGAAGCTGTCCATGAAGAAGGTGAAATTGGAAAACAGATCAAGGTCGTAAAAGCCCGCATAAGCATTGGCACGGGTGGTGGTGCGGCCTTCATTGCGCACCCAGTCGAACGACAAACTGTAACGCTGGGAATTGCCGCCGTCTGTTGGATCAAGGTTCCCATAACGACTGATCAGACCACTGTCGAGGGCTCGCTGTGGCACCTGATCGGTGGACTTCCATTTGCCGTGATAGCCCATAAAGGTCAGGTTGATCTTGTCCCTGGCGTCCTCCCAGTGCCAGCGCAGGAGGCCGTTCAAGCGGGTGGCGTTTGAAGGCAAATCCCAGGGGCCGTTGTAGAACTGATGCTCCAAGGCCACGGTGAGCTGCCCGGCACCCGCTTGGATCGTATCCGCGATCAGCGTGCGCGAGTAATCATATTCGCCCCAGGTGGTGGAGAGAATGCCCTGCGGCAACGCATCCACCAGCTTGAAGCGCGCCGCCCCGGTGGAGCTGAGATCCCCATGCTGCGCGTAGTAGGTGCCCTTCCAGTATTCAAGCTCACCGACCAGTTCCGGGATGATGAAGTTCGTGTCCGCATAGCCCTGGCCGTGCGCGTGGTTGCGCAGGTTCACCGGCATGCCATCAACGTAAATCGCAAAGTCGGTGCCGTGATCGAGGTTCGTGCCGCGCAGGTAATACTGGTTCGCCTTGCCATCACCGCTGTGCTGCGTGGCGATGAATCCCGGAATGCTCTCCAACAACTCGCCCCGACGTGAAAAGGGCCTTGCCATGAGTTCCTTGGTGCTGGTCTGTCCTTTTGAGGCCGAGGTGGCGATGCCAATGAGGCTCTCCGCCTTGCCCTCAATGACGACTTCGGGCATTTCGAGCGCCAATTCTTCAGCCATTGAGCCGTCTCCACCCGGTGCATTTACTGCTGGCTGGCCATGGCTCAACAAGGGTATCAAGGCGATGCTGAGACAAACTCTGGAAAGGCGGAAAGCGGGCATGGGTCGGGGTGGGGTTGGCTTTTATGAGACGATCTGCCGCAGGGATTCCCACAAAATGGCCGCAGTTTTTTGCCCTTTGCCGCACGTCGCGGGTTCGCTATGGTGGCGTTCTCATGTCCGCCAAAATAACCCGTATTCTTCTTGCCGATGACCACGCCGTGGTCCGCAACGGTTTCCGCATGATTCTCGCTGCGCAATGGGACATGGAAGTCGTGGGTGAGGCTGCCAATGGACGGGAGGCGGTGGAAAAAGCCATCAATCTTCTGCCGGACATCGTGGTCTTGGATGTGACGATGCCCGAGCTCAATGGCATTGAGGCGGCACGTCAGATCACCAAAGCTGTGCCGAAGGCGCGCATCCTGGCGCTCTCCATGCAGAAGGACTCTGTCTATGTGCGTGAAATGCTGCGTGCGGGAGCCAACGGCTATCTCTTAAAGGACAGCAACGAAAGCGATCTTCTCGCCGCCGTGCGGGCCGTCGCCAACGGCAAAGGATTTCTCAGCCCGGAGGTCAGCGATGCGGTGCTGGACGACTACCGCAAGCACGTCACCAACCCGATCGACCTGCTGTCACCACGGGAGCGGGAGGTGCTGCAGATGATTTCGGAGAGCAAGACCAACAAGGAAATCGCCTCGGTGCTCAACCTGAGCGTGTACACCGTGGAGGCTCATCGGGGCCGCATCATGGAAAAGCTTAATCTGCACTCCATTGGCGAACTGGTGCGCTTTTCCATCCGCAACGGTTTGATTGACTGAGATACCGACCGATTGGAAAAAAATGTTTTTTTTGTTCTTGGAAATTCAATGCATGGAGGCTTGAACTGCCATTCGATAATATTCCCGACCCCTTCCTTTCCGCATGCCTGCAACCCGCTCCATCTCCCCCCCCACTTTTTTCAAAGATCTCTCCGCCGGACTCGTCGTCTTTCTAGTAGCTTTGCCGCTTTGTCTCGGTGTGGCGCTGGCATCGAATGCGCCTCTCTTTGCGGGCATCGTGGCGGGGATTATCGGCGGCATTGTAGTCGGAGTTCTCAGTGGTTCCCAAACGAGTGTCAGCGGGCCTGCGGCAGGTTTGACTGCCATTGTGGCGGCACAGATCACCAACTTGGGAGCTTTTGATGTGTTCCTGCTGGCGGTGATGTTTGCAGGGGTGCTGCAGATCATTCTCGGTGTCTGCCGTGCCGGTTTCATTGCCGCGTTTTTCCCTTCGAGTGTGATCAAGGGCCTGCTGGCCGCAATCGGTGTCATCCTCATTCTCAAACAAATCCCGCACGTCGTCGGGCACGACCCCGACCCGGAAGGTGACATGGGTTTCATCCAGCCCGACAATGAGAACACTTTCACTGAAATTTGGTCCGCGTTGTTTGACATCCAGCCCGGTGCCGCGCTGGTGGGCATACTTTCCATTCTGCTGATGGTTTTTTGGGACAAGATCAAGCCTTTGAAAAATAGCGTGGTGCCGGCCCCTCTGGTGGTGGTGCTGTTCGGTGTGGGGCTCAGTATGTTGCTGAAGCAAGTGGGCGACGGCGCCTGGGCTATCGGAGTTTCTCACCTGGTGCAGGTTCCGGTGGCGAAGGACTTCAGCGCGTTCCTTGGCTTCCTTGTGTTTCCGAATTTTTCCGCGTTAGGCAATCCTGCCGTGTATGGCGCGGCATTCACCATCGCCATCGTCGCCAGCCTGGAGACCATGCTCAACCTTGAGGCGGTGGACAAGATCGACCCGCAGCAGCGCAGCAGTCCGCCCAACCGAGAGCTGATCGCCCAGGGAATCGGCAATGTAACCGCAGGTCTGATCGGTGGTCTGCCCGTGACGAGCGTGATCGTGCGAAGCAGTGTGAACATCAATGCTGGCGGCAAAACCAAGCTCTCCACTTTTTTTCATGGCATTCTGTTGCTGGGCTCCGTTTTACTGGTGCCCGGCATTCTGAACGAGATCCCCCTTGCCGCGCTCGGAGCCATTCTGCTCATGACCGGCCTCAAGCTCGCAAGTCCCGCGCTGGTCAAACAGATGTGGAGTGAAGGCAGGAACCAGTTTCTGCCCTTCATCATCACAGTCGTTGCCATTGTTCTGACCGATTTGCTGATCGGCATCGTCATTGGTCTTGTCGTCAGCATCAGCTTTATTTTGCACAGCAACATGCGCCGTCCTCTGCGCAAGTTCATGGAGAAGCACATCACCGGCGACGTCCTGCGCATTGAGCTGGCCAATCAGGTGAGCTTTTTCAGCCGTGTAAAGCTGGAGGAAACCCTGCGCAGCGTTCCAAGCGGCGGGCATGTTCTCCTGGATGCGCGCAGCACGGATTACATTGACGCGGATATTTTAGACCTAATCCACGACTTTCAGCACAACACGGCGAAGGTGCACGGCATCAACGTCAGTCTGGCGGGGTTCAAAGACAAATATCCCCAGCTCAAAGATCGCATTCAATTTTTGGATTACAGCAGCCGCGACGTTCAAAGCAGTCTGACGCCGGAACGTGTGCTGGCAATCTTCAAAGAGGGCAATGAGCGGTTTCGCGAAGGCAATCATCTCACACGTGACATTGGCCGTCTGGTGGATGCGACTTCCGCCGGTCAGTTCCCCATGGCAGTAGTGCTCAGTTGCATCGACTCGCGCACGCCTGCAGAACTCGTTTTCGATTTGAGCTTGGGCGATGTCTTCAGCGTGCGCATCGCGGGCAACATTGCGCGTGACAAGGTGCTGGGGAGCTTGGAGTACAGCTGTGCCGTGGCGGGTGCGAAGATGATTTTGGTCATGGGACACACCTCCTGTGGTGCGGTCAATGCCGCCGTGGATCTCATTTGCAGCAATCAAACCGCTGCGGAAGCCACCGGCTGTGTGAATCTTGATTCGCTCGTCATTGAGATTCAAAAGTCAGTCGATCTCAAGTCCTGCAAACGCGAAGGCGAATGGCTGACCGGTGAGAAGGCGGCCTACGCCAATGAGGTCTCCCGCCGCAATGTCCTGCGCACCATGCGCAAGCTCACCGAGCGAAGCAGCACCTTGACGGGGCTGGTGAAGGACGGGAAACTGGTCATTGTCGGTGCTATGTACGACATCCAGACCGGCATGGTTACTTTCTTTCAGACCCAGGGCTCCAGCCACTTGCCACTGCCAATACCCATGGTGGAGACCGTTTAAGTCTCTATACATGCCCGTCATGTCGTTCACCTTCCTTCGGATCACTGAACGTTATGTGCTGCGCGTTCTCGCGCTGGGATTCCTGCTGGTGATGGTGCTGCTGGGAACGGCGGGTCTCATCGCCGTACGCCAGAGCCAGGGAATCCGGCACGGGGTGGAGCAGATGGCGCGGGACCAGTTCCTCATCGCCCGTTTGCGGCAGGATGTGCAGTCGGAGGAAAACACCATGACAGGGGTGCTGCATCAGTTCGCCCAGTTTGAGCTGAAACGTGCCGATCTGGCCAAGTTGCTGCAGGAGCTGGATGAAAGCGACCGCCAGATTTCACGACTGGGGCCGGAGGTGCGCACCTTGGCAGATGCGGAACTGTGGGCGGATCTGGACAGGGGTGTCAAATCGTTCGCCCAGGAGTCACATCGGCTGCTGGAAGGCAATAAACCGGTGCAGCGGGACAAGCTTGAGACCCTCTTCCTGCATCACAGCCAGGTCGTCGAACTGGTCAACAAGCTCATTAAAAGCAGCTCAGAACATCTCACCAAAACCGAACGCCAGCTGGAGCAGCAGTCGCAGGATCTCAGTGATGACTCCACACTGTTACTGGGCTCCAGCTCCGTCCTGGCCGCGATCTCAGCCGTGCTGACCATTGCCTTTGCCCGCAAGAGCATCCAGCGCATTCGCTGGCAGTCTGAGGAACTGAGCCGTGTGTCCTGGCACATGCTGCAGACTCAGGAACAGGCCGCACGGCGCTTTTCTCATGAATTGCACGACGAACTGGGCCAGTCGCTGGCAGCCGTGCGCTCCAACCTGACCAGGGGTTCCACGCATGATCTGTCCTCTCTGCGCGCCGACTGCCTGCATCTCGTGGATGAATCCATCGCCAATGTGCGCGAACTCTCTCATCTGCTGCGGCCCGTCATTCTGGATGATTTTGGTCTGGATGCCGGTCTGCGCTGGCTGGCGGAAAAATTCGGTCAACGTACGCGCCTGAAAGTGGATTATGATTCTAACTTTTCGGGCCGGCTTGCCGATGAAACGGAAACGCACCTCTTTCGCATTGCCCAGGAGGCTTTCACCAACATCGCCCGGCACTCGGAGGCCACGGAGGTGAAGGTCAGTCTTGCGCATCGGGATCAAAACATTCTTCTCACCATCGAGGACAACGGCAAAGGACTGCCCAATCACACGGGTGACATCATTTACAGCCCCAGCCTCGGCATGGTGGGCATGCGTGCTCGGGCGAGGCAGTCTGGCGGCGAACTGACTGCCAGCAGCGTGATGCCTCAGGGGCTTCGAATTGAGGTCGTGGTTCCGCTCCACTCGCAGCCTGAACCTCAGCACTGACCTTCTTCATTCCACCAGCGCAGCAGCATCTGCCGGGCGCGGTAAATCCGGCCTTCGGTGCCCCGAACGGAGCAGTTCAGCACTTTGGCGCATTCCTCGTGGCTCAGGCCTTCCATGGTGCTGAGCATCAGCGCCGTGCGCAGTTTTTCCGGCAGCAGGGCCAGACCGCGTTCGAGTTTTTGCATCTCGCTCTGCCATTCGGCACTCGCATCCGGAGGATGCTGCGGACACGGCAGCGGTTGTTCGAGATCGTTGAGCGTCGTGGTGTTTTCACGTTGGCGTGAAGCCCGCGATTTGGCGCGGTCTCGGCACAGGTTCAGCGCGATCTGATACAACCAGGTCGAAAGCTTGGCCCGGCCTTCGAACTCAGGCAGCGCCTGCCATGCACGCACAAACGCATCCTGGCAGACTTCACGTGCATCCTCCACACAACGCAGCCAGCGGCAGCAAAAGCCAAACAGCTTTTCCTCATGCCGCCTTACGATCCACTCAAACGCAGCCATGTCGCCCGCCTGCGCGGCACGCAGGTGTGACGTCTCCGCTGAATCGTCAGCGGCGACTTCGGTCTGCGGCAGCAGCAGGGCATCAATCGCGGGTGAGGCTGTCATGCGTCCATTCCAGGAGTTTGGCAGCCTGCGCGGGGCGGAGGTAGCGCTTCATCACAAAGAAATGATCCAGCGTGGCCCGCTGCAGCGCGCCTTGTGCTTTGTTTAACCGTTCCAAGGCTGCGGTCATCGCCGCTTCATTCATCTTGGGATCGCGGATGGTCTGGGCCAGCACGACATCAGCCAGACGAACTTCGTCCTTCAAATTAACCCGAAGTTTTTCAAACTCCGTTTCAAGAGGCTCCAGTTTTTCATGCTGCTCCGGCGTGATGTCGAGGTGCTCATGCATCCACGCGTGCAGATCCGTTTGCGCATGAGCGTGCGCATGGCTTTCACCATGGCGGTGCAGGGTCCAGTCTGTGACCAGCCATGCTGTTCCCCCAGCCAAGGAAGCGGAGAAAAAAACCGAAATCAGCACCCATTTCACCCTTGAGGTCATTGCGGTCCCCCTGAGCGAAACAGCTCCATGGTGGGTGGCTTGGCATGGGTGGTATCACGAGAAGCCAGGACCCACCCGATCATGCTTGCAGTCACAATGCCGGAGATGGCGGCCAGGATCAGCAGCCATTGCACAAAGGATCGCCAGCGCCGTGCGCGACCGTCATCGACACGTACACGCGCCATGATTCCTTCCTCCAATGCACTCGGCAGTGCCACCGGGGGGGCGGTTGCAGCATGTTTTAACATGCGACTTAGATCCGAATTGGTCATGAACTTCGATCTATGCACAAGGAATCGATATTTTTGAATTATTTTCTCACATCAAGGGTCTAAAAAGATAACCCCCGCAGACCATGAACACCCAGCTCCAACTTCCCTTCCGGGGATGGAGCCGTGCCGAAGAAAGCTCAAAACACGGCTCAGGGGGATGTAAAACACCGCGGATAGGACTTGCTCTGTCCAGTGGTGGTGCGCGCGGCCTGGCCCACGCTGGCGTGATTCAGGTGCTTGAGGAAGCAGGCATCCCCATCGCCGCCATCGCTGGCTGTAGCATGGGCGCTTACGTGGGTTCACTCTGGGCCGCTGGACTCAATGGTGTGCAGCTTGAAGAACGTGCACGGGAGATCAAAGACCGCGCCACACTGAAAACCCTGATGGACTACAACATTCCGCCATCCGAAGGACTGATTCGTGGCGAAAAACTGCGCAAGCATCTCGAGCGCGATCTGGGTGACAAGACCTTTGCAGATCTAGATAAACCGCTGATCGTCATCGCCACCGATCTGGACCGTCTCACGCCGCACATCTTCGATTCCGGCAACGTTTCTCATGCCGTGCATGCCAGTTCGGCCATACCTGCCATATGTGCTCCCGTCTGGTTGAATGGCCGGCGTTACACCGACGGCGGTGCCTCGGAGCCCCTCCCGGTGACAATCCTCAAGAAACGCTTTCACTTGGATGCCGTCATTGCGGTGAACGTCATGCCTGCGCCGGACGATTTCGAGTCCAAGAGCGAACGTGTTTTCATGGCGGATGACAAACCTGCCTTCCGAATTTTTTCACGCATGTTCCGCAGCTTTTGGCAGAAGATCAACCTGCTCGCCTATGGGAACGTGCTGGACACTTTTCGCCGCGCTTTGATGGCGGCGCAGCTGCATCTCATCGCCAAAGAGGAGGCCGCTGCCGATGTGGTGATCCATCCGCGGTTTGTCACCTCGACGTGGCATGACTTTGAAAATTTTGGGCAATACCTGCAGGCCGGTCGTGACGCCGCAACCGCCGCGCTGCCTGCCATTCGTGCCCTGTTACAGACCGAAACCAACCTTAACCAGGAGACTATCAGCCATGAAATTGCTCCAACATATTCCCGATTGGAACTCCACGCCGCCTGAGACATGGCGCGAGTGGCAGCTCACGCAGTTGCGTGAGTATTTGAACCGCCGCGTCATTCCCTTCAGTGCGTATTACCATCGTGTTTTTGAAGAACACGACATCCATCCGCTTGATATTAAGTCGTATGCGGACTGGAGCCACGTCCCGTTTACTTCAAAGAAGGATCTCGCCAACCCGCGTGACTTCGTCCTCGTGCCAGATGAGGCGGTGCTCCGCCGTGAACCCAGCATGATATTTACCGCACTGCTCCATGGTCGTGCTGCTGCGAAAGAGAAGGCTGAAGCTGAGTTTCGCCCCATCCTCCTCACCAGCACCACGGGGCGCTCAGCGGATCCTGTGCCGTTTCTCTACACCAAGCAGGACCTCCACAATCTCGACATCAGCGGCAGCCGTTTGATGCTGGCAGGGCGCTCACAGCGGGATTTCAAACACATGAATCTCTTCCCGTATGCGCCACACCTTGCCTTCTGGCTGGCGCACCACGCAGGGCTTGGCTTTGGCACCTTCATGCTGAGCACCGGTGGCGGCAAGACCCTCGGCACGGATGGGAACATCAAGCTCATCGACAAACTCCAGCCGGACATTCTCATCGGCATGCCCACCTTCATTTATCATGTGCTGCGTGAGGCCTATGAAACCGGCAGGCAATGGCCCAATTTGAAACGTCTCGTCCTTGGTGGTGAAAAAGTCGCCGATGGCCTCCGCGCCCGCCTGCACGATCTCGCTACTCAGCTGGGTAGCCCCAATGCCCACGTCATGGCCACCTATGGCTTCACCGAAGCGAAAATGGCTTTCCCTGAATGCGTCGGAGAGTCGCAAGAGGCCACCGGCTATCACTTGAGTCCCGACCTTGCTCTGGTGGAACTGATCAACCCTGAAACGGGAGAGGTCGTTCCCGATGGCCAGCCCGGCGAGATTGTCTTCACCCCGCTCAATGCGCGTGGCACCGTCGTGCTGCGCTATCGAACAGGAGACATCGCCGAAGGTGGGTTGACCTGGGAAAAGTGCCCCAACTGCGGGCGCACCTGTCCGCGTTTGCTGGGCCCCATCTCACGCGTCAGTGAAGTGCGTGAGCTGCATATCGACAAGCTGAAGGGCACCTTGGTGAACTTCAACATGCTCGAACATCTGCTGGATGATCAAAAAGGCATCGCCGCCTGGCAGATCGAACTGCGCAAGCGGCACGATGATCCGCACGACACTGACGAAGTCCATCTGCACCTCACGGCTGAACCTGGCGTGCGCGAATCCGAACTCGAGCTCGCCGTCTCCCGCCGCTTCCACGAGGCGACTGAGATTACACCAAACGGACTCCATTTTCACACCCTAGCGGAACTTCGCGATCAACTCGGCATCGGCCGCCTCCTGAAGGAGGAAAAGATCGTCGATCACCGCCCCCAAACCCAAGCCGCCGCAGCCGATGTGGCACTCAATTCCTAACGCCATGAAAACTCCCTCTCTCGTCATAGTCGCTGCCGTCCGCACGCCTTTTTCGCGCGCGGGAACTGACCTCGCCCACCTCGACGCGGTTGAACTCGGCCGTCACGCCGTCGCAGCCCTGCTCACCCGCACTGGCATCGACCCGATGCTGGTGGATGAAACCATTCTCGGTTGTGTCGGCCAGCCACCGGAGGCGATGAACATCGCTCGCGTCATCGCGCTGCGCGCGGGTTTGCCGGAATCAAAGCCCGCCATGACGGTACATCGCAACTGTGCCTCCGGCCTGGAGGCGCTGACGCTCGCGCATGCGAAAATGTGTGCGGGACAGGGCGAGGTCTTTGTGGTCGGTGGGACGGAAAGCATGAGCAACATGCCGTTCTATTTCTCACGGCCTGCTGTGGAAAAATTCACGGCTATGAGCCGCGCGCGTGACTTCACAGGCCGCGCCAAAGCTGCTCTGCATTTCCGTCCGGCTGACTTTGCTCCTGTCATCGGTCTGAAACTCGGCCTGACGGACCCCGTTTCGAGTTTGAACATGGGGCAGACCGCCGAGGTTCTCTCGCGTGAGTTTGGCATCACCCGTGACATGCAGGACGCCTTTGCCATGCGCAGTCACCTGTGTGCCACGCAGGCGAATCACCTGCTCAATCAGGAAATCGGGCCGGTGCTCGGTCACAACGTCGTTGCGACGGACAATGGCATTCGTGCCGACTCCAGCCTTGAAAAGCTCGGCAAACTCAAGCCGCTCTTCGACACGGTCACCGGCACAGTCACCGCAGGCAACTCAAGTCAGATCACCGATGGTGCGGTGGCACTGCTCGTCGCCACCGAAGAAGCCGCTGCGGCACACAACTGGAAGCCACTGGGCCGTCTCGTCAGTTATGCCGCCACCGGGTGCGATCCAGCACGCATGGGCTTGGGCCCGGTGCGTGCGCTGGATGCCGCACTTCATCGCAGCGGGTGGAAACTGGATGATGCTGACGTCTTTGAAATCAACGAAGCCTTCGCCGCTCAGGTGCTGGCAGTCATGAAATGCCTCGCTGATCCCGCCAGCGCCCGCCGCGCCGGACTGGAGGCTCCGCTGGGTGAACTCGACCCCGCGAAGATCAATGCCTGCGGCGGAGCCATCGCACTCGGCCACCCCGTGGGAGCCACCGGTGCACGTCTGGTGCAGACGGCGCTCAACCAACTCCAAGCCAACGACGGCAAGCGCGCCGTCATCAGTCTTTGCGTCGGAGGCGGGCAAGGCATGGCGGCCTGCCTGGAAGCATTATGAATTTAAAACACAACATTCTCATCCAACTCAATGCCATGAAAACTCTTCTACTCAACTGCCCTGCTGTCATCCACGATCCGCCCCATGTGCTGGAAGAAATCATCTACGGTCATCCGATGCCACCGAAACATTTCCGGCTCGATGTGGATCACGATGGCATTGCCTGGATCACTTTTGATTCCCCCAAATCCTCCGTCAATGTCTGGAACGAGGAGACTCTGCGCGAATTCAATCACCTCCTTGAGGCCATTGAGCACGACACCCGTGTGAGATCCTTGGTGCTGAAAAGCGCAAAAGAACGTATTTTCATCGCAGGTGCTGACATCAAAGCCATTCGCAGCATGCAGCATCTCCGGGTGAATGATCTCATCTGGCTCGGACAGGCTGTGTTTGACCGTCTGGCCCGGCTGGCGATACCCAAGGTTGCTGCGATCCATGGTGCCTGCATGGGGGGCGGATTTGAAGTAACTCTGGCCTGCGACTGGCGCATCGCCAGCGACAGCGATAGCACCAAGATAGGGCTGCCGGAGACCCAACTCGGTATTTTGCCTGCCTGGGGTGGTTCCACGAGGTTGTCGCGACTCGTCGGCGTGCGCAAAGCACTCGACCTGATTACCACCGGGAAACTGCTCAATGCCAGCGCCGCGAAACGTGCGGGACTCGTCAGCCACGTGGTGCCGGCGGAGCGTCTGGATGCGCTTGCCTGCCGCCTTGTGCGTCAAAAACGACCAGGGTTGCGGTTCCGGTTTGAAAATCTCTTCTCGGCGGTCATCGGGCACATGGCGAAACGCAAGGTGCTCGAAAAGACGCGCGGACTCTATCCTTCCATCACGAAGGCAGTTGAGGTCGTTACCCATGCAGTTCATGGCGAGATTGAGCAGGGTTTGCTGCTTGAGCGCAATGCCGTCGCCGAATTGATTCAAAGCCGCGATTCGGCCCGGCTGATCGACCTTTTCTTCAAGCGCGAGGAAGCCAATAAACGCCCTGCCACTGGCGGGACGGCACTGCCCATCCACGACGCCACCGTCATCGGTGCGGGTGTGATGGGGGCTGGAATTGCGCACATACTCGCTTCGCGTGGCATCCGTGTGCTAATGACGGACGTCACCAACGACAGCCTAGCGCGTGGTCTGGAACGGGTTCATGGCCTCGTTTCAGACGCCACGCGCCGAAGGCTGGTGACTAAAGTGCAGGGCCGGGACACGCTGGACCGCATCAGCACGACGCATGTGCCGGTGCCGATGAACCGGCACCATCTGATCATTGAAGCTGCAACGGAGAGCATGGAGTTGAAGAAGAAGATCTTCGCCGACCTCGCGGCACGGGTCTCCGCCGACACCATTCTCGCTACGAACACCAGCGCACTTTCTGTGTCGGATTTGGCAAAAACGGTGCCAAATCCAGAGCGAGTTGTCGGTCTGCATTTCTTCAATCCGGTGCATCGCATGCCACTGGTGGAGATCATCACATTGCCCGAAACCTCGCCGGATGTGCTAGCCACGGTGGTCAGTTTCGTGCAGAAGATTGGCAAGACGCCGGTGATCGTTAAAGACAGTCCGGGATTCCTTGTGAACCGCATTCTGGTGCCTTACCTGATGGAGGCGGTGCGCCTGTATGAGAGTGGTATTCCGTTGAAGGACATCGACGATGCGATGCTTGAATTTGGCATGCCGATGGGTCCGATGCGCTTGTTGGATGAAATCGGTCTCGATGTGGCGGCGCATGTGGCCAAGACACTTGCCAGTGCATTCCCGGATCGTTTTCCGCAAACTGACGCGCTCGACAAGATGGTCAATGCGGGGCACCTGGGCAAGAAAACGGGGCAGGGGTTCTACCGTTATGAGAACGGCAAGGAAATTGTCCCGGCCACTCATTCCGATCTGCCTAGGCACGAAAGCATTCAGACCAACCTCGCGCTGCTTATCAGCCAGGAGGCCATGCGTTGTCTCAAGGAAGGCATCGCCCGCAGCGCGGATGACATCGATCTGGCCATGGTGCTCGGCACCGGCTACCCGCCATTCCGTGGAGGCCCCATTACTTTCGCCCGGGATACGGGCATCATAGATTATTAATTCAACCTCAACTGGAGAACCAAGCCATGAAAAATACCCTGGAAGAATCCAAGCCCGAAGCCAGGACGCACATTGACACCTCCCGCATGAATGCGGGTCAGCGTGCCGCACTCGAAATGGCGGAAGCCGCGCGCGATGAACGCCGCAACACCGGCATCGCCGCTGGTCTTTTTTTCGGCGAACCGGATTTCGACAAACTGCTGCCGTTTCCAAAACAAAGTGTCGAAGACCACGACCAAGGCGATGCGTTTTTGCATCGGCTCGAAGGCGTGCTCGACCAATACGCCGACCCCGATGAGATCGATGCCTCGGGCGAGATTCCCGATGTGCTGCTGAACGAGCTGGCGCGGATCGGTGCCTTCGGCATCAAGATCCCAGTTAGGTATGGAGGGCTTGGGTTATCGCAGACGAATTACTCGCGGGCGGCCATGCTTCTTGGCAGTCGTTGCGGCAATCTGGCAGCACTGCTGTCAGCGCATCAGTCCATTGGTGCGCCGCAGCCGCTCATCCTGTTTGGAACCGAAGAGCAAAAAGCCAAATACCTGCCACGCTGCGCGAAGGGTGAGATCAGCGCCTTTGCACTGACGGAAAACGAAGTGGGATCCGATCCGGCAAGGATGAAGACGGAGGCGAAACTGGATGAAGATGGTGAGAACTATGTCCTCAATGGTGAGAAGCTGTGGTGCACGAATGGCACGAAAGCAGGGATGATCGTGGTGATGGCGAAAACGCCGACTGCGGCGAAGCCACATGCCACGACGGCGTTCCTTGTGGAAACGAGCTGGCCGGGAGTTGAGGTGATGCACCGGTGCCGCTTCATGGGGCTGAAGGCGCTCTACAACGGGGTCATCCGGTTTGAGAATGTGAAAGTGCCAGCGGCGAATGTGCTGGGCGGTGTGGGGCGCGGGCTCAAGGTGGCGCTGACGACTTTGAACACGGGTCGCATCACGCTGCCTGCCGCCTGCACGGGCTTGTCACAGCGCTGTTTGGAAATCAGCACGCGCTGGGCGCGCTCGCGTGAGCAGTGGGGGCAGCCGATTGGACGCCACGCTGCCATCGCGGACAAACTCAGCCGCATGGCCGCCGACACCTTCGCGATGGAAAGCATCGTGCGTTATGTCTCGGCGATGGTGGACCGTGACAAGCATGCGGACGTCCGGCTTGAGGCCGCCATCGGCAAGCTCTGGGGCAGCGAAAAGTCCTGGCGCATCATGGACGACACGATGCAGATGCGCGGGGGGCGGGGATTTGAAACCGCCGCTTCGCTGAAGGCACGCGGGGATGTACCCGAACCCGTCGAACGTCTGTTCCGCGACTCACGCATCAATACGATCTTTGAAGGCAGCAGCGAGATCATGCGGCTCTTCATCGCACGCGAGGCGCTGGAGCCGCATCTCAACCTCGGAGCTGACGCGGTGAATCCGACCCTGCCATGGAAGGCGCGCGCCAAGGCCGCTCTGCGTGCCGCAGGTTTTTATGCCACCTGGTATCCTATGAAATGGCTGCCGTTTGGGGCTGGAGACGCGAAGGATTTTTTACATCCTTCCCTGCAGTTTGAGCTCGATGCGATTGCCCGGCAGAGCCGGGTGCTGGCGCGGCGGCTGTTCCTGGCGATGGCGCTGAATGGTCCCAAACTGGAAAAGCGTCAGGTGCTGCTGGGCCACTTTGTTGATGTGGGGGCCGAATTATTTGTCTGGGGCTGCACGCTGGCCCATGCCCAAAGCAAGGTGAACGACTCATCGATGCCCGAGGTGGAAATCGACAAGCTGGTGAGGCTGGTGCGCTTCTTCGGCAAGGTGACGCGTGAACGCATCGCCAACAGTTATCGTCATCTCAAGGAGAATCTGGATGCCGAGAGCTGGCAGGTCGCGCAGGAAGTGTGAACGCATTTTGTGCTGGCCTGATCCCTGCTGATGGGGTTAGAACGTGATCGGTTCCCCGAACCGGTCACGTTCACTTTTTATCCCTCTCCCCATGCTCAAAGAATTCAAAGCGTTTATCCTCAAAGGCAACGTCGTCGATCTCTCCACCGGTGTCATCATTGGCGCTGCCTTTGGCACCATTGTCACTGCTTTCACCAAGGGGATCATCGCGCCTCTTCTCCAGGCCATCGGCGGCAATCCAAACGTCTCCCTGGGCATCAAGATTGGAGAGCTCGTGAATGAAAAAGGTGAGAGGACAGCCAACATGCTGGACATTGGCATGGTCATCAATGCGGTCATTGGTTTCCTGATCACCGCAGCGGTCATCTTCTTTGTCATCATCAAGCCGGTCAATACACTCATGGCCAGAATGAAAAGGGCGGAGGCCGTGGCTCCTCCAGAAGGCCCGGCTGCTGACATTGTGCTGCTCACGGAGATACGCGATCTGCTGAAGAAGTGAACCTGCGTCCATGCAAAAGGCGGGACGTTCCAGCCTGTTTGAGGTAAATGGAATCAGGACAAGCTTTAGATGCGCCTGCTCCGCCGAAGGCTTAGCCCTGCGGAGTGTCTCAAACACCCTTGGCCCTCGGTGATTGCCGGCGTGCGTGCGGCTGTCGACCAGGGGAGAAAAAGTGGAGGCCTGGTCAAGATGCACGCTGTAGTGAATTCGCGGGGCAGGCTACCGCCTGGGAGCAGTACTGGGGAGGTGCAGTGATGGGAGGATTGGAAGGGGCCATGGCCTTCACGCATCAGTTAAAGCCGAGGATGTTCACTTTAATCATTTGTCAGTTAATGAGGTAGGTGAAGTGTATTCAAAATATGCCTGGCATGAATGGCGCTCGGTTAAGCCTAGTGATCGTTGATTTTGAATGTGTGGAGCCGCGCGCCAATCAGCGTATCGGGAGAGCGGGGGAACGCTGCTGGTGAGCGCGGTGTGAGAAGAGGGCGGTGGGTTTGCTTT
>NZ_JAQSEA010000096.1 GCF_029946185.1 Prosthecobacter sp.
CGTCGCTCGCGCTGCACTCGATGCCGGGGCCGACATCATCAACGACGTCACCGGCCTCCGTGGCGATGCCGCTATGCCACGCGTCGCTGCGGAATCCAAAGCGGGCCTCGTCGTCATGCACATGACCGGCACGCCGCAGACCATGCAGACCCATCCGCAGTACGACGATGTCGTTGCTGCTGTGGCGGACTATTTTGCAAACCGCCTGCGTGTGCTCGAAAACGAAGGCATCGCCCCCGAGCGCATCGTGCTTGATCCCGGTTTCGGCTTCGGCAAAACACTGGAGCACAACCTCACCCTCATGCACGAACTGCCGCAGCTCTGCACGCTGCGCCCGCTGCTCGTTGGCGTCTCGCGCAAATCCATGATCGCCCGCGTCATCCACTCCGAAGCCATGGAAGACCGCTTCTGGCCCACCATCGCCCTCAGCGCTTACGCCCGCGAACACGGGGCACGCATTGTGCGCGTGCATGACGTGAAACCAAATCGGGAAGCGCTGCGGATGATGGAGGCGATTTTGGCAGGTACGTGATGCCTTTGGCAATACACTTCCATGACACTTTTTCGCTATTTCGATCCCGTTGGCGGTATCAAGACCCTCGAGAACAGAACCATGCGTCTGGCCAGTCCTCTGGCGTTTAATGACCCATTTGAGCTTACACCGCGCCTACAAAAACCATCCGACCAACTTCTTTTTGAGAGTCTCAAACAAAGACATATCATTGAAGACTATCTTGAAACGGCAGAAAAGCAGCAAAGGCTTAATCGCGTTGATGCCGAGAAAGAGTATTATGCAGTGGAGTTGCCAAAACGGTTTCTTAAACTCACGAGTGACAAAGGTTGGGCGGAAAAGGGAAAGTTGCTGAAGTGGGATTATGTTGGCAAAATCGCAGAACGTTTCCGCATCTTGTGCTGCTCGCATCGCCACGACTCTATCCTAATGTGGTCACATTACGCAGATAAGCATCGGGGTATCGTTATTGAGTTTGATCCTGATGAGTTTTTGCAAAAAACCTGCCTCAGTAAACATGCGCTCGAAGTGGTGTATCGAAGCAGTCCACCAACGATTCCGGTTCTGTTTGGTGATGATGTTTCTGGATTCGAGCAAGCAATGAATCTCGTGCTCTCGACTAAAGCGTTGGAGTGGAGTTATGAGGAGGAGGTCCGCATCTCATTTCCTGTTCCAGATGGCTTGAAGAAAGATGAGGCACACTATCAATCCTTTGATCCAAGATGCATCAAGCGGGTCATTGTTGGCTGTTACGACCATGCAGATGCAAAGGTGTATTCAGCCATTGAAAAGATAGCAGGAGAATTACACTACGCGCACGTCCGATTCCAGCGTGCCTATTTGGACTCTGACGACTACAAACTTCGCTTCGCAGATCGGCCCACTGTTCCAGTGCGATGATAGCTCGTCACACATTTACTCCCCGAACAGCGGAATCCCCAGCTTTTTCGCAAGCCGTCTAGGCCTCCGCATCGCCTCCGTCATCCTCTGCGCTTCATCCGCGCCACGCAGGTCCTTGCAGTCCGGGTGCGCCTCGGGCGACTCTATCAGCCCAAGCTGGTGCAGCACATGCGCCGTGCTGTGCTTGTAAGGCGACGCGCTCATGCGTTCATCCAACCGGAAGACCATGTCTTCGAAGGATTGGAAGGCTTCGAAAAGCTTGTACACCCGCGTGTCAAACCGCCCCGTGCCGGTCTTGAATTTCTTGTCGGCCACGCTGTCCAGCAGCCACATGTCACGCGCCGCGCAGATCAGCGGGCAGGCGCTGACACCCGCGCCGATCAGCAACGGCAGCCCGAGCTTGATCGCCGTGGCGATGCCGTAATCATCGCCGCTGTGAGGGGAGAATGGCAGGTTCAAGTCCTTGCACATCGCCGCCCAGTAATGGAAATGCGGCTCGTCCAGCGTGCTCACCTTGCCGCCGACATAGGTCGGATGCAGCGCGATCTCATGGAACAGCCACGGATCAAACGGTGTGGCCCACGGTACAAAGGAAGGCTCCAGCGCATGCGCGATACCGGGCCGGATCAGATGCTCGGCGATCTGGAAATAGGCATCGCGTCGCGGCTCGTTCTCCAGCGTGTTGAGCAGCTTGCTCGTCATGATCATCATCTCGCAGTTGTCGTGCTCCTGCGCGATGTCCAGCAGCGGCCAGTAGCGTTCCGCATTAAACACCGTGTCATTCTCCGCTCCGCGTGCCGTCACTCCTGCGATGAAGCGCTGGGTGGGAAACTCCACACGAAAGCGCTTCAGCACCTCCGCATACAATTCATTGCTGAGATCAAAGATGTAGCCGGTGTCCGCATTCAGCACGAAGACCATCTCCACGCCGTAATGCTCGCCGCACTGCTGCATCCAGCGCACACTCTTGGAGAACCCCTCCCAGTCAGGCTGCTTGTCTTTGAATGGCAGCAGCGTCGCCACGCAAAGCCGCGCCTTCGTGGTGTGATCCACGAGTTCTTCTTCGCTCGTGTAGGCCCAGACCGTTTCATTCCAGGCTGTGGAGGGCTTGAGGTCTGCGGGATTGGAAATAAGGGCGCGATGGTCTGCCATGCGGCCAGTAGAGCATGAGCGGTCCGAGGGGCCAAGACTAATTGCGAATGCCGAAGATCGGAAATTCTGATTACCGAATGATCTTCAGCGTTCCCGCTGCACCCGCTGGCCACGGCGCACCTTCTTTGACCCACTTCGTCAGGATCGCATATTCATCCTTCGTCAACCTTTCGCCAACCGCCGGCATGACACTGACATTGTGATGCGTGGACTTCACATTCGCCACCAGCAGGCTCTGCTCAGGATGCCCCGGCACGATGTAGGCACCGAGCGCTCCCGAGCGCATCGCCTGCGTACGGTTTTCCAGGCTCAGGTGCCCCGGCAGCGCCTGGCGGTTGTGGCACATCACACATTTAGCCTCCAGCACCGGCTTCACATGCGCCGTGAAATCGACAGGTCCGTTCTTGGCAGAGTGGATCGCGTCCTGGCTCAGTACATCCTCACCCATCGGCTTGGTCTCCGGATTAGGTGGCGTGGCGCAGGAGGAGAGAACGAGGACGCAGAGCAGGGTGGAGAGATTGCGGATGTTCATGGGTGTAATGGACTGCCGTATGGTGCCGCATGCAATACGTACGTCAGCGCCTTTTTTGAGGTGTTGCATGCCTGCCGTGCTCTGCGTTAAAACATTCACCCATGAACCGCCGTCATTTCATCCACTCTGCCGCCGCACTGCCCTTCATTTCCGCCATCGCTGCTGAAAAGCCCAAGCGCCTGATTCTGCGCTCCTCGTGGCAGACGGTAAACATTGGCGACATCGCGCACACGCCAGGCGTTTTGGCACTGCTGGAAAAGCATCTGCCAGACGTGGAAGTGCGGCTGTGGCCGAGCAAGCTGGACAATGGCGTGGGAGAGATGCTGGCGGCGCGTTTCCCCAAGGTGAAGGTGATCCAGGGGGAGGAGGTGCGGAAGTCCTTCGAGGAATGCGACTTCCTGCTCCACGGCTCAGGACCCTCGCTGGTGGCACAGGCTGATGTGGTGAAATGGAGCCAATCCACCGGCAAGCCTTATGGCGTGTATGGCATCACGTTTTCAGGTCAGCAGAATCCGAGGACCATCAAAGACAAGTCCGTCAAGCCGGTGCAAACCATTGACGTGCTCAACGGCGCGAAGTTCGTTTACTTCCGTGACTCGGTATCGCTGGAACTGGCGAAGAAGATGGGTTGTACCTGCCCGCGCATGGAATTCGGCCCCGATGGTGCTTTTGCGGTGGACTTGAAAAATGATGCGAAGGCCGGGGCGTTTCTCAAAGAGCACGGCCTGGAGCAGGGCAAATTCCTCTGCTGCATCCCGCGCATGCGCAACACCCCGTACTGGACGCTTCCAGAAAAGAAGGCGGCGATTGACGAAAAGAAGCACGCCCGCAACGAGGCCATGAAAGACCACGACGGCAAGCCGCTGCTGGATGCCATCATCAGCGTGGTAAAAAACACCGATCTCAAAATCCTCCTCTGCCCGGAGGACAAGACGCAGATGCAGATCGCCAAAGAGATGCTCTACGACAAGCTGCCCGAAGACGTGAAGTCCCGCGTGGTCTGGCGCGAAAACTACTGGCTCACCGACGAAGCGATCAGTACCTACCGCCGCAGCGCCGGACTCTTTGGGCACGAGATGCACAGCCCCATCATGTGCATCGGCAACGGCATCCCTGCCATCGTCTGCCGCTGGGCCGAGCAGACGAGCAAAGGCTACATGTGGCGCGACATCGGTCTGAACGACTGGTTGTTTGATCTCGACAAGGAAGATGAATTGGAACGCGTCGCCGTCACCGTGCTGGCGATGGCAAAAGACCCCGTAGGATCGAAGGCCAAGGCTGAGAAGGCGCGTGATCTCGTGATGGCCAAGTTTGCCGCAAGCATGGACGTGGTTAAGAGCCAGCTCCCGGCGTGAGTCATAGCGGCAGCTGTAGCGCTGCTTAAAATAAAATCGATTTCTGCGAACCTTTTGCATCGAAAGAAGCACGTGGGAGATGATAGGCTGCGTCTGCAGTCTGTGATTTGCTCTCAACCCACGTGGAAATTCCAGATCATCCTCCCTTGCTCGAACGCCTCTTCACGGAGAGCGCGGGGGATCTGACGCGCTACTTTGCGCGGCGGCATGGCGGCGGCGAGTGCGTGCAGGATCTGGTGCAGGAGACGTTTTTGCAGATGGCGCGCGGGATGCGCGACGGGAAATCGCCGAAGTGCGCGCGTGGCTACCTCTTTGGCATTGCACGGCACCTGAGCCAGGCGGCCTGGGCGGCACGTGCAGTGGACAAGGTGCTGCCTTTCGATGCCGCGGCTGCGGAGGTGGCCGCGCCGGTGGCGGATGATCGCATCAGCGCCGCACGCGAGACGATCTCGGCGCTGGAGCCACTTCAGCGGGAGATCCTGGAACTACGGTTCTCGCACAGCCTT
>NZ_JAQSEA010000097.1 GCF_029946185.1 Prosthecobacter sp.
GAACTTGGCCACATCCTCGGCCTTCTGCCCGGGGGGCGCATTCACCAGCAGCACCCCCACGCCCTGCTCCTTCATGTCCTTCTCCAGCCGGGCCATCTCGGGTGCCAGCCTGCCACTGATCGGGCAGCTTGTGCTGAACAGCGCCACCACGAGGCCGTTCTTGCCTGCTGCGTTGCTCAGTTTGATCTCATCGCCCTTCAGCGTCTTCAGTGCGGTATCTGCCACCATGCGCCCCACGCCATGCTCGCTGCCCTTCAGCCACTGCGGCGCTTCCTTGAAGGACGGGTCCTCGGCGGCAGGTTTGACCGGGGTCCCAGCGGTGGAACTGCCCGTGCTGCCACGCTTGCGCAGACTGGCCATCACCGTCTCAGCCTCACTCAAAGTCACCGCGCCGTCTTTGTCGGTATCCAGGTTGTTGAACCATTTCGGGTTCGGCAGTTCGTCTGCCGTCAGCTTGCCGTCGCTGTTCTTGTCCAGGCGCTTGAAGAGAGCCGCCGTGGGCTCATTCCCTATGCCGGCGGTCTGATTGCCCGTGAGCTTGCGCATCTTCTGGACGGCTTCGAGCGCTTCTTCGCGGGTCAGTTTGCCGTCCTTGTTCAAATCCAGCCGGGGAAGGTAGCTCGCGCCCTTCATTTCATCCCCGCTGATGATGCCGTCGCTGTTTTGGTCGAACGCTTTGAATTTTTCATCAAAGTCGGTGAGTTGCGCCTGCGCACGCAGACCAGCGACGGAAGCTGCCAGCGCCGTGCTAGCGAGAAGAATGAGGAGGACCTTTTTCATGGGGGAATGCATGGGAACACGCTGTGTGACCTGAAGTTTCCTGCCGTATGACAGGATCATCCAGCAAAATCACCGTTGTACGATTGACGCTGCCCCTGCGTTCCGTTTGAATTCGCCCGATGAACAACCGCATTCTCTCCCTCCTGTCCGTCATGGCCCTCGCCAGCACTGCTGCTGCCGAAGTGGCCTATGAATTCGTCCCGAACTTCATCACCCCGCCTGCTGGCAAGGAAACCATCGGAGATGGCCATGGCGAAATCGCCGTGGACTCCGCTGGGAACATCTATGTAAGCGTGCAGGACAAAGACCCCGCTCTGGCCGGCCTGCAGGTGTACGGCAAGGACGGCAAGTTCATCAAAACTCTGCCCCTGCCCCCTTCCCTCCATGGCTTTGTGATTCGCAAAATAGGCGATGGCGAGCACATCTACGCCGCCGTGCTCGGTGAGCAGAAGGTCATCAAGTGCAACCTCGATGGCAAAGTCGTGCTGGAGATCCCCACCAGCGCCTTCCCGGCTGAACAGCGCGATTTCGTGGCTGTGACCAAGAGCGACGAAACCGATCCGAAGAAGAAGACCCCCATCGCTTCCGGCGTCCGCATCGCCGACTCCAAAACGGAGATCACCCTCAAGCTCGCTGACGGCACCGAGAAGAAGATCGCCAAGGAAAAAGGCGTCTCCGCCGCTGGTGGCCTCAAACTCACCAACTGTGACGTGGCCCCCAACGGCGACATCTACGTCGTCGATGGCTACGGCCGCAGCTTCATCTTTGTGTTCAGCGCCGAGGGCAAGTTCAAGAGCGTCTTCGGCGGCCCGGACAAGCCCCTGGCTCTCGCCAACGCCCACAAGATCTTCATCGACACGCGCTTTGAACCCGCCCGCGTCATGATCTGCGACCGTGGCCACAAGCGCATGCTGCACACCGACCTCGCGGGCAAGTTCATCGGCGAAATCGCGACCGAAATGCGCAATCCCAGCTCCGCCAGCTTCCATGGCGATCTGATGTGCGTGGCCGAAATCGCCGGCAACGTCAGCGTGTGGGACAAAGCCGGCAAGCGCGTCGCCGACCTCGGCACCAGCCCACAGATGACCAACACCCCCGGCATCGCTCCCAAGGACTGGAAGCAGGGCGTCGTCACCAGCCCGCATGGCATCACCTTCGACAATGATGGCAACATCCTCGAAACCGAGTGGAACAAGTGGGGCCGTATCTTGAAGTGGAACGTGAAGAAATAATGATGCGCCTCGCGCGATCCATCCTCATTCTCGCCGCAGGGGGAGCCGTTCTGGCCCCCCTGTGTGCTTTGGGGCATGGAACAGAATTCTTGAGCGCCAAACTCACGCTCCTGCCGGATGCCGAGGTGCTGCTGGAAATCACCGCAGACTACGGCAGCAATCCGATGCTCATGGATGAACCTGCCGCGCTGGAGGCACTGGCAGATCCCATTCGCCTGCGCCAGCACGAGTCCCTGGTGCCGCTGAGCTCTCTGGCCGCAGCCCGCACCTCACGACATGACAACTGGGAGGACTATGCCCCCGCCGCCTACCTGCCTTCTGAAACCGAAGGCGAGGCACATTCTTTGATCACCTCCGCCTGGCGCTGGCACAGCACAGAGCCGGAGGTCGTGTTTGAAATGCAGAAGGGCAAGCTGCACGACGTGCTGCTGTGGACGCACGATGCGGCGCATCCTGAGGCAGGGCCCAGGTGGATGCTCCTGCTGGCGGGAGATCGCTCCCTCCCCATTTCCATCCAGCAGACGCCGTGGTGGCGTGGCTGGATGGCGGCCGCAGGAGCAGGCGGCCTGATCTTGCTAGGCGCTTACTTCGTCTCGCGGAACTTCACATTGCGCCAGCGCACGCTGTAGGGGCCGGTGCCGCCTTTGATGCCGTGCACCTGGAAGCCGATGTGGCCTTCTGGATCGCCGGGCTGGGTGAAATCAGCGGTGGGCACTCCATTGACGAAGCTCTGGTAATGATCGCCCTTCACCACGATGCGGTAGTGGTTCCACTCGCCCTTTTTGAAAGCAGCCTTGGCAGCATCCGTGCGGACGGCCTCGGTGTCCGTCAGAAGGCTCCACCAGGTGCCGCGGCGTGCTTCATCGTAGAAATTGCCCGCCGTGCCATTGATGGCGATCTCGCACTGCGGCCCGTAAAGACGTCCGGCTGGAAGCTTACCCTTGGCACCTTCGGGCACCGGATCGCCTTCCTTGGCGATGTGGCTGCGTACCTGTACACCGGAATTGAGCGCATCATCCACATTCACCTCGAACTCGAGTTCGAAGTCCTTGAAGGGGCCGATGGCGAGGAAGCTGTTCGGGCTGCCTTCGGTCGTGGTGCCGGTGAGCACGCCGTTTTCGACCTTGTAGGTGGCTTTGCCGCTGATGATCTGGCCGCCTTGGAGTGAGCCGTCGGCAAACCAGTTTTGCCAGTCGCCTTCGCCTTTGGTTTCAGCGTTCAAATTGAGCAAAGCGGCACCCAGGAGGGCGATGGGGAGTGTGGCAGAGAGGAATCTTTTCATAAATAAGAGGGTTTTGAACGCTGTTCGGGGCCGATTTCCATCGATAACTGCCAGTTATTTAAGAAAACTTAAATAAATTCGGGGTTTTATTGGGGTTAAAATGCCAAATTAATCCAAACCAATCTTGACCCGGGAGCCAAGATGGGATTTAAATGGGGTTATAACCCGGTTATTATTGGATGGCCCGCCCCTCAAACACCTTCGACTCCTTGTCACTGACGATCGCGATCACACCGCAGATCAAGCAGTACCTCGAAGACATGACCTTGAAGGGCACGTTTGGCAGCAGCCCCGCCGAGGCGGCGCGGATGCTGTTGAGCAATGGGATTGATGCCATGTTGAACACGGGGGCTTTGGACAGACGCAAATGGACTCTCAAGGACGGACAACTCGTTCTTCTGACGCCGGATCAACCTTCCCTCTCATCATGATACTGCAACACGATCTTCAGGCTGACTCCACCGTCTTCTCCGCCCTCGTCGAAGTCGAAATGACCGACTCCGACCGCAGCAAGAAAGGCAACTGGAAGTCCGAAACCCGGCTCTCTATGCTTTCCCACGAGATCGCCCGCTACATGCCCGACCTCGCCGCCATGCTCGCCGAAGGCGGCAAACAGAAGCTGATGGCCGCGTAATCATCGCACGGCGGCCTGCCCCGCAGTGGCAAAGACGGCTGCCTTGTGCAACGCGAGACGCGTTGTGTTCCGAGGAATGGACACTGAGGGGGGGGGATCTGCCAGCAGCCTAGTTCGGCGCAAAGAGTGCACAAACCTCACAAATTCAACGCCTGGGTATTCGCGCGAGCATCCCATCCCGGAAGATTCCATCCTGGCAGATGATCACGACTTAGTGCGTGAGGTCTTCTGAACTGCCGGAGGCGCTCAAACATGAGGAAAAGCTCGCCCAGCCTGAAGCGGCCGGCCATCTTCCAGGCCAAGCCGGTGGGCCTAGGGCGGCAAGTCAGGTCACTTCATCATCACTATGAGGATCACATCCTAGGGTGAAAGCATTTTCCTAGAGGCTGCGGGAAGCTCTTACCACTCCGCGTGGCTGGGGGCTGTACTGTAGTACCTGCTTTAGCAGGCTCTGGATGACGCGTCCAGAGCCTGCTAAAGCAGGTACTACCATACGCACGCTGCGGACTGTGATGCTGATGGTGTGTATCATACACTGATACGCTGTGCCTGTGGATGAGCTTTATGGATGAACCACATGGCTTCACTCCATGATGCGATCCACAATAAAGGCCTGTTAGCCATGGCGGATGTTCATCAAGATACCTTTCTACATGCCCGGCATACATTCAGAGCGTCAGCAAACGCACCTTGGTGCAAGGTGGGGCGCTTGGTCCTCCAAGCACTGTCGAGCGTCGCCACGCGCCGCTTTCAGGAAGTCATTTTGGAAACTGCCTTACTCGTTCAGGGGGGCGCTCACGCGTATACCCAGGCGTTGAATTTGTGAGGTTTGCTGCACTCTCCGCACCTCAGCGCTGGCGTCCGCGTATACCCAGGCGTTGAATTTGTGAGGTTTGTTGCATTCGCCCCAGGGCTTACGCATGAACAGAGCGACTGAATGTGTTGATTAGAAGACGGAGCGAGAAATGATTTTGCTGTACAAATTTCCATAACGAGGG
>NZ_JAQSEA010000098.1 GCF_029946185.1 Prosthecobacter sp.
CCCAGCGAAGGTAGGGCTGGCTGTCCTCAGCCAGCCGCCGTCGAAGCCCATGATCTGCTAGCAAGAAACAGCCTGCTAAATGGAAATGAGTTTTGCGAACCGCTATAACACCATGAAAATCGCCATCGGCTCCGTACAGTAGCCATCTCGCTCCGTCGGGATGAGCCCAGCGCTCCCGCTACACGATCACCTCTCAATTCACCCCTCACACTTCATGAAAATCGCCATCGGCTCCGATCACGCCGGCTATCTCTACAAGCAGGCCATCCTCCAGCACCTCCGCGCCGCAGGCCATGAAGTCGAAGACTTCGGCACCCACTCCGAAGCCCCCGTCGATTACCCCCGCTTCATCCGCCCCGTCGCCGAAGCCGTCGCCGCAGGCACCTTCGAGCGCGGCATCGTCCTCGGCGGCTCTGGCAATGGCGAAGCCATCACCGCCAACCGCGTCCGCGGCGTCCGCTGCGGCCTATGCTGGAATCTCGATCCGCCCGCCTCACCCGCCTCCACAACGACGCCAACGTCCTCTCCCTCGGCCAGCGCATGATGGATCTCCCCACCGCCCTCCAAATCGTGGACATCTTCCTCACCACCCCCTTCGAAGGCGGCCGCCATCTCGCGCGAATTCAGCAGCTCGATGAATAAGACATTAGACATGAAGGGCGTTCAGATAAGCGTATGCATCACGACATGAAGCGGCGCAGACCAAAGCGCCCCGGCGCGCGGACTTCCAGTCCGCAGCACTCCGCATGCACCCAGGCCTCCGCACGTCTCCTCAGCCTCCCAGCCTCCAGCGTGTCATCCTGCTTGCCAGACACAGCGCGGATTACCCCTCTCTCTGTGCGAGCCACCTCCTGCGAACTGGAAATCCCCGCTTCTGGAGTTTTTCTACCTCAGGCTCTCTGTTTCGCGACGCGTGACCTTAACCGCGTGCCATTCACATCAGGCATGAATGACCCCCGATTAAGCAGACGTTCCGTTCGCGCTGAAGCCGCCTCCTCAGCCCCAAAGGGGCTGCGTATCATAGCGAAGGGTTGCCGAGCCTCAGCGAGGCTACCCTGGTACCTGCGCCAGTCATCGGGAAGCAAACCCAGCACCCCTCCACACCCCATGCCCACCAGCAGCGCCTACGCTGAACACCGCCGCATGGATGGCGCGGTCAGACAACGCCTCAGATCCAAAGCCCACGCTCAATTGCCCTAACCGAGTGCCCGTCCAATCTCACACCTCCCGCTGGACCGCCGCCATCCCCTGGCTCTTCGTCCTCCTCTGGAGCAGCGGCTTCATCGGCTCAAAGCTCGGCGTCCCCTACGCCGAGCCCTTCACCTTCCTGACGCTGCGCTACTGCATCGTCCTCGCGATATTGATCCCCATCGCCCTCCTCACCCGCGCCCCCTGGCCCAAAGGAAAAGCACAGGTCGCACACGTCGCCTTCGCAGGCCTCATGATCCACGCCCTCTACCTCAGCGGCTGCGTCTGGTCCCTGCGCCTCGGCCTTCCCGCCGGCATCCTGAGTTTGATCGTCTCACTCCAGCCCCTCTTCACCGCCGCCTTCGCAGGCATGGCCCTCGGCGAGCGCGTCCTGCCCCGCCAGTGGTCAGGCCTCGCGCTCGGCTTTCTCGGCACCATTCTCGTCGTCGCTCACAAAACCGGCAGCGGACTCACCTTTGCCATGACACTGCCCGCCGTTGCCGCCCTGGTCGGCATCACCGTCGGCACCATGTGGCAGAAGCGTCATTGCCCCGCCTTCGACCTCCGCACCAGCACCGTGGTCCAGTACGCCGCCAGCCTGCTCATCACCGCCGTCCTCGCCTTCACCACAGAAACGATGCAGATCCAGTGGAGCGGCCAGTTCGTCTTCGCACTTCTCTGGGTGGCCCTCGTCCTCTCCATCGGTGCCATCAGCCTCCTCAATCACCTCATCCGCAGCGGCACCGCCGTGAATGTCGCCAGTCTCTTTTACACCGTCCCCGCCGTCACCGCCCTCATGGCCTGGGCCATCTTCGGCGAGACCCTCACCGGCCTCTCCCTCATCGGCATGGCCATCGCCGTCCTGGGTGTCTGGCTAGCTCGTGGTCGCTAGCCCAATCACTGCTCCGTCGCGCGCATCATCCTGCAAGCCATCCCACAGCTTCGCTCCCCCAATCGTCCTCGTCCTCCTACTCGAACTCGTCCTCGACCCATCCGCTCCGCAAACACCGTCACCCCGCCAACCCCATCCGCGTCGGGTCCGCATTTCTTCGTACTGTAGTCCCAGCTTCAGCCGGTCCGGAAAAGGTCCTGGCCACCCATCGCGCCCCTCCGCAAAATCGTTGATCATCCCCCTCCGCCTCCCTCTTCCCAACCATCCGCAATCCCATTTCATTTGGCGTCATCTCTGCTTTGATCCAAGTGTCCCCGCACAATGCCCTCCGTCCTCGTCCTCTACGCCCATCCTGCCCCTCACAAGTCGCGCATCAATCGCCGGCTCGCAGCAGCCGCGCGTGAAGTGGACGGCGTGACCTTTCGCGACCTCTACGAACTCTATCCCGATTTCCTCATCGATGTCGAAGAGGAGCAAAAGCTGCTCAAGGAGCACGATGTCATCGTCCTGCAGCACCCCTTCTACTGGTACAGCGCACCTTCTTTGGTGAAGGAATATCTCGATCTCGTACTGACCTATGGCTGGGCCTACGGGGAAGGGGGCATCGCCCTGCAAGGCAAGATCCTCCTGCAGGCCATCAGCGCCGGCGGCTCCGAAGAGATCTACTGCTCGCAGGGTCGCAACCGCTTCACCATCCGCCAGCTCCTCGCGCCGTTTGATCAGACCGCCTCTCTCTGCGGCCTGCGCTACCTGGCACCGCACATCGTTTACAGCGCGAATCAGTTTGCGAGTGCCGCGAGCATCCAGCCGCTGGCGCAAAGGTATGCCAGACTGCTCTCCGCCCTGCGGGATGAAATACTGCCGCTTGAGGAGGCGGCAGCGGCGCACAAGATCAACGACCTCATTCCTGCGTAACCCATGCACGCACCGCATTTTTTCCTCTCTGCCTTCATCTACCTTGGAGCCGCTGTGCTGCTGGTGCCCATCGCGCATCGCCTCGGTCTCGGCAGCGTCCTCGGCTACCTCATCGGCGGCGCTATCATCGGCCCCTTCGCCCTCGGCTGGGTCGGGGGGGCACAGGGCGAGGAAGCCATGCACTTCGCCGAATTCGGCGTCGTCATCATGCTCTTCATGATCGGCCTCGAACTCGAGCCTTCCCGCCTGTGGCGCATGCGCGGCCCCATCTTTGGCCTCGGTGGTCTGCAGGTCTCGCTGACCATCCTTGCGGTCATGGGCATCGCCATGGCCTGCGGCTTGGAAACCAAACCCTCCATCGCCATCGGCATGATTTTGGCGCTCTCTTCCACCGCCATTGTGATTCAGACGCTTCAAGAAAAAGCTCTCATGCGCACCGACGGCGGCAGCGATTCGTTCGCCGTGCTGCTGTTTCAAGACATCTCCGTCATCCCCATGCTCGCCGTGTTCCCGCTCCTCGCCGCGAGCGGCACCAAAGTAGTTCACGATGGCTGGCTCCATGACTTGCCCCATTGGGCGCAGCCACTCGTTACGCTGGGGGCCGTGGTCGCAATCGTCATCGCCGGCCAGTTCTTAGTGCCACGCGGCTTTGCGATTCTGGCGAAAACCGGACTGCGTGAACTCCTCACCGCCGCCGCTCTCCTCCTCATCGTCGGTGTCGCCCTGCTGATGACGCAGGTCGGCCTGTCACCAGCCCTCGGCGCCTTCGTCGCGGGTGTCGTCCTCGCGGGCAGTCACTACCGCCATGAACTGGAAAGCAACCTTGAGCCCTTCAAAGGCCTCCTCCTCGGCCTCTTCTTCCTCGCCGTCGGTGCCTCGCTTGACTTCACCGTTATCGCCGGCAAGCCACTCCTCGTTGCAGCACTCGTGGCGGGATTGATCGCCTTGAAGGCTGCGGTGATTTTTGTCATCGCCACCCTGCTCAAAATTTGCGGCAGCCACCGCTGGCTTCTTGCACTCGCACTTGCGCAGGGCGGTGAGTTCGCCTTCGCGCTCCTCTCCATGGCCATGCAGCAGAACATCCTCGGTGCCGAAACCGCCAAGCTCCTCGTGGCCGTGGTCGCCCTCTCGATGGCCATCGCGCCGCTCCTCTTCATCATTTACGAACGCTTGATCGCCCCCCGCTACACCGCAGTGAGTAAGGCGCAGCGCGCACCCGATCCCATCGACGAACACGCACCCGTCATCCTCGCCGGCTTCGGCCGCTTCGGCAATTTCGTCGGTCGCATCATGATGTCCCAGGGCGTCAAAGTCACCGTCCTGGAAAGCGATCCCGATCACGTAGAAATGCTCCGCAAATTCGGCTTCAAAGTCTTCTACGGCGACGCCACCCGCCTCGATCTCCTCCACGCCGCCGGCATTGAGCAGGCCTGCATGCTCATCATCGCCCTCGCAGATCAGGCCAAAGTCGCACAGCTCATCGCAGACGTACGCGAGAGATTCCCAAAACTCCGCATCCTGGCGCGCGCCCACGATTACGATCACCGCGTTGAACTCATGCGCCTCGGGCTCGCCGCCGAAGACGCCGTACATGAGCAGATGGGCAGCGCACAGGATCTCGCCGTTCGCGCCCTCCGTGCCCTCGGCAAGCCCGCCTACGCCACCGAGCGTGCCGCCCGCCGCTGGCGGCGTTACGATGACCAGACCTTCCACCTCCTCATACCCGTCCATGAAGACGAAGACGCCTACGCCAGCATCGTGCGTGAGCGCCGCGTCGCGCTCACCCAGCTCTTCGAAAAAGACATCGCCGAATTACCCGCCGACAACGACCAAGCCTGGGAAATCGGCCGCGCCGAAGAAACCTAGCCGCGCCCGCACAACCTCCCGCA
>NZ_JAQSEA010000099.1 GCF_029946185.1 Prosthecobacter sp.
GAAGGATTGGAATACGGTGATTATGAGGACTGCCAGTTCTGCGAACACGAGCAGATACGCTATGTTCACATCCTCGCACATCCGGAATACTCCGACACAATCAGGGTCGGGTGTGTGTGTGCCTGCAATCTGACCAATGATTATGTGGAACCCAAGCGCCGGGAACGCCTGCTGCGAAACCGGACGGCGCGGAGAAGTCGATTCCCGAACCGCAGATCGTGGCGAGTCAATCGCCAAGGCGGTAAGACCATCAAATTGGACAATCATCGCATTACCGTTGGGCTAAAGAGGGGGCGTTACAGAGTTTGGATCGACGGAGAGGAAGGCACCCTATACTACGATGATGAGAGGGGAGCGATGCTCCGTGCCTACGACCGTGTTCAAAAAACTGACCGTTGCCCTTGAACCAATGCCAGCAAGTACGCAGCTTCACGCAAGTCGTCCGAATGCCGCTAGTCAAAAGGTCAGCACGCGTACTATACTCGTCGTCCCCCCACGTGTGAGGGCGAAGGACAGTCCGGCATTTTTGCCGGCTGGCCGCAGCGGCCGACTTCACGCGTTTGGTCATTGGCCGAGGGCGGTTAGCCCGGTTCCGGCATGACCTTTGTCCGTAAGTCGATCAAGTCCTTGTCGCTGGAGGAAAACGCGTGAAGTCGGGCGTTGAGCCCGAACACGTGGGGGCACCCGTCTCACGGCCCTGGCGGCATTTTCGCCGCTCAGTGAAGCCGCGTAATCGTCATTTCAAGCGATAGCGATCCGCCGCGATTTTTTCGCGCACCCCTACATACCATGTAAATAGGGGTGAAGGGAGGGGCTCACGCACGTCGCACATTATTATTTTCACGACATGGGCGGAGAAAATGGCTTCAAATCTGGATTTCGGACATGACGTGTCTTTGATGAAAACATCAGTCGCCCGTAGTTTCTGGGTGGTGTCCTTGACGCTGCTGTGACAAAAAAAAGAGCTGCTTTGCAGCAGCCCTATAAGGTCGAAGCCCTTGACGGATTCGTTGTCGTGTGGTGTGACTCAGTGATCAGTGTTGAAACTGGATTTGATCAAGGTCGCGGGCGGAGTGCAGGAGCCTGAGCAGTTCGATTCCATCGTCGATGGGGCGGTAGTAAAAGCAGTATTTGTCGAAAGGATAGCTGCGGCAATGCAGTGTCAATTCAGGTCGCGGGCGGCCCAGTGTGTTCCACTTGGCGAGGTAGTTGAGTTTTTCCCGAAACCGCTGAATGAGCCGGTCGGCTTGCAGTTCGCTGTCTTCAGCGATGTAGTCCCAGATGTCCCGGATGTCGGTGAGTGAGTCTGATGAATAAACGATCTGCGGCATGGAAGGCATTAAGCTGATTTCCGGGCCGCATGGGCGCGATGACGATCAGCAAGGAAAGCATCCCAATCAAAGTCACGGATGCCTTCACCACGGTCGAGCTGATCAGCGGCGTGCTGAACATCTACCCGCAGCGCCGCGAGTTTGGATTCATCCTCAGCCGTGAGGCGCGACTCGACCTGCTCCTTGAACGTCGCGAGCACACTGACGAAAAATTCGTCTGCGTTGTGGTAGGCACCGGAATCGACCGATTTCTGGACGAACTGGTTCAGTTCATCAGGAAGTTGAATGGCTACTTGAGTCATGATGGTTGGATTGTATCAAACCAGGCTCGGTTTGTCGAGGGCTTGAATCAACGAAGCGAATCGTCGTCTCTGACCTGCTGCTCCAGGTGGCGTAGCGCGGTGAGCATGGCTTCCCTAGCCTGCGGCTCGCGTCGGGCCTTGACGGTGGCGATGCATGTGCCCTGTTTGTGAGTCAGGTGAATGACCAGCGCAGTGCGCTGCCGTTTAGACTGGCTGCCGCCTTGCTGGGCAAGGTGTGAGTCGATGCGGTGTCGGATGCTGCGGGTGCTCTCCCCTGCTTTCGCAGCGATAACCAGCTCATCCTGAAGCTTGGTATCACTCACCTGAGCGATACGCTGAGCCATTTCGTAACCGATAGCGGATGTGGTGCGTAGTTCTTCCTGAACGCGTGCTGGCAGCTCCAGAACGCGCAGCATGCCGCTCATCCACTGTTCGCTCTTCCCTACCTGACGGGCGAGTTCACGCTGGGTGGTGACGGCACCTGAGTCGAGCAAGGCGCGTAGGGTCTCGGCCAGCTCCACCGCTCCGATGTTTTCACGCTGAATGTTGGAGATCAAACTTTTGAAACGGCGGTTAATGCTGTCATCCGGTTCACGCACAAGGACTTCGATCTCGGGGAGACCGACTGCCTTGGCGGCACGGAAGCGGCGGTGGCCGGTGAGAATGCGGTAGTGTTCGCCATCCGGGGTGACAGTGATCGGCTCGATGATGCCGTGGCGGCGCACGGACTCGATCATGTCGTCCATGTTGCTGAAGGTTTTGCGTTCGTTGTCGGGGTCTTCGAGAAGTCGGTCAATAGAGACGATGAAGCGGCCTCGCTTGGGCAGTCCGCCAGTCAGGCCGGATTTGACGAGATCGAGGCGGCTTTTGCCTTCGGGTAATTTCATGCTGTTGAGTCGGTGATCGCGTCGAGCTGGGGTTCATCGACTGAACTCACGGCGTCTGCGATCTCCGGGTGGGCGGGTTGCCCGTTAGTGAATAATTCACGCACCTCTTCGACGAGGGCGGCCATGTCCTGAGCTCCTTTGGAAAGCGGGCGGTAATGGAAGATGCTGCCGCCGTTTTCGTCCACCTGAGCCAGCCAGCCGCAGGAGCGTATCTCGCTGCGTGCGGATGCCATGGCGTCATTCTGCATGAGAGTGAGGACACGCTTCCGCAGGCCGGGCAGCCGCGTGAGGTTGCTCAGCACATGAAGGAGGCGGAAGTCGGCGCTGGGCCGGAGTTTGAGCAGGAGCTTGTAAATGCTGGCGTAACTCTTGACGGCCTTTGTGCTCTCAAAGGGCACGATGAAAGCGTCGGCTGGAAAGATGGCATTCTCCATGATCGGCGAGATTTGATTCGGTGAGTCGATGACGATGAAGTCGAAGCGATCCGAGATGTGTTCCTCGGCGATGAGCTGAGTGAGCATTGACGGATAGCCTTCGGTCTGGCTGATCTCGCGTCCGAGGTCTTCTAAGCCATCGGCGCTGGCTACGAAGGACAATCGTTCAAAGCCTGTGGCTTGAATAACATCGCTGAGTGTCTGCTGACGCATGAGCGCGGACACGAGGGTGCCATCGGCGGTGAGTCCGTCCCCTGCGGCGAGCCATTGTGTGACTTGTGCCTGGGGGTCGAGATCCATGAGCAAGACGCGATGACCGTAGCGTGCGAGCCCGCTGGCGACACTCATGGCGATGGTGCTTTTGCCACATCCGCCTTTGGCATTGATAACTGTGATGATTTTCATGCGGTTGGGTTAAGGGCTTGGTTGTTAATGCTGGCATCCCACCGCCAGAAGTCTGGGAGGCCGAAGTACTGCCGGAAAGCGCTGAGGCGCACGCTTTCGACATCGAAGCTGTCGAGGGCCTTCTTCGACCACGGCTTCGGATCGGCAGCGAGGTCGGCCCTCTCGTGCTCGCGCTTGGCGATGAATCGGGCGTATTCCTCGGGCTGGGATTGCTGCATCGCGCTCTCCTGCTCGGTGAGCCAAGCCAGCCATGCTGCACGGTGGGTTTGCTCGTGCTGCTCGCGCAACTGGGTTACGGAAGCGAGCTGGGTATGAAGCCGCTGCTTCTCAACCTTCACGAGGAAAGCGTCACCTAGCTGGCGGATCGCTAGTTGGAGCGATGGAAACGGATTGCGCTGCTCGCGGGCCACTTGCCCCAATGCACGACCCCACTCACCGACGTGGCTTTCGCCAGCGGAAGCACGAGTGAGACGCTGCACAAAATCAGCGGCGATTTGAGCTTCACGCGGCGAAGGCTCATTCACCGGCTCGCCTCGATTGCCGCCATAGGCCGCGTAGAATCCGCGAGCAAACTCCCAGCCTGTGGTGCCCTGAACTTCAGTCGCCCGAAGTTTGGCTGGTTCGGGCCATGCCTGTTCTATCGCCCGGCGTAGCAATCCCGCTGGACTCCGTGCTGGTGCCCGATGCGGCAACCATGCAATCTGCTCCTCAATGGTTTGCCGGGTATGCTCCCGAATCAGCTTTGCGGCGGTTTTTTCGCTAAAGCCGATTGCGACGAGACTATGCGCAAGCTCGGTGTCTGCCGCCGGTTGCCTGTTTATAGTTTCATTTTCTGGTTTCGTTTTAATACTGGTCTGAATTTCCGACTGATCGGCTGGTGCGGAAATCTGACCGATGCTGGTGCGATTTTCTGACTCATCGACTGCTGGTGCGATTTTCTGACCGATACGATAATCCGACCAGCACAAGGCATAGGTGGCGCTGCGTCGCACACCGTAGCGGTGACTGAAAACGCCTTCTTCGACACGGATGATGTAGTTTTTTTCCAACGCAACACGCACAGCTTTGGCGAGATCAGAACGACTGCCAAAGCGTGCATAGTTTTGAATCTGCTGATAGGAGAGGGCAACCTGCTGCCGACGACGGCCATGCTTGGTTTGAAAGCCGATGCTGTGACGGATGACGGAGCCGACGACCTTGATGACAGAGAGGGGTTCGTTTGGGATCACGACATCGAAGAACTCGTTCGGAATGTCTGTGCGATTACCTTCGCCATCAAAGAAGCCTCGGAACTCTGCTGGTCGGGTCGTGTAGGGGGCACTGCTCCAATTCAAGGCATAGCGCGCTGATTGACCGGCATCATGCGCGAGCTTCGGCCTGCCTTCGCGTATGCATCCGATGACATTGCCAGAAAGGGCATCATCGAGAGCGTTGCGGATCATGTCTCGGCTAATGCCCGCCTTGTGCTCCA
>NZ_JAQSEA010000100.1 GCF_029946185.1 Prosthecobacter sp.
GTCATCGTGGCAGTCAATCAGTTTACCAACGACCACCCGGACGAGCTCGCTCTGGTGCATGAGTTCTGCCAGTCACGCGGCATCCCCAGCGCCACCGCCAATGTCTTCGGGGAAGGGGGCGCCGGAGCCGTTGAACTCGCCGAAAAAGTGCTCGCCGCAGTCGCCCAGGAGGCCCCGCCGCTATCCTTCCTTTACCAGCCGGAAGACAGCGTCGAAACCAAGCTCACCGCCATCGCCACCAAGATCTACGGTGCCGACGGCGTGCAGCTCACCGAGGAAGCACGCACCAAGCTGGCACTGCTTTCCCGCAGCGGCTTCGACAAGCTCCCGCTCTGCATGGCCAAGACGCAGGACTCCCTCTCCGACGATGCGAAAAAGCGCGGCCGTCCGCGTGGCTTCACCATCACCGTGCGCGATTTCGAAATCGCCAACGGCGCGGGCTTCCTAGTCGCTCTCACCGGCACCATGATGCGCATGCCCGCGCTCCCAAAAGTGCCTGCCGCCGAGCGCATCCAGGTCACGGATGACGGCGTTATGAGTGGCATCTAGCGATGTCTTGCCGTCACGGTGAGCATGCTCTAGCTTGGCACTTCGCATGATTCTGGCCCGCACATTGATCATTGGCTTTCCGTTGCTCGTTGCAGCGGCGGCGGGCTGGTCCGTGCATGACTCCAGTCGCAGTCGTACAGAACGCACCGGGGGTGTCGTCGCGATGCTCTCCCAAAGCGCGCCAGTTCTGAATCCCTTTCTCCCGGCCACAGAGCTTGAGCATGAGATCTCGGATCTGGTGCATGAGCCGCTCATCCGGCTCGGGGGCGATGGCACGCTGCAGCCCGGACTCGCGGAGTTCTGGCGCTGGACGCAGGACTTGACCTGCTGGTTTGCAAATGAAGCCGCCGCCAAACATGCGCAGGACCTGCTGCATGCCCAGATCGGTGAAAACAACCGCTGGACCGAGTGGCATCTCGGGACGGTGCGAGTCCTGGAAAACCGTCTGCTGCTGAGTTTCACCGAGCCCAACGCCGAAGGTGTCCGCCAGGCCTTTGAGGTCATCGCGGGGCTGGATATCAAGCCCGTCGTTTACTGGCGTATCGAGCGCCGCACCGCGCTACGCCAGCCTTGGGACAAGTTCATGGCAGGGTCCAAGCAGGCGGGGCAGATCCAGCGCGTTTGGTTCGATGGGGCGAACGCCTGTGAAATTGTGGTGGCGGGCGATTCTCAGCAGTTGCTCGCAGACCTGCATCGTTTCCTAGACGCCAGCGCGGAGGAACCGGCGTCCATCAATCCCCTGGGGGAAATCGGTGCGTTGAGTGAGCCGGTGCTTGATCTCGACATCCGCCCCGGCCAGCACTGGCATGATGGTACGCCCGCGACGGCAGAAGATGCCAAGGCCACCCTCGAATTCCTCCGCACCAACGCCTGGCCTCTGCCGAATCGTGAAGCGTTAAGTAATATCCAGACGATGGAGTCGCAGAACAAAGGCACCCGCCTGCATGTGTCCTTCCGCCGCCGTCAGGGCACCGCCCTCTGTGTGTTGGTAAATCTCCCCATTCTGCCCGCAGCATGGCTGCGGGCTCATCCCGCACCGCAGGAGTCTGATTTTGTACACGATGCGCCGCCGGGTGCCGGAACGCACCGCATCATCTCACGCGATCCCCGATCGCTTTTCCTGACCCCGGTGCAGCAGGACAAGGCAATGCCGAGTTTCATGTTTAACTTCGCTGTCTCGCCCTTGATGACGCAGATTGGCGTCCGTACTCACACCGTGGATCTGGTCTGGCCTGCGGCGGATCGCACCCAGTTGGAGCGACTGCGTTTCACTCCGCCTCGGCAGCGCCTGGTCGTGCTTTGGAACACCCGGAACGATGTTTTGAAACACGAGCGCTGCCGTGAGGCGCTGGCGCTGGCCACGGACACAGATGAACTCATCCGCACACTCCCCGGGCGTCTCGGCCACGCAGATGCCAGCCTCTTCGCTCCCAACCTCTGGTTCAGCACCCTCGCCAAGAGCCAGCCTTTTCAGCTTGAGCAGGCGCGCAAAATTCTTGCCGAGGCAGGCTGGCCGCGAGATGACAAAGGCATCGCGCGCAGCCCGGAGCGTCCACTCCGCTTCACCCTCCTCGTTCCCAGCAGCGACGCACTGCACACCCGCACGGCGGACCTCCTCGTTGCACAATGGCGCAAGCTCGGCGCCGAGGTGAAGATCGAGCTCGCTCCCGACGCCCAGTCTCTCGCCCAGCGTCTGCACGAGCACCGCTTTGACGCCGTGCTGCTCGACCAGCGCTTCGAAGTTTCCTGGGACCAGCTCCCCTGGTGGCACTCCGCGCAGGCCAAAACAGGCGGCAGCAATTTCTGCGGCATTTCTGACCCGCAGACCGATCTCATCCTCGAAGCCCTCGCTGCCGAATACGATCCCGAGCAGGTGCCAAGGCGCGTGCGGGAGCTCGAGTCCCGCCTTCTTCCTCTGCATCCCATGCTCACTCTGTTCACCACGCATGACGAGGCCGCCGCCATGCCGACCCTGCGTGAAAAGAGATCAACTCGCGGTCCCGTTTCTGACTGGACCCTGCAAACACTCACCGGGCCGCCGAGACTCACGCCGACCGCTCCCCTTTTCAAACTTCAACTGCGCACGCCGGAATGACGAGCCTGCAGCCCTTCTCATTGCCGCCACGGTGGCTGCCCTTGCGCCTGCTTCTCGGCGGCTTGATCGCCGCACTGCTGCTGCTGCCTTTCCAACATCACGATGCAAAAGTGCTCGCGCTGCCCGGCCCCGACTTCTGGCTGCGTTGCAGTTCCAGCCTGCTGGTTCTTGCCACGGGACTGCTGCTCGCGCTGTGCATTGCCGTTATCGTAGGACTGCGCGCGCGGCAGATCGGCCCCCGCACGGAAAAGTTCATCGCTTTGCTAGGCCGTGCGCTCGCCTGTGTCCCTGTGGTCGTCCTTACCTGGGGCTTCATCAGCGGCTGGATCGGCCGCCTGGGCTGGCCCGTCGAATCACTCATGCCCGCGCAGTTTCCAGGCAGTCAGCGCGCGCCGTTCGCTCAGGCACTCTGGGAGTTTCTAGCCCCGGCGCTGCTCCTGGCCCTGCCGCTCTGCGGTGAAATGATTCACGCGGTCATCATGGATGGCAGGTCAATTTCAAACCTCGATTTCTCCCTGCGTGCACGCGGTGTTCCCAAAGCATCGCGGCTTTGGCTCCATCATTTAAATCAACTGCTGCCACTGCTCCGCGTGCGCCTGCAGTCCCTGTGCCTCATCGCTCCGGTTTATCTCATCATCATCGAAGACGCGTTACATTTCATGGGCTGGGGAGACTGGATGGCGCAGAGCCTCCGTGCCGGCGGGGCAGGGGGCATCCCCCTCGGATTCGTTAGCGGTGCAGCCATGCTGGCCCTCCTGTCCGCCTCTCTTCAGCTTCTGCCGGGTCGGAAAAAATCCGCCGCTGGCTTCGTGACCACGCTTGCCTGGCAGCCGTGGCTGCTCTGGGCGCTTGGCATTCTGGCACTGCTTCCCACCTCACTGCTGTCATGGCTTGCCCTCTGGATTGCCCTGCTCCTCTCAGGCAGCGCCGCTTGGTACCATGCTTGGAACCACATCGAGGCAGCGCTGCCCATCGATGCCGCCCGCGTGTGCGGCGCGACGGACTCGATGATCTGGCGCGACCACATCTCTCGTGTGCTTCACCCCATGCTCGCCGCTTGGATCTGCACCCTCTTTGCACAGACACTCCTCTGCATCGCCGTCGCCTGCGCCATGCTGCCCCGGCTGATCGATTCATTGAACGGCCCGCTCGCCAAAATCTACCGACCCCTAGCGCTCGCCTCGGCGCAGGATGCCGCACAGACCCTTGCAGATCCCACCGCGCTCCTCCAGTCCGGCGCCACCATCGCGCTTGCCGCCTTGTGTTTGCTCCAAGTCAGCCGCATCGTAAAACCTCGACTTTCCTGAGCCCCATGTCCGCCGAAGCCATCTCCCCCCAAGACATCCCGCTCCTCTGCATCCGCGATTTGCAGATCGAATTCAGCCGCCATGACGCCGAGCCCGTGAAAGCCGTCAAGGGCATCAGCCTTGAGCTCAAGCGCGGCGAATCCATCGCCCTCGTCGGTGAAAGCGGCAGCGGCAAAAGCGCCACCGCCCTCTCCTTCGCCCGCCTGCTCCCCGAGCCTCCCGCCAAAATCACCGCACGGCAGATGTCGCTCAACGGCCACGAGATTCTCGAAATGAATGAGCGCGAGCTGCGAGCCATTCGAGGCAAGGAAATCGCCTACATTTTCCAGGAGCCCACCACCTCCCTCAATCCCGTCCTCACCATCCGCACCCAGATCGCCGAGGCCCTCGCCCTCCATCGCCCCGATGTCAGCAAGGCCGGTCGCGACGACGAAATCGTCAAGTGGCTCGACAAAGTCGGCATCGTGGACTCTCGCAAGCGTCTCCACGCCTACGCGCATGAGCTTAGCGGCGGCATGCAGCAGCGCGTCATGATCGCCATGGCCCTCTGCACCCAGCCCAAGCTCCTCATCGCCGACGAGCCCACCACCGCTCTCGACGTCACCATTCAAAAGCAGATCATGGATCTCCTCGCCCAGCTCCGTCGCGATCTCGACATGTCCATCATCCTCATCACCCACAATCTCGGCATCATCCGCAGCGTTGTGGATCGCGTCGCCGTCATGTTCCGTGGCGAGATCGTCGAAACCGGCCCCGTCGATGAAGTCCTGCGCAATCCGCAGCACCCCTACACCAAGGCCCTCCTCGCCTGCGTCCCCCGCATGGGCCCCAAGCAGCCCCG
>NZ_JAQSEA010000101.1 GCF_029946185.1 Prosthecobacter sp.
ATCTCCAACTCGCCTATTGTGGAGCTGCTGGCGACCAATTCGACGCCGCAGGCAACGGGGGATAAAGTGACCGCATTGGACATCGCCCCGCTGCTGGCGCAGGCCATCGGCCGCATCCACGGGAACGAGTCTGTCACATCCCTGTTTGACACGCGGGGGTAGGCGTGTATTCTCCGCGCCCTTTTTCCAAAACTTAATCTCCTCCAGTGAGGAACCCCGACCATGGCTAAAATTCTCGATCTCCAGGCAGAAGTCCGCACTCAATCCGGTACCAGCGCCGTCAAACGCATGCGCAAGGCAGGCACCATTCCAGCTGCCCTCTATGGTCGCAAGGTGAAGCCTTCCAGCCTCCAGGTGCACGGCAAAACTTTCTCGAAGCTTCTCGCAGGCAGCGCTTCGGACAATATTCTTGTCTCGCTGAAGATCGCCGGAGAAGAGCAGCTGGCGCTGGTGCAGGAAGTGCAGCACGACTACCTTCGTGGTGGCATTCTGCACATCGATTTCCACGCAGTGGCCGCCGATGAAGAAATTCACGCCAATGTGCCTGTCACGACGATTGGTGAAGCCAAAGGCCAGAAGCAAGGTGGGATGGTGGAAGCGATCCATCACGAAATCGAAGTGCGCTGCCTTCCGAAGGATCTGCCAGAAAGCATTGAGATCGACGTCAGCGCCCTCGAAGTCGGCCAAGGCATCCACGTTAGCGAAATCAAGTTCCCTGAAGGTGTCAGCTGCAACTTGGGTGGCGATGTCGTCATCGTGATGTGCGAAGCGCCCAAGGTCGAAGTTGAACCCGAGCCTACTGCTGCCGCTGCTGGAGCCAAGCCTGCCGCCGCAGCCAAGCCCGCTGCTGGTGCCAAGGCTGCCGCTGCAGCCCCTGCCGCTGCTGCCAAGCCAGCTGCCAAGAAGTAATTTCTGCACCTTTCCCACGATGTGGCTTCCAGCGCGGATACAACGAGCAGCGGCGTGAATGCGCCGCGTCTCATTGTGGGCCTCGGCAATCCCGGCGAAACCTACCGCGACACGCGCCACAACATTGGATTTATGGTGCTGGACGAAATAGCAAGACGCATGGGAGCCGCTTTCCGCGAGGAAAAACGCTGGTCAGGTCTGGTGGCGAAATTCACGGGTGGTTATCTGCTCAAGCCACTTACGTTTATGAACGAAAGCGGTCGTGCTGTGCAGTCGGTGGGGCATTTCTACAAAGCTTCACCCGCGCAAACGCTGGTGGTTTACGACGATGTCGATCTGCCGCTGGGCCGTCTGCGTTTTCGCACCAGCGGCTCCGCTGCCGGACACAATGGCATCCGATCCCTCATCGCCTCGCTCGGATCAGACGAATTTCCACGACTGAAAGTCGGCATTTCAGCGGCGGATGGCCGCCCTGCCGGGGAACGCATGGTGGGCCACGTGCTGGGCAAATTCCGCACCGAGGAGCAGACTGAGCTGCAAATCGTCATCCAGCGAGCTGCAGATGCCGTGCTTTCTGCGGTTGATCGCGGCCTGGAAAACGCCATGAATCTCTTCAACCGACAACCCGAATCTTAACCCAACGAAACATACATCTATGAACCGCAAATACGAAGCACTGATCGTGCTCGACACCAAAGGCAAAGAAGAAACCGTTGACTCCCTCGTCAGCACCATCAGCAAGGACATGGAAAAGTCCGGCCTGAAGCTTGAGCAGATCGACAACATGGGCAAACGCAAGTTTCCCTTCAACCCACGTCACGTTGAAGGTGGTCACTTCATCAACATCCAGTTCTCCGGTGAACCTGCCGCCCTGGACAGCCTTCGTTCCAAGCTGAAGCTGAACGAAAACGTGTATCAGCAGTATTACCTGAAGCGCAGCGCGTAGTCCGCCCAGTCGTTTTTTTCATCACCCCGGTTTCGCGTTCATGCGCGAGCCGGGGTTTTGTTTTTGGTGATGAGTGGAGCCGTATGACGCCGCGTTCCCTATGGATTGTCGAAGATCCGATTTTTGATTGTTGAGGTTTTCCTTGGCCCCGCCTCTTCCGGGTGTGGATGGACTTGACCCTCCGCAGCCTCTGCGCACACTCGCTTTCTCTTTCTCACCCACCCCAAACTTTAGAACAGCTACTTTTTATGAGCCGGAAAATTCGTTATGGCATGATCGGCGGCGGACGCGGCGCCTTCATTGGCGGCGTCCACCGCATCGCAGCATCAATCGATCAGCAGATTGAACTCGTCTGTGGCGCTTTTTCCTCCGACCCACAGCGCTCCAAGGACAGCGGCGCTGATTTCTTTCTGCCCGCCGAGCGCTGCTACGCCAACTACGAAGAGATGCTCCGCACCGAGGCCGCGCTGCCTGCGGACAAGCGCATGGACTTCGTCTCCATCGTCACGCCAAACCACCTGCACTTCCCTGCTGCCAAAGCCGCGCTGGAGGCCGGCTTCCACGTACTCTCAGACAAGCCCGCCACCTTCAACCTCGCGCAGGCCAAGGAGCTCGCGGAGATCGTCAAGACCACTGGCAAGCTCTACGGTGTCACCTACAACTACACCGGCTACCCGCTCATGCGTCAGGCCCGGCAGATGATCGAAGAAGGCAAACTCGGCGAGATCCGTAAAGTCGTCGTTGAATACCCGCAGGGCTGGCTCGCCACCATGCTGGAAAACACTGGGCAGAAGCAGGCCTCCTGGCGCGTCGATCCCGCCATCTGCGGTGCCGCTGGCTGCATGGGAGACATCGGCACTCACGCCATCAATCTCGCCGAATACGTCACCGGTTTGCACATCAAGGAGCTCGCTGCCGATCTCACCATCTTCCTCGCCAAAGAAGGCCGCCGTCTGGAAGACGATGGTAACGTGCTGCTGCGCTTCACCAACGGTGCCAAGGGTGTGCTGCACTCCAGCCAGATCAGCATCGGCTGTGAAAACAACCTCAGCCTCCGCGTCTATGGCTCCCTCGGCGGCATCGAATGGTCCCAGCTTGATCCCAACACGATGATCGTCACCTCCTTGGACAAGCCCAAACAGATCTACCGCACCAGCATGGGCTACCTCGGCAGCGCCGCCGCCGCCTGCTCCCGCACCCCTGCCGGACACCCCGAAGGCTACCTGGAAGGCTTCGCCAACATCTACAAAAACTTCGCCAACCACGTCCGTGCTGTGAGCGCTGGCACCGCGCCGAACCCGCTCGACATGGACTACCCGACCATTGAAGAAGGCGTCGCAGGCATGGCCTTCATCGAAGCCGTCGTCGCCTCCTCCGCGAACAACGCCGCCTGGACCCCGCTGGACTACACTCCGACGACGCGTGCGAAGTATGGCGATGCGACGCTGACGAGCGATCGCGGTGGTTTGGCGTAATACGCGAGATCATTCACGGGGAAAACGGGCCATGCGCTCGTTCTCCCCTTTTTGTTGAGGGGCGCGTTCGGGGACGCTACCTGCCTCCCTGCCATGCCAAGCTTGCCGACATCTCTCTGTCATGGCATAATCCGACCATGAGTACTCTGGTCGAAATCGAAAGCGCCGTGACCACACTCCCGCCACAGCAGCAGGAGTGTCTTCTCGTCTGGCTGCAATCGCAGGTGTCCAAAAATTTCAAACCTGTCACGAAAGCGACCACAGAACGGCGAGCGTGGCTGCAACGTCTTGTGGAGCGACGCGAACGTGGACGTACCGGCCAACCGGGGACGCCACTGCAACAAATCATGGATGACCTTCGGGGCAACTGATCTCCGATGGCACACTGGGACACATCAGCCTTGTTGAAGCTTTTGCTGGCCGAAGCCGACAGCACATCGTTTGTCGCTCTAGCCGCGAGGTCGGCACCTCTTGTCACCGCGTTCATCGCCCGACACGAAGCACAGGCCGCTTTTTTTCGGCGCGAGAGCGAGAATGCATTGCCCGTGGGTGAAGCCGACCTGCTATACCAGGACATGCTGGCCGACATCGCCAACGGGGACATTGTGGAAATACCCCTCACTTCAGCACTGGAGGCCGAATATGGAGCCGTGCTGCGCCGCTGCCTCTTGCATTCGCCGCCTGTTTTCGTGCGTACCAATGATGCCTTGCATCTGGCCTCAGCCAAATTGGCAGGCGAACAAGAATTCATTTCTGCAGACATCCGCCAGCGTGCCGCCGCATTGCATCTGGGTTTCACGGTTCTGCCGTGAAGGGCGGAACCTGCGGAAATTCACCGCACTAAGGGTTTGGGGAGAGCGTCGAAAAATCGGCAGTGCCATCCCTGAGAATCCAATACTCAAACTTTAATCGGTCCTTCGGCTTTCCACGAGAATCGTCATCAATTTCCAGAATTTGTATCACCCCATAAATCCCTCTATCGTTCTGGAACACGACAAACCTCCCAATTTCAGGTCTTCGATTTTGGCTCGTGAAATCCAAATCGGCAACATTAGTCAAATCAGTCAGACGTGCTCCTTTAGGAGCGACCGCAATGCCTCGAACTCCAGAGCCATTGGAGGAACACTGGATTGAACGGTCACTTGACTTGCTCCAGCGAGTTTCAATTTCGAACAACCCATCGCCTATCCTGAAGTTTCCGTCGTGGCTGGAGTAATCAAACTCAGCTTTGCCAGCTTCACCAGGGCACTTTGGCGAAGGAACTCGATTCGCCTTTATCTTTCTCGTTTCGATGCCGAGCTTTTCACAAACCAGGAATGCCACCTCCATAGGCGAGTGCTTTCTCAGGTCGATGTAGCCAGTCGTATGCAGCATCCCTGGAATCTCAGTATCATCAAACTTTGCAGGCAGGATGTATTCTGCGGATTCTTCGAATGCTCGAGACTGAGCAGCTTTTCGTTCATGGTTCGGCCATAACTTATTCGCGTAATGCTTTGAGCAAAACATCAAAGTGTAACGGGCCTTTGTCCGATAGATTTGAGTGAGATGAACATAAAGATCCTTGCCCCACAAATCGGCTTTTTCGTATTCATCGTAAAACACCCGTACACCAAGAGATTTCAGATTCTCGGCAACCATGTCCACGTATGAGCGATCTTCTCCAGCGAAGGAAAGCGCCATGTCGTATTCTGGAGAATTGCTCATTTTCCATCGTTGGTTAGCAAAACGGGGAGAACAAGCACCATCGCTCATTCTCCCCGTCATTGTGAATCATCCGTCAGCTCAAATAGTCACCGGCTTGCCCGACTTCGCGGAGGCATAGACGGCGTCGATCACCTGCATCAGGCGCAGGGCCTCCTCGGGGGTGTTCAGGGCGGGGGCCTTGCCTTCGAGAGCTTCGATGAAGTTCGCGGCGGAGCCGATGCGACCCATGTCTTCACAGGCGGGGACGGTGATTTTGCGGTCCACGCTGTTGCCGTTTTCCTGCACGTAGAGTTCGCAGCTGTCGATGGCGGTGTTGTCCAGACCGTCGATGGCGAAGAGGCGCTCCACCTTGCCGCCGGCCTTGGTGCCCTGGAAGACCACGGAGACTTCCTCGCGCTTGATCATCTCAGCCCAGGAGACCTGAAGGCTGAGGACCTGTCCGGTCTTAAACATCACAAAACCGTGCGCCGCGTTTTCCACATCGGTGGTGCCGCCCACGCGGTCCGGGATGCCCCAGGGGCCTTTGAACTGCTTGTCCTGGATGAAGTCCGTGAAGGTCTGGCCCATCACGTAGGCAGGCTCGGGGTAGCCCATGAAGTACATGGCGAGGTCCACCATGTGCAGCAGGTCGATGAGCGCGCCACCACCGGCCAGCGCCTTGGTGGTGAACCAGCCGCCAAAGCCGGGGATGCCCGTGCGGCGGATCCACTTCGCCTGCGCAGAATTGATTCGGCCCACCACACCATCGTCGATGTACTGCTTCATCGCCCGGGACTCAGGACGTGCGCGATTGTTGAAGTTGAAGAGAACTTTCTTCCCAGCAGCCTTCGCGGCCACGATGATTTCCTTCACCTCCTTCGCATTCAGCGCCGGGGGCTTCTCAGAGAAGACGTGCTTGCCAGCTTTGAGGCACTGAATCACCAGTGGCTTGTGAAATTTGTTAGGCACGATCACGCTCACCGCCTTGATCTCCGGGCTGCCCTTCAGCATGGCCTCCACGGATTCATAAGAAGTGGCGATGCCGTACTTCTCCGCCGCCCGGGCTGCCGCCCCCGGAGCCGCATCGGCCACGGCCACGATCTCCGCGCCCGCCTGGCGGAAACCCGCCGCGTGATACTGCAACATGCCGCCTGCTCCGATGACTCCGACTTTGATGGCCATATAAATGTGTTCGTTAAGTTGATTGGTGAATTTGACTGAGGGCCGCGAGAATGGAGATTCAGAGCCACCGAGTCAAGATTTGAAAATAGAGCCTGCCAACCGACACCGTTCATAGTTCGCCTCACCCCACCTGCCGCATGCCAGTCACCACTCGCCCCGCCATGCTCGCCGACCTCCCGGCCATCAACGCGATTTACAATCACTACGTTGAGCACAGCACCTGCACCTACCAAACCGTGCCCAGCACAGCGGAGGAACGGCGCGACTGGTTTGACGCACACGGCCCGGAGCATCCCGTGATCGTGGCCGAGGAGGATGAAATCGTCATCGGCTGGGGCTCCCTCAGCCGCTTTCATCCGCGCCAAGCCTACTGCCACAGCGTGGAGGATTCCATCTATCTGCATCACGAGCACCAGGGCAAAGGCCTCGGCAGCTTGGTGCTCGGCGAGCTCCTCGCGCTGGCTAAAAAGATCGGCCATCACACCGTCCTCGGCGGCATCGATGCCGATCAGGCCGGCAGCATTGCCCTGCATGCCAAATTCGGCTTCGTCAAAGTCTCCCACCTCAAGGAAGTCGGGCACAAGCACGGCCGCTGGCTCGATGTGCTGTGGATGCAGAAGATGCTGTAGAGCTTCCACGGCTTGGATACAGTGCAGCAAGCTTGCGCAGCCGGTGCGGGCGGTTATGCTTCTGCGTGTTCCAGTCACCTCCAGCACGGCCCGACTTGCAGCGTCTCAGCGCAGCGGTCCAGACTGTCTGTCAGCGCCACGCCGTCGCGCGAATGGAGTTGTTTGGATCTCGTGCCAATGGACAAGCCCATGATGGCAGCGACTACGACTTCCTCGTCGAATTTTTGCCCCAGGCGAATGCGGGCCTGCTGGAAATGGGAGGTTTGAAAGAAGACCTCGAGCAGCAACTCGGACATCCCGTCGATTTGCTCAGCCGCCCAGCAGTCGAGCGCAGCCGCAATCCCTATCGCCGCCGCGCCATCCTCGCAGCGCCCGTAACCGTGTATTCGCTCCACTGCTCCACCGGCACCGCATCATTCTACAACAAGCCTGTAGGGCTGCCACAACCGTAGCCGTGGGTGCCAACCCACGGTACGCGCCCAGTCCCCATTCACCTCAGCGGAACCGCATAGCGGTGAAACAAATCGTGCGCATGGCCTTGTCTCAGCATGGCCGCCCCAGCCCCACTCTTGACCTTTTCCACGCAACCCGCTAGAACCGGCGCGCAGCGAACGTCTTCACGCCATGCACAGTGACCATGCTCACCTGTCCCGCCGCCGCTTCCTCGGCAGCACGGCCATGGGCTTGTCCAGCGTCGCGCTGTCGGATCTCATGGCAGATTCGCAACCGCACTTCCCCGCGAAGGCCAAGCGCGTCATCTGGCTCTTCATGCACGGCGGGCCGAGCCACGTAGATCTCTTTGATCCGAAGCCTGAACTCATCCGCCATGCGGGCAAACCTTTGCCAGACAGCTACGGTGCCGTCGAGACACGGCGCAAGGTCGCTCAAAATCCGCTGCTCGCGCCGGTGAAACCCTTCCGCAAGTACGGCCAGAGCGGCATCGAGGTCAGCGACTTCCTCCCCCACATGGCGGAGCTGGCAGACGAGATGTGCGTCATCCGCAGCTGCCATGGCGACAGCGTGAACCATCCGCAGTCCGTCTATCAGATGAACACCGGCTCCATCCAGATGGGCAGGCCAAGCATGGGCAGCTGGGTGTCGTATGGCCTCGGCTCTGAAAACGCCGACATGCCTGCCTTCGTCGTTTTGCCAGATCCCGGCGGCGGCTTGAAGGGCGGACCACCCGCCTGGGGCAGCGGCTACCTGCCCGCCACTTATCAGGGCACCACCATGCGCGCCGGCGGCAGTCCCATCCTCGATTTGCAAAGCCCGCACAGCAGCACACGCCAGCGCGCCACGCTGGATCTCATCCAGCAGATGAATGCGCAGCATCTCGCGCAGCACGCCGCCGACAGCGAACTCGACGCCCGCATCCGTAGCTACGAGCTCGCCTTCCGCATGCAGAGTGCTGCTCCGGAAGCGGTGGACATCTCACGCGAGACCGAGGCCACCCAAAAACTCTACGGCATCGACGACGCCACCACGAAAGAGTTCGGCACGCGCTGCCTGCTGGCACGCCGCATGATCGAGCGCGGCGTGCGCTTTGTGCAGCTCTACTCCGGCGACACCAACGGCTGGGACGCCCACGAAAACGTGCTCAAGAATCACACCGAGTACTGCGCCCGCACCGACAAGCCCGTGGCCGGTCTGCTGCGCGATCTCAAACAACGCGGCCTGCTGGAGGACACCCTCGTCATCTGGGGCGGTGAATTCGGCCGCATGCCCATGAGCGAAAAAGGAATCGGTCGCGATCACAATCCCTGGGGCTTCACCACCGTCCTCATGGGAGCGGGCGTCAAGCACGGCCACATCCACGGCGCCACCGATGATTTCGGCCTGCGCGCCACCCAGGACAAAGTCCACATCCACGATCTCCACGCCACCATCCTTCATCTCCTCGGCCTCGATCACGAACGCCTCACCTTCCGCCTCAACGGCCTCGACCAAAAGCTGACGGGTGTGGAAGGCAGCGATGTGGTGAAGGGCATCCTCGCATGAGCACCATGGACAATGCGAACCAAGGTGAGGGCGGGGACGTTCGGATTTGCCGCAGAGGGGCAAAGAGGCAGAGGGTGCAGAGATTTTTAAATCAAGACTCTGCCCCCTCTGCTCCTCCGCCCCTCTGCGGCAAAATCGCGCGCCCCAAGTCCCTCTTCATCCCCCTCGCTCTTAGTCTGCTTCTTATCGCGGGCAATGCCCACGCCGTCTCCATCCACGCCTCCGCCGATCCCGTCAAAGATGAACCCCCGATCAAAGCTCAGGACAAGGAGCACTGGGCCTTCAAACCCCTGCCAAAGGCAGCAGCCCCAGCGCGCAGTTTAGACTGGCAGCCCGCAAGCCACGAACTCGACGCTCTCGTAAAAACAAACGCAGCCCCCGCCGATCCCGCCACCCTCATCCGTCGCCTCACCTTCGATCTCACCGGCCTGCCACCGACGCCCGAAGAAGTCACCGCCTTTAAAGATTCCGCACTCCAAACTCCGAATTCCGCATTGGAATCGCTCGTGGACAAACTGCTCTCCTCCCCACGCTACGGGGAGCACTGGGCGCAGTGGTGGCTCGACCTCGCACGCTACGCCGACACGGACGGATTTGAGTACGATGCCGAACGCAATCGCGCCTGGCACTACCGCGACTGGGTCATCGACGCGCTCAATCGCGACATGCCCTTCGATGCCTTCGTGCAGCATCAGATCGCCGGCGATTTGATGGGGGACGAAACCGCCACCGGCTTCCTCTTTTCCTGCCCGGACATGCCGGATCTCAACAATCAAAACGAGCGCCGCCATGTCATTCTCAACGACATCGCCACCACTGTCGGCGCGGTGGGCCTCGGCCTCACCGTCGGCTGCGCCCAGTGCCACGATCATCCCCACGATCCCATCAGCCAGGCAGACTTCTACCGGCTGCGCGCCTTCTTTGACAACACCGTCTTGACCAAGACCAGCAAGCCCCTCGGTCCCGCCGTCCGCATCTACACCGAAGGCATCCCCGCCAGCACCGTCTTTGTGCGTGGTGACTTCAAACGTCCCGGCCCCGAAATTCAGCCCGCCTTTCCCCGCGTCTTCGGTGCCACACCAGCCAAGGCCGACCGCACCGCACTCGCACAATGGCTCGCCAGCAAGGACAACGCCCTTTTCCTCCGGACCATGGCCAACCGCCTCTGGCAGCAGCACTTCGGCAAACCGCTCGCCGCCATTCCCGGCGATCTTGGTCATCAGGGCGAAGCTCCAAATAACCCCGCGCTGCTCGACTGGCTGGCCGCCGAACTGCCGCGCCAAAACTGGAGCCTCAAGCGCCTGCACAAGGTCATCGTCATGTCGCAGACCTATCAGCAAAAGCTCCCCGCCCCAACGCGTCTCACCGGCGAAATGCTGCGCGATGCCATGCTCAGCGTCAGCGGTCAGCTCAATCTCAAAACCGGCGGACCCGGCGTGAAACTCCCGCTGCCCAAAGAGATCAGCAGCACGCTGCTCAAGAACCAGTCCGAACCCACCAAGGACGTGAGCGAGCACACCCGCCGCAGCATCTACACCTTCGCACGGCGGAATCTGCGCCACCCGCTCTTCGAACTTTTTGACCGCCCGGATGCCCAGATCTCCTGCGCCCGCCGCAATGCCTCCACCACCGCCCCGCAGGCCCTCATGCTGCTCAATTCCGACTTTGCCCACAGCATCGCCACAAAGATCGCCACGCAGTTGAATGAGCAGCACGGCTCCGATGCCACCGCGCTCATCACCGCCGCCACCCTGCGCTGCCTTTCCCGCCCGCCCACGGCTCAGGAGATCGCGGGCGGCCAGAAGTTTCTGCAAAAACAAACTGCCCTCACTCCCGGCTTTCGTGAGGCTCTGGCAGACTACTGCCTTGCCCTGTTGAACTCGAACGAGTTTGTGTATGTGGATTAGAATTTCACTGGAGGCTCCCTCCGATGAATGCAGGGACATGCCTGTTCAATGCCTCCCTTTCTTGCTGGCCAGATTTTCGTCCGCAGCCCACGTCATTTCTCGCTCAAACCACCGGCTTGGGAATCAGCGATATCACCATCAGCACCTTGGACATTTTCATGCCGAGACGGATGGCAATGGTGTCGGGGGTTTTCCCTCGGGCGAAGAGGCTCTGAATTTCTTTCTCTTTGGGGGTGAGGTTGGGTTTGTCGGTCATGGAGATGCTGACACCTGAATGCCCGCCAGCGTTCATTGACTGGAGTGGGCAGTTTCTATAAGGGCAGCATATTCGCTCCACATCGCTGCTTCCAAAACAAGCCCGCGAGCGTATGGCCGGCATTTCTGCCAGCGTATCAGATGCTGATCCTAGCGAGCAGTATGCAATGTGTAGAACAGCCGAAAGGATTGGTGCTTTCATACGCCAGGCATCTAACGGTTAGGAACATGATCGAGTTGAAGGTGTTACTTATTCACCGTGCGGTTCCACACATGCATCACCGCATAGCTCCGCCAAGGACGCCAGGGCTGGGACATCTCTTCGGCCTGCCGGGCGGTGACGCCGCCGAGGTTATTGCGTACGACGATGTCTTCTTTGGGAAAGGCATCCGGCCAGCGCAGGGCGCGCATGGCGATGTAGTGAGCGGTCCAAGGGCCGATGCCGGGAAGAGCCACTAGTCGAGCGATGGCGGCTTCGGGATCTGTGCCTGCTTCGAAAGATAGCGTTCCAGCATGAACCGCTTGAGCGAGGGCGAGGATGCAGCGGGCACGGGCGCTGACGATGCCGAGTCTGGCAATGTCATCCACAGTGGCTCTAGCCACGCACCCGGGCAGGGGAGACAGCCGGGTTAACTCAGGAAAAGGTGTCTCGATCTTTTCTCCGAACGCCTCTGCAAACCGGCAGGACAAGGTGGTGGCGGCTTTTACTGTGATCTGCTGCCCTAGGATCGCCCGGAGGGCCAGTTCAAAACCGTCAAAGGCACCGGGCACACGGAGGCCGGGATTTTTCATGACGCCTTCTTTCAGCATGGGGTCCTGCATCAAATGCGCCGCGATGAGGTCGGGGCGTGCGGCAAGGTCAAAGAGATTGCGCAGTCTGCCGAGCAGGGCTGGTAATACGGAGGTCAGTGAATGGGTGAACTCGACCAACAGCGCGCGCTTTTCCGGCGCATGGGTCACACGGATCCAGCCCTTGCTCTGCCCCAGAAAAATGGTGCGCGCATAACTTCCGCCGCTGACGAAATCCACGTCCTTGATCACGCGGCCGCTGAGAAATTTGATGATCCCCTCCCAGTCGTAGGGCGGGCGGTAGGTGAGCTGCAGGGTCGAGGTGTCGGCGGCGTTGATTTTGCCATGATGCACCTCTGCTTCTTTGCGCAGCCGAGTGGGTGGCATGCGGTAGTGGGAGCTGAAGGCCGCATTGAAACGACGCAGGCTGGAAAAGCCGCTGGCAAAGGCGATGTCGATTACGGGCAGCTTGGTCTCTGTCAGCAACTGCTTTGCCAGCAGCAGGCGACGGGTTTGGATCAGTTCCATGGGCGACACTCCCAGCTCCTTCTGCACAATGCGGCGCAACTGCCGCGAGCTGAGCTCCAGGTCAGCCGCGATTTCTTCAAGGCCTGCGCCATCATCCACATGCCCTTCGTCGATCCGCTGCACAATCAGGTGCGCAATGCGCTGCGCATTGTCCACCGGTGCACTGCCCGGTGCCAGCTCGGGGCGGCAGCGGAGACAGGGGCGGAATGCGTCCTTCTCCGCTGCCTCGGCGCTTTGAAAAAAACGGCAGTTCTCACGCCGGGGTTTTTTGGCGGGGCAGATGGGCCGACAGTAGATCCCCGTGGATGTGACGCCGACAAAGAACACGCCGTCGAAACGAGGATCCCGGGAAGTTATCGCGTTGTAGGCGGCGTTGTCGTCTATGGCTGTCATTGCTGCTGCATGGTAACCTTTATGCCTTGTCTCGCTGGCCGTTTTCGGACATCACATTCTTTTTGTTTCCATGTCCGAAAACGGCCAGCGTTTCTGTTAAGAACGGGCATCGTGGCAGCACACCCAAATTTTGCCCATGACATACTTCTACAAAACCACGCCGTCTCCGGTAGGCAACTTGACCCTTGTGGCCAATGATCACGGACTCACGGCCATCCTGTGGGAGAACGATGATCCGAAGCGTGTGAGGCTCAGTCCGCTGGAAGAAAATACGACTCACCCCGTGCTGCTGGAAGCCGAGCGGCAATTGTGTGACTACTTCGCGGGCAGGCTGAAGAAGTTCTCCCTCAAGCTCGATTTCGCTGGCACCGAGTTTCAAAAGAAAGTCTGGGCGGCGCTGCTGACCATTCCCTTTGGCGAGACACGCAGCTACGCGCAGATCGCCATGCAGGTGGGCAGTCCCAAGGCGGTGCGTGCCGTGGGTGCAGCCAATGGCAGGAACCCCATTTCCATCGTGGCGCCGTGCCATCGCGTGATTGGTTCCAATGGCAAGCTGACGGGCTTTGCGGGGGGGCTCACGGCCAAGGAACTTCTGCTGCGCCTGGAGTCCAACGGCCTGCACCAACCAGTGATGAATCTGGATTAAGCGGCCTGTACCTTCTCGTAGATCTCTGTGATTTCGACGATATCGTTTTCCACCGGGGCGGCGCCTTTGATCTCCTCCACCCAGGCCCTCACCAGAATGGCGCTGGTGTCGCTGCAGGCCTGCAACCCGTACGAGTAAGGCCGAATGCCTGAGGTGTGCGGGAAGGCGATGTCGTGAATCCGCGAGTTGGGTTTCCCGTCCCTGCCGATGACGCGGTAGGTGCCGTCGATGTCGATCCCGCCGATGTGGTAAAACAAGTCGTCTCCGTCTTTGAAGAGATGCGCCTTCTTTTCATCCGGCAGCGAATCGGCTACTGATTTCGAGTCGCAAAATGCGGCCCGTGCTTTACGCACCGAGCCGTTTTTGACAAGGCCTGGAAAGGGATAGTCCTCCAGTTCGAGCGGTTTCTGGCCGCTGCAATCAATGAACATGCGATAGCTCATGGACGATTCCACGCCCTCATCATCAATAATGATCTTGGTCATGCCTTGCTCAGTCTGATTGTCGGCAATGCACACTCTGCCGGAGACCATCTCAAGCTTGCCGGCATCGTGGAGTGCGAGGATGGTGTTGCCGGAGGGCAGGGGCATCGCGGCGATGACGTTCATCAGGAACGGCATCACCTTGGAATGCAGCAGCAGATGATCTTCGGCAGGCATGAGCTCCGCATGAAAATTGAGCGTGTACATCAGGTCGTCGATGACCTCCTTCCAGTGCACGGGTTTATGATTCAGCACCGAGTTCCGCGCTTCCACCATCTCTTGTTCCATGCCATCAAACGCGTTTGAGTAATCGTGCTTGTCGGTCATTTTTTCGACGAATTCCACCAGGCCAAATTGAGAATCATCCATCAAGGACACAAGCTCGGGCATGGAGTCTTTTTCAAAGGCCTTTCGCAACGCGGGACGGCACACCTGCTCAAAGAAGGTATGGATGCGGAGAAAACGCTGGTCGTTGATGAGGCTCAAAATACCCTCGCGATCCACATGGCGGTAGATCTCCCGAAAGGGCTCCTCCTGATCAAATTGCAGGTGTGGCAGCAAGCCATGGCCTGAATGCATGATGATCTGGAAGTTCTCTGTTCCGGGATGCGGACGGAAGGTCATTTTTCCTTTTTCATGCAAGACAAAGTCGCCGTGCCGATGGGCCAGCGATGTGATGACATCAAAGGCGCTGAGCGATGCGCCCAAGGTGCCAATGGCATGATTGTGATGTTCTCCCTCCCTCGGCAGCAGTTTGGAGATCGGCCAGGGAGAGGCGTAGAAGCCCGACTCCGGCTTGTCGTCGGCCCAGCAATGCCCTGTTGCAATGATGACCCGGTTGAAGGCATGCTCCGCGCCTTGAGAGGTGGTCAGCACCACACACTCCCCACATGGCTGGTCCTGCACATCAATGATCTCACAGCCGGGATGTTCGAGGATCTCAATGCCGCACTCTGCAAGGCTTGCAATAAGAGTCAGGTATTGTGCATGCAGGTAGCGGCCCAGCGCAAGGCGGCTGTAAACCTCGCTGTCGCTGATCGTTACACCCTCGAGATGCAGGTTTTTCAAAACAGCGGGCTCCTGCGAGCGCAGCCAGTCGCCAAATGTCACAGGCAGTTCCGGCAGTTCTTCGGAGGAGATGTTCGACATGTTAAACACGTCCGTTGTCTTCGGACTGTACGGCATGCCCATTCCCGTGATGCTGCTCTTTTCAAAAATGGAAATTTTGCACACCTGCCACCTGAGGAGCGGAGCCTGATCCAGCAGATGTTTGAGCAGGTAGATCGAGGAGGCGCCACTTCCAATGATGGCGAGATGTTCGTGGTGATTCATTCGGTGTAGCGTCTCACGCTCTTTGAATCGTTTTCCGGGGCATGAGTGCGCGGAAGATTCGACAGATTGCCCACGATCAGTTTCATGCGCTGGTCTATACAGCCGGAGCAGCCCGCCCGGACGAAGTGATACGGTGACTTCTATGGCTAATGGAACGGAGAACACAGAGGCTGACGAACCGTCCGCCACTCCAACGCTGAAGCTGCCCGATGTGACGGTTTGGGATGCCCGGCTGCTCCACATCTATATTTCATCCGGCCACGATTACTGGGGCAAGCAGGGCGCGGGACGTTTTCAAAGTGGCATTACCGAGGTCGAGGAGATCGAGTGCGTGGCCGGCATGGGCTTGCGCGGTGACCGCTACTTTGGCTTCCGGCCCGACTTCAAGGGGCAGGCCACTTTCTTTGACATCGCCATCGTCGAGGAGGTGCGCCATCACTTCAAACTGGCGCGACTGCCCGCCTCGGTCTTCCGCCGCAACTTGATCGTGCGCGGAATTGATCTGCAGCAATGGATGGGGAAGCGCTTCGTTTTCCAAGGTGTGGAGTTCGAAGGAAGCCAGGAGTGCAAGCCTTGCCATTGGATGGACCGCGCGATCGCTCCGGGTGGGGAGGACTTTCTCAAAGGCAAGTTTCGCGGTGGGCTGAGAGCCAAGATCATCAGCAGCGGCACGCTGCACGTTGATTAAATGCGGTGCGCCTCACGGCACCATTTCCACGCGCACCTCCACGGCAGCGCTGCGGCCCTGATCATCGAGCACATGCACGTGCCATTTGCCAGCGGCAGCGGCCCACATGACGGGTGTGGCGGGATCGCTGGCACCGAGAAAGCGAGGTCCGGCAAACCAGAAGACGCGGTTCACGCCGGGAGCTGTGTCCGCACGCAGAGGGATTGTCTGCCGAGCGGCATCGGAGGCTTGCAGGGTGTAAACGAGGGCGGCACGCGGCGAGACTATCTTTGGCACCGCGCCCGCATCAGCGGCGGCGAGTGATTCAGCGCTTGCTTCCAGTGGTGGTGGTGTTTTGCGGGGAACACCGGCCAGCTTGAACATCTCTAGCAGGTCCGGCGGCCAGAACTCGAAGACCTCGTGTTTCAAGGCATGCTTGCCATCGTCCCGCGCCACGCGCAGGCCAGTGGCGGCATCGATCAGCACTTCGCGATGGATGTCGCAGGGAGTGATGGGTGAGACGCCGGGAATGAATCCGCCCTGCACGCGGTGCTGGCAATGCGGGGTGGGAAGCTGGCCAGAGACCGCGCACAGTTCCACCTGTGAAACTCCGGCGGGCGAATTTTCTCGTTTCATCGGAAGGCGCAGATGCCGGAACGTTTCAAACAGCAGCGGTGCCGCGCACTCGCGGGCGATGAATGCCGGGTTGGACTTGCCGTTGAAATTACCGATCCACACCACCAGCACATATTCCCCGCGCATGCCCGCCGCCCAGGCATCGCGAAAGCCGTGCGAGGTTCCTGTCTTCCATGTCACTGCGGGGTCATCCATCACCGGCTCGCCTTCACGCGTGCGCAGCATTTCGCGTGTGAGATGACGCGCCTCATCGGTGATGAGTGGTTTTGCTTTTACGGCCTGTTCTGCTTTGAAGTAGTTCAACCGTCTGGCGACGCCATCGCTCGCCATCAGCGCGTACATTTCGGCCAGTTCCTCCATCGAAACCTCACCACCCCCGAGAGGCAGTGAGAGGCCGTAAAACTCCGCAGGCTGCGGCAGCGCCACGCCTGCCTCTTTGAGAAAGCCGTACAGGCCCGGCGCATCAAGTTGCTGGGCCAATGCCACGGCTGGAATGTTGCGGCTGTGATACAGGGCATCTCCGGCGGAAATGGGGCCGGCAAAGTTGCGGTCGAAATTTTCCGGGTTGTAGCTGCCGAAGGCCATGCGCCCGTCGCGCAGCAGCGTGTGGGGATGAATCAGTCCCTGCTGCATCGCCATGGCATAGATGAAGGGCTTCAGCGCCGAGCCCGGAGAACGCCGCGCCAGCACGCCGTCCACCTGGCCTTGAATCTTGCTGTCGAGAAAGCGGCTGGAACCCACATAGGCCAGCACCTCGCGCGAGGGCGCATGCACCAGCAGCGCGCAGGCATTGGTGATGCCCACCTCGCGTTTGCGCTCCACGTAATCATTCACCGCCTGCTCCACACCATGCTGACGGTTGGCATCCAAAGTGCAGCGCAGTGACACTCCGGAACTGGCGCGGTCTTCGACCGGCTTTCCGGCAAACAAACGTCGTGCCAGATGTGGTGCCTCACGTGGCACAGGCTGCAACTGCCGCAGTGTGAACGCCGCATCCAGCGGGTCGGCAGGTACGCCGCGCTCCTCACGCAGACGATCCCACAGGCGATGCTGTGCGGCGGCCAGGCTCGCGTTTTCACCCGTCACACGCGGCCTTCGCGTTGTCGGGCTTTGCGGCAGGACAGAGAGCGTCACCGCTTCTCGCAGGGTCAGTTGTTTCGCTGGTTTGCCGCACCACAGCAGGGCAGCTGCGCCCACGCCTTCCACGTTCCCGCCGTAAGGTGCCTGATTGAGATACGCTTCCAGGATCGCGTCTTTTGAGTGATGCTTCTCCATCTGCATCGCACGCAGCATCTGCCAGGCCTTGCCCCAGGGCGTGCGTGTGTGCAGATCGTAGCGCAGTCGCGCAAGCTGCATGGTGATGGTGGAGCCACCGCCGCGTGTCGAGCCTGAAACGACACCCCACGCCGCGCGCAGCATCGAGAGCGGATTCACTCCGGGGTGATCGTAAAAATGTCGGTCTTCCAGCGTCAGCGTTGCATTGATCAAGGCCGGGCTGATCTCGGCCAGCGGCGTGTAGCGGCGGTATTTGCCATCTGGCGTCAGGGCAAGATGCAGCAGCCTGCCATTGCGATCTTCCAGTGTGCGCGAGAAACGAAACTCCGGTGGATACAGCACCGGCTCCGGCAGCAGCAGCCAGACCAGCGCCACCAGCAGCAGCGCCGCGCCAGACCAGCGCAGGATACGGTGAAGCGTGTGCATGGCCGTTACTCCACGTCCACCTTCCCGCCGCCGTCGCGACCCTTGGTGCCACGGTCATACATGCTCTCGGCAAACACAGGCGGGATCACATAACTGCCTGCGGCGATTGGCTTGATGCGATAGCTGAAGGTCTTCACTTCGCCCTTGCCCAGGCCGCAGAAGAACACGTTGCGGTCTTCGCGCACATCCACGTAATCCGCGCCGGGTATCGTGCGGAGTCCGGGTTTGAGGCCATTGGGCTCCAGCTCAAAGCTGCCGGGCATCAAATCGAGCACGGCGATGTTGCGGAGCGCATCGGGAGAAATGTTGCGAACGGTCAGGCGCACCAGCGCACCTTCACCGACTTTGAGCTTCGCCACGGCCTTGCCATCCGCTCCGAGAATTTCGCGGAACACTTCCAAGCCATCCGCGATGCGCTGGGTCGGCACACCGGTGTCGAATCCGGCCTCCGTCACCTGATAAAAGGCACCTAGATCGCGGCCACCACCCTGAGCGAGTCCGAAGCGCAGGGCACTCGCCTGCGCGCTGAAGTTGCTCTGGACGATTCCGGTGGTCTCCGGCACCAGCACACTCGGTGTGCCGCCTGCACGCGGCAGTTCTGCCAGCGAGACACGCACGCCAGACTGCTTCGCGAGATCCGAGTAGGCCTTGAGCGCGAGGATCGTGGTGGCGGCGCTGATCGTGTTGAAGCGATTGCGTGCCAGCGGCTCGGTGACGACGGCGAGATCATCATAGCCAAAGTTTCCCGCCAGTTCTGGGAAGTGTTTGCAGGCCACGGCGAAGCCCTCGGCCTGGCTCACCTGCGGATCGAGATAGTACCAGCCGCGCCATGAGCCCTGCGCTTTGGTTTTGCGCACGGCGGCCCAGTAGTCCTGCATCAGCGCCACCGCTTCCGGGCGCTTCTGCAGCATAGCATACGTGCCAGCGAGATACGCAGCGGTGAGATGGCCGCGCCATGCCTCCTGATGCTTCTGCCGCAGGTTGTCGCGCAGGTTCAGCACAAAGGTGGAGGTGTTCTCGCCATGGCGCGTGAGGAGATAAATGGCTGCCGCCTGAATGGATGCCTCGTCGAGGCTGTTCACCTGGCCGCGTGCCATCTGCCGCATGCGATTGCGCGCGCCTTCGAGCAGGGCCGACGGCACCGCATTTCCTGCATCCCGCGCTTCCGTGAGAAACCGTGTCACATAGACGGAGAGATAATCCATGGCGGCATCCGCAGACGAATCCCAGTAGCCAAAGCCACCGCTGGAATTCTGGCGGCTGCGCAACAGGGCAAACGCCGCATCCAACTGCCGTGCGGAGTCCGCTGCATCAAATCCGAAGTCCACCTCCTTCGCCAGCAGCAGGCGTGAAACCGCGCGGCTGGTGATCTGCTCGGAGCAGCCATACGGATACTCGTGCAGGTACGATTCCAAGCCGCGTGCAAGACCCAGCGGCAGGGCAGACACGTTCGCGTTCAGTTTGCGATATTGCGGGAACATCTCGCGCGTGACCTTCACGTCATAGCTGCTGTCGCGGAAGTAGCCGCTCTGCACGTTGGTGATGAACGGTGCAGCAGGCCTCACGCTCAGCGTGGCACGCCGCAGCACCACCTGACCGGCTGCCTCAGCTTTGAAGGTGATCTCCGCACCACCGAGCTCGCTCTTCACTCGTATGCGGAAGCGTACGGTGTCCTCTTTGCCAGTGGCCACATTGAGCGCGCCCTGCGGCGATGCAATGACTTCGAGATGCGGCGTGACCTGCGCCACGATGTTGATCGGTGCATTCGCCTCGGCTCCTTCAAGGTTGTTCGCCACCGTGAGCGAGGCGGTGAATTCATCTCCGGGCGCGGCAAAAAACGGCACATTCGGCGTGAGCACGAGAGGTCCGCGCACGATGCTGCTCGTTTCAGCGCGGCCCACTGCATCCTCAGCAACGGCGACGGCCATGACATTGAGTTTGCCGGCGAAGTAATCCGGCACCGTGTAGCTGACCTCCTGGCGCTCGGGCCCGGCGGCGATCAATCCCGACCAGAACACCACCGGCGGCTCATTGCGGCGCTTGAACGGATTCAAATTCAAACGCAGCGGTTTGTCGGCATCGCCCCCGAATGCCTTGTTTTGCGCGATGAGCGAGAACTCCGGCAGGATCAGGTCCATGAGTTGCTCGGTCTCGACTTCGAGCGCGCGTTTGCGGTTCAGGTGCGCGAGCGGGTCTGGCAGCTTGTAGTCCGTGATCTGGTGGATGCCCGCATCCACGGCATAGATGACGATGCGGCAGGGCTTCGCAGCTTGAAAACCAATTTTCATGACATCCCCCGGCTTCACTTTTTCCGGCGCGTCGATCTTCACCTCGATGCGGCGTTTGTCGGGATTCGCGACGAAATGCTCCACCGCATAGCTCAGAGGCGAGGTGAAGATCTCCTTGGAGTCAAGCGCCCGCACAAAGGAAGCGTTTACATACGCGGAGCCTTCGATGTCATTTGGTACCGTGATGTGTTGCACGCTGGCCGTCGTGCCCGCCTTGAACCATTGCCAGCCGAGCACGCGCTCGCGTTCGATGGTGATGAGGCCCGCGCCTGTGTAGGTCGCGCTCAGGCTTGCCTCCAATGATTCACCGCTGTTCCAGGTGCCGCGCGCCAGTTTGATGCCCAGCTCCGCATCACGCTCCATGCTACGTTCCATATCTCCTTTGCCCACCACGGTGAAGGCGGTGGCGCAGACAGTGTTGTTGTCTGGGTCGCGCAATTCGAGGCGGAACTCGCCTGCTGCGGTTGTCGGCAGAGCGTAACCGGCCCCTTCGAGCGGCAGAGCGAAACGTGCCTCCGACACTACGGATTCACGCTGCGTCGAGACGTAGGTGTAGCTGCCGCTTTCCTGCTTCGTGAGCACGGAGACGTGTTTGATTTGAATGAGGCGCGCCATGAGATCCTTCGGCGCATAGGGTTTCAAATCTGGGCCGACTGCCATGAAGCGCACATTTGCCGCCGTGTCCTTGCCGAGGTAATCGAGCTTCGCATCCGGCTTGTAGCCGACGACATACGGCAGCGCGGCGACGAGGAAATTCTTCCCGCTGCGCACACTGCGGCCGCCGTCGGCCTCGAAGCCTTCGATCAGCAGGCTCACCTGAAAGCAGCTTTTGTCGAAACGCTCAAGCGCCAGATCAAATTGCGCTGCGCCCGTCTCATCCGTGGTCTGCTCGCCGAGATTGATCTTCTGCCCGGCCTCAGTCTCTTCGGTGTCTTCAGCCTCAGGCAGTTGATTATGGAAGATGAAATCGGGGAACTGAGCAAAGGCGAAAGCGCCCGGGCTCAATTCCATCCGCGCTTTGAGCAGACGTTTGGCCGCAGGAAAACCAAACAAGGTTTGCAGCGAGACATCCGCCTTGATCTCATTCGGCTGCAGCCATCCGGCGAGTTCGTTGCCGGTGAGTGTCATGTCGATCTTCATGCGGTCCGGCTGGAAATCCTCGACCTTGAGCAAGGTCTGCCCGAGACGGTCGCGGTCATGAATGCCTTTGATCAGATACAGACGTGCGATGTAGCGGCCCGTGGGGTCGGTCTCATCGGTCTTCATCTTCACTTCAATGAAGCCGTCAGCGGATAGCGCGATTTTCTGGGTGTCGATCACCTCGTCCTTCGCGTTGACCAGATCCATCTCCAGTGGCAGCCCCGCGAGACCCGCGGCCCAGTCACGGCGCTTCAGCACCGCACTGATGTGGATGTTATCTCCGGGCCGATATACGCCGCGCTCGGTGAATACGAAGGCCTCCAGCGCCTCCTGCTCTGAAGCTTGCACGCCACCAATGTCGAAACGCGAGAAATCGAGCAGGCGGTCGGGACGTTCGAACGGCAGGAAGGACAAGTCATTGCCGAGCGTGGCGACGATGGCCACCGGGCGCTTCTCGCGTTGAAAATTTCCGACATCCGGCAGCAGCACATGGCCGTCGGCAGTGGTTTGCTGCAGCAGTTGCTCTCCGTTTTTCGCCATCACCGTGATCACGGCGCCGTTCACCGGTTCGCCGGTCTGGATGCTCTGCACAAACACATCGCGCGAGCCGTCTGCGTTCTTTTTCACCATCAGGCCGAGATCGGTGACTAGCACGAAACGCTTCGTCGTCGCCTGATCCATGACGCGCCAGTCGTCCTCCACAGCATCACCTTCCAGGCGCTTCTGGCTGTGTGGGTAAGGCTCCACGCCCTCTGCCGTGAGAAAGAACAGACCGCGTGATGCATCTGCATCCGAAGTGTCCTGTGATTGCAGCGCGCTGGCAAAGTCGACCATCGAGTAGGAGGCCTGATACTCGTTTTTCATCGCCACTGGCTGCACATGGCGCAGGAAGTGGGCGATGTTGGATTCGTCAAAGCTGTCGCCCATCGTGAAGTAGGGATTGGCGAAGTCGCCTTCTGTCATCACCACCAGGTGGTTGACCTGGCGTGCAGGCACACGCGCCATCATCACCCGCAAAAACGGGACGCCGCGTGATTGCAGCGAGAGCTTGCGCTCGCCATTGAGCGCCAGGATGCCGCCCTTGCCCAGCAACTGGACCTCCTTCGGAAACCGTGGCGTGGATTCAAAGGAGCGAAACTCCCGGCTGAGCCGGAAGCCGCCCAGTGCCTCGACTCCCTGCGTGATGCGCACAAACATGCGCCCCTGCTTCTCCGTGAGAAACTTGAACGCATGCCGCGTCGTCGCCGGATGGTCATCGCTCAGTTCCAGCTCGACCGGCTTCAACGAAACGGGGGCATACTGCCTCAGTACATCCTCCGTCACATCATTGACACCGGGAGGGACGCGTCTGCCATTCACATCCGTAATCCGAAAATTCGGCGGTTCCTGCCAGACACCGAGATGCTTGAGCAGATTGTCCGTCGTGACGTAGCCCTCGGTGTTGATGAACAGAAACTGCTCAGGCTCGCCATCCTCGGCCTTCAAAATCTCTGTGTTCGCATCGGCAATCTTGAAGCCGCTGTCCACATCCGGCACGCGCACTTTGGAGATGATGTCGGCCGCCAGCGATCCGCCGCCGACTGTGCTGGTGATTTCTTTGTGCAGCGTGACTTTCACGAAGTCTTCCTTCGCCGGCACTTGAATCCGCGCGGTGCGAATCCAGAACTCGCGCTGAAACTTTCCTTCGGTGACCGAGAACAGTGCATCCGGCTTCTGCCCTTTCCAGTCGAAGATTTTCGCGCCACCTACAACCTCCAGCGAGACTAGTTGCCCGATCTGCGCTTTGTCGAGCGGATGCGTGGAGGTGAAACCCACCACGACGTTTTGCAACGACGGATCACGCGGATCGATCTCAAACTCCGAGCCAGTCACGGTGAGCACCAGCGGTTGTGTCTTACCTGTCCAGACCGGTTCCTTCACCGCCACTTCCTTCGGGAGTTGCGCCGGATCAAGCTGCACCGTGTACTGCTGCCCGGCGGGCCAGTCCTTGGCAGGTGTGAAGATCAGCAGCTTGTCCGTGCTCCATGTCCACACGCCTGCGTGTGCAGGCTTGAGAGTGACACCAGTTGCCGGTTTGCCGACGGCTTCCAGCTTGGCCACCGAGACATTGAACTTCACCGTGATCGGCTGGTGCTGCGGTTTGTTTTTGATGATCGGTGTGATCCCCGGCATCGAGAGCACACCTTTGGCCTGCCGCAGTTCAGCCCGGACCAGTGGCCGTGGCCGATGCGCTTCCATGGATTGACGAATCTGCGGGACAATGAGGAACATCGACCCGGTGATCAAAATGGCGAGGGCGTAGCAGCCCGGATGCTTCCGCACATGATCATCTGCCGCGCGGGCCAGGCGCGGCACCCAGGCGGGCGGCTGATAGTGAAATTGCCCAAACAAAGTTCTCATCAAGCACACCAGCCACGAACTAGAAGAATCAGACATAATGGATAAAGAATTGTGTGCAGAGATTAACCGACGGCCCTGCTCATGCGCGGGGAATCTTGTGGCGAAAATTGAATTTAATTCCCTTGATTCCTCATCGGGGGCTGTCGCCCCCCGATAGTTCGGGGGGGGCTGCATGAACGCCCACGCGGGGCCGTATGACTGAGCAATGTCCAACCGCGTCCTGTTTCCATGCCTTGCCAAGACTCTGCTTGCCGCATTTTCTCTTGCCTGCTCCGCCGCTGACGCGTCTCCGGCCAAGCCCGTCTCAGTGATCACGCCGGGGCAGGTGATTATCCCAATTGAAAAAATGCGCCGCATCTGGGGCGAGCTCATCAGCCTCGACCCCGCCACACGCACGGGAACATTCCGCAGCGAGAGCAACGACGAGGTGATGAGCTTCACGGTCATGCCCTATGCGGAGCTGCTGCACCATGCGACGCTGGGCGATTTACAGGACTTCAGGGTCGGCGAGCGTGCGATCTTCCGCATGCATGTGAATGACAAAGAGGAGTGGGTCTGGCTTACCTACATTCAGGATGAGATGAACATGATGAACGGCCACGGCGAATACTTCTTCGTGGATCAGATTGATGCCACTACTGGCAAACTCACCACCACCTGGGCCAAGGGGGACATGACCTTCGTGCGTGAAAAAAATGTGGTGCTCGAAACCGACAAGGACACCCGCTACTGGAAAGAAGGCCAGCCCGCGAAGTTCAGCGACATCAAGGGGGGCGACAAGCTGCGCACCAAGACCCATGGCCTTGGTAAAGGCAAGATCCGCATGGCCTGGGAGGTCTTTCTCGATGACGCCAGCCTGGTCAAATTCCAAGCTGAACAAAAGGCCGTGCACTCCAAGCGCATCTTGGAAGAAGGCATGCCGGGTTACGTTGATGAATCCCAGGGGCGGCAGCTCACCCTGACGCTCTTCAATGAAGGCGATGAGCAGATCAAACGGCTCAAAAAGGGCACTCCTATTCGGGTGGCTCCCGCTGGAGTGGACCGCAAGCCTTTGGCAGTGGACGTCACTGGCATTGTCACCGTCGTCGGTAAAAACGGCCGCCAAGCGCAGGTCACGATTGAGCTAACTGCTGCCAGCGAAAAGTTTAAGCCTACGGGCGTCGTGAGGATGTGGATTGCTGAGAGGTAAGCGTTCACCCAGGCCCCAATCCCGGCTGATTGGAGCGGGGGATGGTTTCTTCGTCCGGTTTTGGCAGCATTGGGGAGATACATTGATCGTTCTAATGCGTTTGTTTCTTCCCCTGATGAATCGTCTGTCTCTTCTTGTCGCTGTCCTGCTGTCCGCCCATGCTTCATCCCAAGCTGCTGAGGCTCAAAGCCGCGCCGTGATGGATCAACGGCACAAGGCTTTGTTTCAGGAGACTTGTGTATCCTGCCACGGCCCGGAGAAGCAGAAGGGAAAGTTCCGCTTGGATGATCTGCCGTTTGAGATCAAAGACATCGAGACGGCGGAAAAATGGCAGAAAGTGCTCAATCAGATGAACTCGGGCGACATGCCGCCAGAGGACGAAAAGCAGCCGGCGAATGCAGCCAAGGCGGATTTCCTTGATGATCTGGCGAATGTGATGGTCGCGGCGAGGCGCAGTCTGGGGGATCAAAATGGAGTCATCACCATGCGGCGGCTGAACCGCCGCGAATACAAGAACACCCTGCGGGAACTTCTCGGTGTGGAAATCAATGTGTCCGATCTTCCGGGAGACAGCGGTGGAGGTGGGTTCGATACGGTGGGGGCCAATCTCTTCATGTCGGCGAACCAGTTTGAGCAGTATCAGGTGCTGGGACGCGAGGCGCTTGAGGAAGCTTTTGCGTGGCAGGCGGCGGCAGGCGTGGAGAAGAAGCTTCACTACGAAGCTGAGACGACGACACCTGTTGTGCAGAAGTTTGTGGCCTATCAAATCGATGCTAAAGCGCGTGCGGAGCGCTGGATCAAAGCGGTGGATGAAGCGGCGGCCAAGCCTGAGAACAAGGACATCGTGGCCAAGATCCGCAAGGAATCGAAGAACGACAGCATCTTCCGCCGTGAATGGGCCCGGATTCCCGGTGCGCCCAATCCGCGTACCTTTGGCTTCGACAAGAAGGGCGAGAATGACGCTGATCTGGCCAACGATTCGCTGGGCGCAGGCTGGCTGAAGTATCATCAGTATTACATGGGGCAACCTGCCGTGGACAAGGGGGCCTACCTCGGCACGCAGACGCGGCACCCTGCGGAACTGAACGTGGGCTACATTGAACTGCTCGTCCCGTTTGACTGGCCGGTGGGCGATTACATCGTGCGCGTGAAAGCCGCAGCCACCAAGGACGCTCCAGCAGAGCGGCGCTTCCTCGACTTCGGCATCTATGCCCGCACAGGCCGCGTCATGGCCACGCATGAAATCACCGGAACGCTGGAGGCACCACAGGTGATCGAAATCCCCCTGACTCTGACGCGGAGTAACATGACGCGGGAGAACCGAATGCTGTTTGTGCGGGAGAAGGGCAGCTGGGACACCAATGAAGAAGGCGGCCGCAGACGTGCTGAGGCTTTGAAGCGCAATGGCATCGGTCCGGAACTCACGCTGTGGGTGGACTGGATCGAGATCGAGCGCGTGCCCAACGTGACCAAGCCGAAGCCGCCCGGCGTTGCCGCACTCGGCATTCCGCTGGATGACAAAGCGCCTGCACCCTCCGCGCCCGAACTGCGTGCGGGACTTGAACGATTTGCCACACAGGCTTTCCGCGGAACGACGCCACCAGTGGGCTACATCGACCGCCTGCTCAGCCTCTATGATGTGCGCCGCAAGGCGGGAGACAAGCACAGTGCGGCCCTGAAGGAGACGCTTTCGGTCGTGGTGTCGTCGCCGATGTTTCTGTATCTCGCAGAGCCTTCAGCGGATGAAAAACGTCGGCCACTGACAGGCACAGAACTCGCCACCCGCCTCTCGTATTTCCTCTGGAGCGCACCGCCGGATGGCACACTGCAAGGTCTCGCCAAGAGCGGTGAATTGATGAAGCCGGAGGTGCTCACTGCGCAAACGGAACGGCTGCTGAATGATCCGCGTTCGGCGGATTTTCTTGAAGCCTTCACGCATCAATGGCTGGGTCTGGATCGAATCGACTTTTTCGAGGTCAATCTTGCGCTGTATCCGCGCTTTGACTCAGGCACCAAGGTTGCGGCCAAGGGTGAGATTCATGAAACCATTGCGCACATCATGCGGAGCAATGCGAGCCTGCGCGATCTCTTGAAGTCGGACTATGTGATGATCAATCGCGTGCTGGCTCACTACTACGGCATCTCCGGCGTGAAGGGGAATGGCTACGAAAAAGTGTCGCTGCCCAAGGATTCTCCGCGTGGTGGATTGCTCGGCATGGCGGCCATTCACTTCATGGGGGGCAATGGCGAGCGCACCAGCCCTGTCGAACGCGGTGCCTGGGTGCTGCGCAAGCTGCTGCATGATGCACCACCGCCCGCGCCTGCCAATGTCCCGGCGATCACGCGGCTCGCGAGCAAGGTGCTCACCACGCATGAGAGGCTGCTCGCCCATCAGGAAGATCCGCAGTGTGCGAGCTGCCACCGCAAAATCGACCCCGTCGGTTTTGGATTGGAGAACTTCGACGCCGCCGGGCAGTGGCGCACGGAGGACAGCTACATGGCCATCGACGCGAACGGCAAGGCCGATCCCAAGACGAAGAAGACCTGGACCATCGAAGCCGCCGCCGCGCTTTACAAGGGCCCTGCGTTCAAAGACTTCTTCGGCCTGCGCGACATCATCGCCTCAAAGTCAGACGCCTTCGCTCGCAGCTTCAGCGAAGCCCTGCTTGAATTTGCCCTCGGCCGCCCACCCGGCTTCCGCGATGAGCCGCTCATCACGGGCATGGTGAAACAAGCAGGGAAAAGGGACCTCGCCATCCGCGAGTTCATCCAGGCACTCGTCGCCAGCCAGGAGTTTCACACGAAGTGAATTCAACTTATACGATCTACATTCCATTATGAAAACCCGCCGTCACTTCCTTCAATCCAGCAGCGCGCTCATTGCCCTGCCGGCGCTCGAATCTCTTGGCTTTCGTCGCTTTGCTTCGGCAGCGGCTCCGGCTGCACCGCCGAAGCGGCTGGTGTTTCTGGGCTTTGGCTGGGGGATCACGACGGAGACTTGGTTTCCGGACATCAAGCAACCGGGGGCTGATTACACTCTGCCAGAGGGACTCAAACCACTGGCACGGCACAAGGCGGACTTCAGCGTGGTGCAGGGGCTTTGGAACAAGTACAGCAACGACGGTCACTGGGGCAGCACGATGTGGCTGAGCGGTGCGAATCGTTTCGGCGAGCCTGGGCAGAATTTTCACAACAGCATCTCTGCCGATCAGGTGGCGGCGGCAAAGCTCGGGCTGGATACACGCTTTGCCTCGATGCAGCTCAATGGCAGCGAAAACGCGGAGTCATCGGGGCATGGCCCGGGGCTTTCCATGGCATGGGATGTGAGCGGCAAACCCATCGGCGGACACAAGGGGCCGGTGGAAGCTTATCACCGGCTTTTTTCCAAGGACACCACGCCCATCGAGCAGCAGAAGGCCATGCTCGCGCAGAAGCGTAGCGTGCTCGATACTGTGATGGAGAATGCGCGGAGCATGCAACGCGGCCTTGGAAAAACGGACAAGGGCAAGCTTGATGAATATTTCCAAGGCATCCGCGACATCGAGACGCGTCTGAGCAAAGACGAGCAGTGGATCGGTGTCGCGCAGCCCAAGGCACCCCTGCCCGAGCCGGCAGCCGGCCTCGCTGGAAAAGAGGAGATCAAGATCATGTATGACATCATCATCGCGGCGATGCAGACGGACAGCACGCGTGTGCTCACCTATCGCCAGCCGGTCAGCACCCTGATGACCAGCATCGGCATCAAGGTGGCGCCGCATGACATGAGCCACTACCATTCCACGCTGGGAGAAAAGCTTGAAGCCTCCAAGCAAAGAGACCTCGCTCAAAGCGATCTGCTGGCCGGACTCATCGACAAACTCAAAGCCACCAAGGAAGCCGATGGCAGCCGTCTGTTTGACCATGTCGCTCTCGCTTACGGCAGCAACATCCGCACAGAGCACAATCTCGACAACTGTCCGACGCTGCTTACCGGCGGCGGCGCAGGCATCAAACTGGGCCACAACATCGTCGCGCCAAAGGATACGCCTTTGTGCAATACGTGGCTCACTCTGTTGAATGGAATCGGTGTGAATGCCGAGCGACATGGCGACAGCAGCGGCGTGCTGAAGGAACTCATCGCGTAACCACACCTGCCTTTTATTTCATGAAGTCTTCACTTCTTGCCGCGGCACTGCTGCTGACAAATCTGCACGCTGCTGACATCGAACTCACCGAGACGTTGCAGTTGCCCGAATGCCACAGCATTGGATGGGTGCGGGCCAATACGCAGGTGAAAGGGCAGAAGAACTGGGATGGGGTGCTCGATGAAGCCAAGTGGGGCACGCCTTCGCCACAGCAGGCCGTGGAGCGAAGCTGGGACTGGAAACTCACCGATGAGCAGTGGCAGCAGGCGGTGAAGGAGAAAGGCGAGGGCAAAGAGGAAGACGTGAAGTTTGACCTGTGGATTCCGGACGGCATCGCGGTGGCGAAGGGCATCGTGGTCATGTCTGGCCATGGCAGCGGCGAAACGTTGTATAAACATCCGGAGCTGCGCAAAATCGCCCGCGAGCAGCATTTCGCGCTCTTCAAGTTTGTGGGCAATCCCATGCAGCGTGGCTTCTGGCCACGTAGCCTGCTCCATGAGCGGCTGAAGACGTTTGGACAAAGAGCGGCACATTCCGAACTCGAAAACGCACCGCTCTTTCTCTACGGTCACTCCAACGGCACCGGATTCTCTGCCATTTTTCCCGCCGACAGCACCCGCGTGTGGGGCTGGGTCTCCATGCGCCCTGGCACCACGTATCAGGTCTATCAACCCGGAGCAGCGCAGATCCCCGGCCTCGTGATCTTTGGCGAGGTCGATGACTTCTTTGGACGTCCCTCAAAGGCTGAGAACATGGGTGTCGTCGAAGCGATGCGGAAGAAGCACAACGCGCTGTGGAATTATGCCGTTGAACCCAAGACGGGACACGGTCCTGGTGAAAAGACCTGGCCGCTGGTGTTCTCCTTTCTGCGTCATACCTTTGCCGCGCGCGTGCCTACGGATGCTGATGCACTCAAAGGTCCGGTGAAGCTCAATGCGCTGACGCTTGAGAGCGGCTCGCTCGGCAAAAATTGGGATGTCACGCAGGGAGGCTATCAAACGCTGCCGACGGCACCGTTTGCTGCATTCGATGGCGACAAGTCCACTGCCTCATGGCTCATCAATCCTGCGTATGCTGCCGACTGGCAGGTGTTTCAGCGCGACGGACAGATTACCAAGCCTTGAACCTTTTGCCCGCCATGCACTGCCTCAGTCGCACGACATTCCTGCTGCTCGCGCTCAGTATTCAAGCGCTTGCGGGTTATGATCCAAATGTCCTTCCCAAGGGACATGAATACTTCGAGCTGCGCGACGGGCTCGCGAACTGCCGGATCAAATTCGAACGGGAAAAGACCGGACGCATCGCCTTCCTCGGCGGTTCGATCACGGCCAGTGGCGGCTGGCGCGATCATACGATCAAGTATTTCCAGCAGAAGTATCCAGACACCAAGTTCGAGTTCATCAGCGCGGGCATTGGCTCGATGGGATCGGTGCCGCATGCGTTTCGGTTGGAGCGCGATGTGCTCTCGCACGGACCGGTGGATCTGCTGTTTGTGGAAGCTGCGGTGAATGACGCCTCGAACATCCCGGAGCATCCCGAGCAGATGCTGCGCGGCATGGAAGGCGTGGTGAGGCATGCACGAATGGTGAATCCGCTGACCGACATCATTCAGATGCATTTTGTCATGCCGCCGCACATGGATGACTACACCAAGGGCAAAGTTCCGGCGGCCATCACACAGCACGAAAAAGTCGCCGTGGCGTATGGCAATGTGACGCTGAATCTGGCGCTTGAAGTCACGGATCGCATCAACGCGGGTGAGTTCACCTGGGAGAAGGATTTCAAGGGGCTGCATCCAGCGCCTTTCGGACATCAGCTTTACGCCAACAGCATCCAGCGCCTGTTTGAGGCCGCCTGCAAGCAGCCCCTGCCCGTCGCCGCGAAGCCGCACGAACTGCCGGCGTTGATTGATCCGAAAAGTTATGTGCGCGGACGTTTTGGCAACATCGCCGACGCACACATCATTAAAGGCTTCACCTTGGAGCAGGCGTGGAAGCCAGAGGACAAGAAAGGCACGCGCCCCGGCTTTGTCGATGTGCCCGCACTGGTCGGTACCGAACCAGGCGCTGAGTTTGAGTTCAGTTTTGATGGCACAGGGTGCGGTCTCTTCATTGCTGCGGGACCGGACGCAGGACGCATTGAGTGCAGCATCGACGGCGGTGAGTATCGCCTGACAGACACTTTCACCCACTGGAGCAGCGGCTTGCATCTGCCATGGGCCGTCATCCTCGACGATGGCCTGAAAGACGGCCGACACAGCGTGAAGGTACGCATCGCAGCTGGCCACAATGACAAAGGTATGGGCACGGCGCTGCGCGTGTTTCACCTGCTGCTGAATTGATCGAATCCTACAACTGGCGACATTTGGCCCGCTCCGCCTACGTTTAGTCTCGTCTTCAGACCCACCCATCCATGATTTCTCGTCCTCGCTTCTTCCTCTCGCTCGCCGTTTCGGCCGCCTTTGCTGTTTCTTCTCTGGCTGCTGACAATATCAAGATCGTCCTCGTTGCCGGGAAGGTGAAGGAGGTGGACAAGACTGGCCATCATGACTATCTCGGCGGCTGCCGCCTGATGCAGGCGCTGCTCAAGCAGACGCCGGGTGTGGATGCGGTGCTGGTGAACGAAGAATGGCCTGCGGATGAAAAGGTTTTCGATGGAGCTGCAGCCGTGGTCTTTTACACGGATGGCGGTGGCAAGCAGGCTTATCTGGCCACACCGCAGCATATCGCACTGGTGCAGAAAATGGCGGATGGCAAAAGGGGGCTGGTGAACATTCATCAGGCGGTGGAGTTTTCGCCAGCATTCGCGCAGCAGTCGAAGGATTGGACCGGTGCCGTGTACAATGCGCTCTCCAGCCGTGGCCATTGGGACAGCGTGCATGATGTGTTTCCCAAACACGCGATCACCAGAGGTGTCACACCGTGGAAGATCAATGATGGCTGGTTGAACCATTTTCAGTTTCCCGCCGAAATGAAGGGCATCACACCGCTGGTGTGGTCCGGCAAAGAGAAGCTGGGTTCACCTGAAGGCGGCGACAAGGATGTGGTGGCATGGACCTTTGACCGCCCCAGCGGCGGGCGCTCGTTTAGCTTTAGTGGGTTGGATGCGCACCATGCCTGGGAACAGGCGGGAATGCGCCAGCTTGTCATCAATGGCGTGCTGTGGTCGGCGGGAGTTGAGATTCCAGCCACGGGTGCGAAATGCGAGGCTGACAAGGCGCTGATCGATTCCTTTCTGACTCCGCGTATCGCACCGCCGAAGAAGGTGAAAACTGAGGCTGCTCCAGCTCCTGCGGTGAAGTAGATTTGATTTCTTGAAGTTCCAGACTGCCTAAAGGCGGGACTACAGAACGGCGCTGGGTTGTTCGTGCACGCTGGGGGAATGAGTGCTTTGCGGGAAGTGGGCGAACGTGGATGTTCGTTCTACGGTCAAGATCACCGCGAACGAAACACCTCACTCATGAGACACTCGACGAGCAGCGTATTTAGGCCGAGGCCCTGCTGCTTCACTTTGGCGTGGAGCTTGTCGATGATGAAGTCGTCGTTGAGCTCCATGGAGCGACCGGCGGTGTAGGTGAGGACTTGGCGGATGAGGTGGCGGCTGAAGAGATCGGCACGGGTGTCGTGAATGAGTTTCTTGAAGCCGGCGAAGTCGGTGTAGGTCTCGCCGGACGGGAATTCGCCGGTGGTGTCGATCTTTGCGGCGGGGGTCTTTTTATTCACCTGCGGGTACTTGGTGCGCCAGCGACCGACGGGATCGAAGGCTTCGAGGCTGAAGCCGAGCGGATCGATCTTGTGGTGACACTCGGCGCATGCGGCATCGGCACGGTGTTTGGCCAGGCGATCGCGAATGGTGGTGGCTCCGCTGACATCAGGCTCAATGGCTGGCACGACATCCGGTGGCGGTGGTGGCGGGATGCCAAGAATGTTTTCTGAGACCCACACACCACGAGTGACGGGAGAGGTCTCCACACCGTTCGAACTCACGGTGAGCACGGCGGCCATGCCGAGGAGGCCACCACGATGCGTGTTGCCTTTGAGGCTGACTTTTTGAAAGCCATCGGCGAGGCGCAGGGTCTTCTGCTCGGGCATTTCGTAGAGTTTGGCGAGCTTCTTGTCCACAAAGCTGTGGTCGCTGTCGATGAACTGAATGACGGAGCCATTGGTCTTCAACAGATCGCGGAAGAAGAGAGTGGCCTCGGTCTTCATCGAGGTGGGCAGGTCCTCCGCATAGTAAGAGCGGACCACTTCGCGCGGCGGCGGCATGCCACCGAGTTCACGGAGGTTCAGCCAGCTGTCCAGAAAGCCGCCCACAAAACCGCTGATGCGTTCATCGGCGAGCATGCGCTGGATCTGTTTTTTGAGCTCAGCATCCTGCGTGAGTTTGCCGGACTTCGCGGAGACGAGCAGCGCTGTATCGGGCGGAGTGGCCCAAAGGGCAAAGGAAAGGCGCGAGGCGAGATCGTAAGGGCTCAGAGCTTTGGCGGACTCTTCAGTGATCTCGCTCAGATAGAGAAAAGAAGGGGAGCACAGGATCAGCTTCAACGCATCCAGCGCGGCCTGACGTGGTGTGGCTTTTTCCGCGAGGCGCTTGTCATACAGAGCGCGGATGGGCTGGCGGTCGGCATCGGTGAGCGGGCGGCGGTAGGCTTTTTCGGCAAAAGCCTGGACCTGCTCCAGCGCATGCTCTGCCTGGAACCCGTCTTTGCCAAATACGGCTACCTCTTCGGCACCGCCTTTTTCCTCAGGCACGGGGCCGTTGATCTTGATCTCGCTGATGCGGATGTGTGGGAGCTTGCCTTCCAGCAGGATGTGGGCGCGGCCGACACCGGAGGTGCCGACGTTCGCCTTGAACTCGTCCTTGTAGCGTTTGTTGATCGTGACGACCGAGGCCCGTGATTCATACGGACCATTTGGGAAGATGAAGCGCGGGGTCTGCCCGGCCTCCAGCCACACGCGGAATTTGAACCAGGTGGGCGTGTTGTCCGGCACCACGGCGCTGGCGAGCAGAGGCTCGATGGCCTGCGGGTAATGGATGTGGCCTTTGGTGACATCTCCTGGCACGACACCGAGGATGAAGGGTTCAGAGAAGTCGATGCCGAAGATGGTGGGATCGTAGTGCGTGTCACGGTGCAGCGCGGCAGCCTCGACCTCGATGTCGTAAAGGCCGGAGACGGGCACGCCCTGCTTGAAGTCTTCGATGTGGCCGTAGCCGCCCTGGCGGGTGTCGGTGTTTGGCTGCTCGTAGAGGCAGAGGTAGCGGTAGTTGAAGGCGGATTTATGGGAGCCGCTCAACTCTTCGTATTGCAAAAAGTGGCTGTTGAAACGCCAGCTCTTTGGCTCGGTGGCTGGTTTGCCGAGGCGCATCTCGACGAGACGGTTTGCGGACTGGAAGTATTGATCCACCAGAAAGCCGGAAGTCACCAGCGACTTGCCGATGGTGTCCATGTGCTGGCTGGTCTTCTCCTTCGGGAAATCGGCTGTAAGGCCTAGTGTATCCACCCGGCGGCCAAACAATGTGGCGAGGGTGTTTTCATACTCGCGGCTGGAGAGGCGGCGCATGACCGTGCGGCTGCCAGTGCTCTGAAATTTGCCATAGGCGGCCACGGTGCCCTCGCGCAGCGCACGGATGATGCCGAGACGTTCTTCATCGGTGGGCTGGTCCGCCTTTTTCGGTGGCATCTCTTTCAGCGTTAGCTGGTCGATGATGTCACGCGCATCGATGAGTTCAGAAACGGACTTCAGCGGTAGCGCGAACTTTTCAAAGGCGCGATCACCCTTTTGCACATCCGCGTCATGGCATTCCAGACAGTACTTTCCGAGGAACTGCTGGGCGAGTTTGGGTGCGTCTTCTGCGGCGCGGGCCGAGGTGAGGAGCGACAGGCAAAGGAGTGCGCTGGAGCGCAGAGTCGGAGCTGAACTCATCACGCGAAACATCCTGTGCTGCTGCCAAAGGAATCTGTTTCGACGCCCATCTTCTGCGCGATGTCGACGAAGAGATTGCACAACGGCACTTTGTTGATGCCTTCACGCGGCACTTCGCGGAATTCGCCGTGCTTGTAGCCACCGCCCGCGAGGATGACGGGAAGATCGGAGTTTTTGTGCGAATTGCCATCGCCCATGCCGCTGCCAAAGATGGCCGTGGTGGAGTCCAGCAGGGTGCGCTCGCCATCGTTGATCTTCGAGAGGCGGGTGATGAATTTGCCGAAGTGCTCGATCTGATACTTCTCCAGGGTGATGAGGTCGGCGACGGCCTCCGGGGCGTTGCCGTGGTGAGAGAGGCCGTGCCAGTCTTTTTTGATCCCAAGATGCTGCGGCATGAAGTCGCCGCCGATTTCCAGCGTGGCGATGCGTGTGCTGTCCGTTTGCAGGGCGAGGGCGATCAGCTCATAGAGAATCGGCAGATCTTCGACGGCATTGTGATTCGCGGGCTTGTCAAAAGGTGCGTTGGGCTTGGGCTGGGCGACCCAGCGCTGGCGGAGTTCCAGACGCTTTTCCACATCGCGCACGGAGGTGAGGTATTCATCGAGCTTGTCCTTGTCCTCCTTATTGACTCGCTTGGAGAGGCGGCTGGCCTCGTCCATCACGGAGTCTAGAATGGAGGCCTGCACCTGGTTTTCCTGCACGCGGCGGGTCTGGCGCTCCTTGGAATCGCTGACAAAAAGCTTCTCGAACAACTGCGATGGATTGGTGACGGGAGGCACACGCACGCCCGACTTCGTCCAGGCGATCTGGCAGCCGCCATGAATGCCGCCTTCAGAGCCGACGGTGAGCGAAGGAAACCGCGTCTGGAAGCCGATCTCGTCTGCGAGATACTGGTCGATGGTCACATTGCCATCCGGGCGGTTTTGCGCCTCGGAGTTCAGCACGCCGGAAAGGAACGAATGCACGGCAAAGTGACCGCCCTTCACGCCGTGGTCGAGGCCGCGAAGGACCGTCATCTGGCTGCGATTATCCCACAGCGGCTCCAGCAGCGTGGTTTTCTCATAGTCGCGACCCTGGGTGGTCGGAAAGAGCTGCTTGGTCTGAAAGCCGAGCAGATTGCCCACGGCCACGAAGCGACGCGCTCCGTCACCTGCGCCTTTGGCGGCTTGGACGGCGGAATTGCCACCCACGGTGCCGGCCATGAGGGAAGGGAGTCCGGGCAGGGCCAAGGAGGTGCCCAGAGATTGGAGGATAAAACGGCGTCTGTTCATGATTTGGGGGTCTGACTACTACGTAGCCAGAGCGCCCCGTGTTGCAGCATGAAACGCGCCCTTTACTCGGATTTCAGGCCTGCGGTATTGACGGCGATCACGCGGTATTGGTGCTTTTTGCCAGCCTCGGACTGTTTGTCGGTGAAACGCATCTCCAACAGCGGGTTCGAGGGAGTGTCGCTGTATTGCAGGCCCTGAAAGATCGGACGGCCAAAGGGATTCTTCGGCTGCTCCGGCACGGTGCCGATCTGTTTGCCATCACGCTCGATGATGAAATTTGCCAGGCCGCTTTCCAAATCGGCTTCGGCTTTCCAGGTGAGTTCATTGCCATTCACCACCAGCTTTGTCGGTGCGGGGGGCGGCGTGGTGTCGGGAATGGAGGTGTCTTTGACGTAGATGGCCCAGGCTTTGGCGACGGCCTCGTTTGGCAGCCAGACGGCCTTGTCTTTCTCTCCGGTGAACTTGGCCGCAGGGACGGCTTCAGCGCCCAGCAGCGGGGCCAGCCAGGCGTTCTTCGTCGGCATCGGTTTCAACGATCCGCCGCTCTTTTCCGACAGGCGGGCGGTTAGGCATGCGTCCAGCCAGGGGATGGTGAAGTAGCGCTGATTGCCGCATTCATGCGCGGTCAGAGGATCAACCGATACGCCGATGAGGCCGCCTTTGGCACGTACGGCGGTGAAGAACGTTTCATTCGAAGCCCAGGCTCCGGCAAAGCGGCCATCTTTGACCGTCACACCTTCCTTGGTGCCCAGATTGCACATGATCGGCACGGAGGAGACGGCCTCGGGCAGAGTGTAAGCCTTGATGGTGGGCCGAGCCGGATTGGCCTCCAGCATCGGCACGCCTGAGCGCAGGCATGCTGCAGCGACACGTTCCGGGTGCAGAAGCGTCATGCCGCCCGCCCAATGACCGCCGCCACTGTGGCCCCATAGCGCCCAGGGGACTTTGGCGAGTTCGGGGTGGCCGGACTTCGCGCCGAGATCCACGAGTGCCTTTTGAAAGGCGGCATCCGAGCCATTGCGTGGGTCGCACCACATCTGGCACTCGGCTTTTTCCGGCTGCTCATAGGAGGGGGCCAGCAGGGCGCAGTCGTGCTTTTTTGCGAGCGCCTGCCAGTGCAGGTCATAGGCACCGGTGAGGCCGGACTTGCAGGAGCCTTCACCGCAGCCGTGCTGATGCACGATCACGCCGCGCAGGGACTTCACTCCTGGAGGCACCCATACCGTGTAGTTCACCGGATAGATCAGCTCTCCCGGCTTGGTCGAAGCCTCGTAGCGTACGCGATAATACGGCGCGTCAGGCGGTGGAAAGACATCATAGGGCGGCTGCTGCGCACACAACGAAGCAGTCAGGGCGAAAAAAGAGAGGAGGGCAAAGGAACGCATGGAGACAAACAAACAGGGAATGAAGTGAGAAAGTTACAAGCGCGATGAGAAAGCACGACGCAGCGGTCGTTTTCCCTGTCCCGCCCGAACGTTTTCCCCAACCACGCTCTATGAGACTTCCTGTTCTGCCCGCCCTTTTCATTTTCGCCGCCGCCGCTGCTTCCGCTGAAGACGGCTTCACTTCCTTGTTCAATGGCAAGGATCTTACAGGCTGGGAGGGCGATCCGAAGCTGTGGAAAGTGGAAAACGGCGAGGTCATCGGCACATGCACCGGACCAGACGCCATGGCCAACAACTCCTTCCTCATCTGGCGTGGCGGCGAGGTGAAGGATTTTGAATTGCATGCCACTGTGCGCGTGGTGGGCGATAACAATTCCGGCATTCAATACCGCAGCCGTGAACTGCCGGAAATCGCGCCCTGGGTCATCACGGGATATCAGCTCGACATTCATCCCGCCACCGAACATACGGGCATGACTTATGAAGAGAGAGGGCGGGGCATCTTCGGCCTTAATGGCGCCAACGTCATGCTCGATCCAACAGGCGCATTGTGGAAATTGTCAACGCACGAGGCGGTGAAGGTCGATGTCTCACAGTGGAATGAGTACACCGTCATCGCACAGGGGAATCACTTGGTGCACAAGATCAATGGCAAGATCACCTCTGAACTGACTGACTGCGATGAAAGCAAGCGCGCCTTGGCGGGTTTGCTTGCCATTCAGCTTCATCGCGGCAATGCGAACAGCGTTCACATCAAAGACCTCCGCCTCAAAGTGCTTCCTGTCGCGGAGCCTCAGTCCTTTGACGCGGCGAAACTTCCCGCTGGTGCCGTGAAGATCGAGAAGCCTCGGACGAAGAGCCCGCAGGGCACCGGTCCTGTTGTGCCGCCGACGAAAAAGTAAGCCTCTTCCACCTGCATGAAACGTCTTCTCCCGCTCATCCTCTTTTCGTCATTCTTCATTCATCATCCGTCTTCCTCGGCAGAGTCAGCTCCGAACATCATTCTGATGATGGGCGATGATCATGGCTGGGAGGAGACCGGCTATAATGGACATCCGCATGTGAAGACGCCGGTGCTCGATGACATGGCCGCGACGTGTTTTCGATTTGAGAATTTCTACGCTGCACATCCGAGTTGCTCGCCCACACGCGCCAGTTTCATGACGGGTCGGCACCCGAACCGCATGGGGACTTTCACGCCTGGTTTTTCGATCCGCCCTGAGGAGATCACCCTTCCGCAGATTCTTGGCAAAGCGGGCTTCCACTGCGGACATTTCGGCAAGTGGCATCTCGGGCCGGTCAAAGCCTCGTCCCCGACGAGTCCGGGAGCGATGGGGTTTCATGAGTGGGTGTCGCATGACAATTTTTTCGAGTTGAATCCATCCCTCTCGCGCAATGGTGGCCCGCCGGAGGTCATCCAAGGAGAAAGCTCCGCCGTCGTCATCGACGAGGCGATCAAGTTCATTGATCGCGCGAGCAAGGATGGCCAGCCCTTCTTCACCGTCGTGTGGTTCGGCTCACCGCATGAGCCTTACAGCGGCCTGCCGGAGGATCTCGCGCTTTACGATGATCTGCCAGCCAAGTACAAGGACAAGAAGGTCAAGCTGACCTCGAATGAAACCGGCGGTCCGACCACACGCCCGCAGGGTGAAGTGCTGCGCGAGCGCTACGCCGAAATCACCGCGATGGATCGTTCCATCGGCACCCTGAGAAAGCACCTCGCTGCCAAAGGTCTGCGCGAAAACACACTGCTGTTTTACTGCGGCGACAACGGCACCTCTGCCGATGGTTCGCTCGTCCTGCCGCATCGCGGCGTGAAGGCCCAGGTCTATGAGGGCGGTGTACTTGTTCCCGGCCTCATTGAATGGCCCGCGCGCATCCCACTGCCGCGCAGCACGAAGGCTCGTGCCACCACCAGCGACCTGCTGCCCACGCTCTGCGCGCTCACCGGTCAGCCACTGCCAGATCGTCCAATCGATGGCATGGACTTCCTGCCAATGCTGGATGGAAAAATGAGCGAGCGCCCCAAGCCGCTCTGGGTGTGGCAGTTTGACGCCGCGCATCTCGACAAGGGCAATCCTTATATTGATCCCAAGTTGCAGGAAGGCACCTGCCCGCTGGTGAAGAAGTCCGGCGGCAAAGCCACGCGCGACTTCAATAACTTCCGCCACAGCACCATCACCGATGCCGACTACCTCGGCTCGCGTGCCATCATAGATGGACGCTACAAGCTGGTGATCCATGAGCCGAAGAAAGGCCCCGCGAAACACGAGCTTTTTGATCTCATCGCTGATCCCGCTGAAAAAAGCGATCTGCTCGGGCAGGAGCCTGCCATTGCGAAGAAGTTGGAGGCCGAACTGCACGATTGGCAGCAGTCCGTGCTGCACAGCCTCACGGAGGCGGACTATCAGAAGTAAACCTCCCCGACCGACCACCATGAAATTCATCATTTCTCTCTGCTTCATTGTTTCAACTTCGGCGCTTTGCCGTGCTGCATCTCCGGAACACCCGAACATCATCGTCATCTATGCCGATGATCTTGGCTACGGCGATGTGCAGTGCTACAATCAGGAGCGCGGCAAGATTCCCACGCCCCACATCGACAAGCTCGCGTCGCAGGGGATGCGCTTCACAGACGGGCACTCGTCATCCGGTGTCTGTACGCCCTCGCGCTATACGATTCTCACCGGGCGCTATCCCTGGCGCACGCGTTTGCAAAGCGGCATCGTTGGTGTGTTTGGGGCACCTTTGATCGCACCTGAACGCATGACCATCGGCACGCTGGCGAAACAAAATGGCTACCACACCGCCATCGTTGGCAAATGGCATCTTGGCTGGGACTGGCCCATTGCAGCGGAGAAGAAGATTTTTTTCCAGGGCGCAGGCAAAAAGGGCAGCAACGATGAAGCACCGGTTCCCACTGGCGAACACATCGCCGCATGGCGAGATGTTTTCACCAAGCCCATCGCCGGGGGACCGACCACACGCGGATTCGACAGCTACTTCGGCACCGACGTCCCGAACTGGCCGCCGTATTGTTTCATCGAGAACGACCGCACCGTTGGCGTGCCCAGCGCGTTCCTGCCGTCTGGAGATTTCGGAGACCACCGCGCCAGCATGCAAGGCCCTGCCCTGCAAGACTGGAAGCTCGAAGGCATCCTGCCCGCGCTTCGGGATCACGCAGTCTCCTTCATCGTGCACGCAGCAAAGACATCCGAACCGTTCATGCTTTACCTGCCGCTCACCACGCCTCACACACCGCTGGCGGTGAATGAACCGTGGAAGGACAAAAGCGGGCTCAATCGCTTTGCCGATCTGGTGATGGAAACGGATGCCGTCATCGGCCGCGTGCTTGACGCACTCGACAAGAGCGGCGCGGCGCCCAACACGCTCGTCGTATTCACCAGCGACAACGGCTGTGCGCCCTACATTGGTGTGGAAGATCTCGAAAAGATGGGCCATTACCCCAGTGGTCCGCTGCGCGGCTACAAAGCGGATGCGTGGGAGGGCGGTCATCGTGTGCCCTTAATCGTACGCTGGCCCGGCCATGTGAAACCAAGCAGCACCTGCGACCAGCTCGTTCATCAGGCCGATCTCATTCGCACTTTTGCCGATATTCTCGGAACAAAACTACCCGATACGGCAGGTGAAGACAGCTTCAGTCTGCTGCCACTCTTGAACGGCGAAGACAAGGCGATCCGCAAAAACGCCGTCAGCGTTTCAATCAATGGTATTCCCGCCATTCGCTCAGGGACCTGGAAATACATCGCCGCGCCGGGGTCCGGCGGCTGGGGCAAGGGCGGCGATCAAAGCCAGCAGGTTCAGCTTTACGACCTCGCCACCGACATCAGCGAAACCAAGAACCTCGCCGCCGCGCAACCGGAGCGCGTCGCTCAGATGCAAGCGCTGCTCGAACAACTCATCACCGAGGGCCGCAGCACGCCAGGTGCACCGCAGAAGAACGATGTCGCGGCGAAGCGTTTCCCGGCCAAACTTGCCACTCCAAAAAAGGCGAAGGCCAGCAAATAGCACCCGAATTTGTCGCCATTGAACGACTTCTGTCCCACCGCATCATCATTTTTTGTCCGGTTTTACTCCGGTCTGCGAGATACAAAAAACCGTTCAATCACGTTTGCTCCGTCCATTTATGACCAACCTAGCCGCTGTACTACTCACCCTGTTCTCGCTCGCGACCTTCGCGACCGCCGCACCACTCGTCTTTGAAGGCAAGGAAGGGCCGGGCAAGGGCAAGCACATTGTCTTCCTCGCGGGAGATCATGAATACCGTTCCGAAGAGTCGCTGCCAGCGCTTGCGCGAATGCTGGCGAAGCACCAGGGCTTCAAGTGCACGGTGCTGTTCGACATCGACAAAGAGGGCGACATCGTGGCGGGTGAAGTCGCGAACATGCCGGGCATGGAGGCGCTGGATTCGGCTGACCTCGCTGTCGTTTTCCTGCGCTTTCAGCAGTTCCCGAAGGAGCAGATGAAGCACCTCGATGATTACCTTGCCCGTGGTGGTCCGGTGATCGGGCTGCGCACGGCGACGCATGGTTTCAAGACGACGAAGGATGATCCCTTCGCGAAGTACTCGTATGACAGCAAGGTCGCGGGCTACGAGCTGGGCTTCGGCCATCAGGTGCTCGGGCAGACCTGGGTGGGCCACTACGGCACCAATCACAAGCAGAGCACGCGCATTGCCATTGTGCCGAACAAGGCGGCGCATCCAATCCTCCGGGGTGTGAAGGACGTCTGGGTGCAGGCGGGCGGCTACGTGGGCAAGCCGATCGATGGCGAGATTTTGACAATGGCGCAGCCGCTCAATGGCATGACGCAAGATTCTCCCGCGGATGCCACGAAGCCGCCGATGCCGAGCGAGTGGACGCGTACTTACAAGGGAGCGAATGGCAAAGCGGGGCGTGTTTTCACGACGCTGTACGGCACTTCGGAAGACATCACGAACGAAGGGTATCGTCGCATGATCGTGAACGGCATCTTCTGGGCACTGGGCATGGAAGACGCGATCAAGCCGGATCTGAACATCGCCTTCGTGGGCCCATTCAAGCCGAACACTTTTGGCGGCGGCGCGTATGCGCGTGGCATCAAACCGGAGATGTATGCGGGCTGGGACAGCCCGATTCCGGCGAATGCTAACACGAAGAAGCCTGAAGCGAAGGCGGTCAAAAAAGCCGAGTCCTCAAAGCCTGCTGAGACTGCCAAAGTTTCGGTCGTGACGGGGAAGCCGGCGCGCTATGTGCGGATCGAGATTCCTGGAGATAAGCGCTGCCTGCAAATCGCGGAGATTGAGGTGATGAGCGGCGGCAAGAATGTGGTGAAGGGCGGCAAGGCTTCGCAATCGACAACGGCCATCGGTGGCGTGGCGGAGCGGGCCTTGGATGGCAATAAAAGCCCGGACTGGAGCAAGGGTGGCCAGACGCATACGAAAGAGAACCAGCCGAATCCGTGGTGGGAGGTCGATCTGGGCGCCAGCCATGCCATCGACACGATCGGACTGTGGAGCCGCCAGGGCTTTTCGGACCGTTTGGGCAACTTCACGCTCCAGTTGTTTGATGAAGCGCGTAAGCCGGTTTTTGAGATCAAAAACGTCGCCGGACCGGAGTCGATGGTGATCGATGTGAAGAGTGGCGGCAAGACGAGCTACCTGACCTATGAAGGCAAGCCGGGCAAAGCGGTGGCGAAGTCCAGCGGTGGTGGTGCAGCGCCTGTCAAGGAGCCTGAACTGGTGGACGTGCCTGCGGACTACAAGGACCCGGCTTCATTCGCTTTTAGCAAAGGTGATGTCGTGGCGATCCTCGGCAATGCCCTGCCTGACCGCATGCAGCATGATGGCTGGATGGAAACGCTGCTGCAAAGCCAGCTTCCAGAACTTCAGGTGCGCTTCCGCAACATGAGCACCAGCGGCGATCGTCCGAACAGCTACCCGCGTAGTCCCGGTGCTACGCATATGACGGACTACCTGCGCCATGTGAAGGCGGATGTGGTGTTCGGTTTCTTTGGCTACAATGAATCCTACGACAACAAGCTGGAGGAGTTTCAAAAACAGCTCGTCGAGTTCGTAAAGAAGACGCGCGGCAGCAAGGCGAATGGCAAATCCTTCCCGCGCATCGTGCTCTTCAGCCCCATCGCGCATGAGGACACGCACAATGTGAACGTGCCGGATGGCAAGGCACACAATGCGCAGCTCGAAGCTTACACGAAAGCCACCGAGGCTGCGGCCAAGGAAGCGGGCGTGGCGTTTGTGGATCTATACCATCCATCGCTGGAGTTGTTCAAAGCCGCGAATGAACCACTGACGATCAATGGCGTGCATCTTGGCATCGAAGGTGATCGCCAACTCGCGGAAGTGATCGCGAAGGCCCTGCTCGGCAAGGCGGTGAGCACCTCACCCTCCATGGAACCGCTGCGGGAGGCCGTGGTGGACAAGTCCCTGCACTGGTACAACCGGTACCACGCCTCCGATGGCAACGACGTGTGGGGCAGCCGCTCCACGCTGAGCTTTACCAACGGCCAGACCAATGCCGTCGTGCTGCAGCATGAGCTTTCGATGCTCGATGTGATGACGGCAAATCGGGATGAGCGCGTGTGGGCACGTATCAGCGGTGGCGACAAGAAGATCGACGACAGCAATGTGCCGCAACCCGTGCCGGTCATCTCCAACGTGGGCGGCGGCAGCAAGAGCAGCAACGCGCAGAAGGAAGGCATACTGAAATACATCAGCGGCGAAGAGGCGATCAAGCACATGGCGGTGATGAAGGGTTTTGAAGTTCATCTGTTCGCCGATGAAGAGCGGTTCCCGCAGATCGCGAACCCAGTACAGATGCAGTTTGATTCCAAGGGCCGCCTGTGGGTCGCTGCGTGGCCGACCTATCCGAAGTGGGAGCCGCTGAAGGAGATGAAAGACGCGCTCGTCATCCTGCATGACGACAACAACGACGGCAAAGCAGATCGCACCACGGAGTTTGCCCGTGTGCAAAATCCCCTCGGCTTCGAGTTCTGGAATGGCGGCGTGCTCGTCACGCGTCAGTCAGAGATTCTTTTCCTCAAGGACACCGATGGCGACGACAAGGCGGACGTGGAGACGATCATGCTCACGGGCCTCGACAGCTCTGACTCGCACCACGGCGCGAACAATCTCATCTACGGCCCCGATGGCGGCCTGTACTGGCAGAGTGGTGTGTTCATGCAGCACAATCACGAGCATCCGTGGGGCCCTTCGCTGAACACCGGCGCTTCCGCCATGTATCGCTTCGATCCGCGACGTTTCACCATCGCCAAGCACGCAGACAATTCTCCGAATCCGCATGGCACCTCGTTTGATTCCTGGGGCTATCAGTATGCCACCGACGGCACGGGTGGCCGTGCGTATCAGGTGCGCCCCGAAGGTAATGGCTTCAAGATGTATGAATTGCTGAAAAAGGAAGTGCGACCTGTCACGGCCAGCGAGATCGTCAGCAGCTCCCACTTCCCTGAGGCCATGCAGGGAGACTTCCTCATCTGCAACGTCATCGGTTTCCTTGGTGTGAAGCATTACCATCTCGAACGCGATGGCGACAAAGGTACGGTCTGGGGCGAGCCTGCGGGCGATGAACTCAGCGTGAAAGTCACGCAGGCTGACGGCACCGTTACTGAAGAAACCTCACGCGGCTTTCTCATGAGCGGCGACAAAAACTTCCGTCCCAGCGATGCGGTTTTCGCACCGGACGGCTCGCTGTATCTTAGTGACTGGCACAACGTCATCATCGGCCACATGCAGCACAACGTGCGTGATCCTAACCGCGACCACGCCCACGGCCGCGTCTATCGCATCACCGCCACGGGTCGCCCGCTGCAAAAGATCGTGCCCGTGGAGGGCCTGCCGATCCCTGCGCTGCTCGAAAACCTCAAGCACCCCGCCGACGGCGTGCGCCACCGCACGCACATTGAGCTCAGCGAGCGCGACACCAAGGAAGTCATCGCCGCTACGAAGACATGGATGAAGCAGTTTGACGTGACCAAGAAGGAAGACGCGCATCCCCTGCTCGAAGCGCTGTGGATTCATCAGCAGCACAACGTGCGCAATGTGGAGATGCTCGGGCAGTTGCAGAAGTCGCCTGAGCTGAATGCGCGCAATGCCGCCAACGTCGTGCAGCATCTTTGGTTCAATGTCGAAGCCTCCATGCACGGCGGCGTCATCGCCGCTGAAGTGGAAGAAAAGACGGAGAAGTCCGGCGTGCTTAGTGACACGCCTGAGCTCACCACCATCCGCGTTGGCACCCTGCCCGAACGCATGATGTATGACGTGAAGGAACTCAGCGTGAAGGCCGGCAAGAAGGTGAAGCTCACCTTTGCCAATCCTGACTTCATGCCGCACAACATTCTGCTGGTGAATCCCGGCAAGGTGGATGAAATCGCCATGCAGGCCATGGCCCTCGGTGCCAAAGGATTCGAGACCGGTTTCATCCCCGAGAACAAGGACATCCTCTGGCACAGCAAACTCCTCGACCACGGGAAGGAAGAAGTCATCGAGTTCACCGCTCCCACGAAGCCTGGCGACTACCCCTATGTCTGCTCCTTTCCTGGGCATTACATCATCATGCGTGGTGTGATGCATGTGAAGTAAACCTGTCGCAGCTCTTAGTTAGGCCCGGAAATGCGAGTTTTGTAGCACCCTCACCTTGCTCGGTTTTACCCCGCAATGTGAGGGTCTTTTTTTCGTTCACTCAGTTCTGAATTCTATGATCAAATCTGCCACTCTCTTTCTCGCTTTGGCCACCAGCGCTGTCGCCGCAGACCCACCGGCAACGAAGCCGGAAAAGCCGGTGAAGAACTATTCGGCTTCAGTGAATCCGCTGGATGCGAAGAATACGGACACCGGCAAGCCGCCACCGCCTGAAGATCCGGCGCTGGCGAAGTACTCCATGGATGAAAAATCGGCTCCGCTGCCGAAGGTGACAGGAGCGGTGGATACGGCGCTGCCGCTGGTTCTTCAGCAGGGAGATCACGTCGTGTTCATCGGCAACACGCTGTTTGATCGCGGGGCGCAGTTTCCGCATTTCGAGGCGATGCTGCAAAAAGGGCAGGCGGACAAACAGCTCGTGGTGCGCACGCTGGCATGGTCGGCGGATGAGGTGGATCTGATGCCGCGACCGACGAATTTTGGAACGTTGAACCAGCACCTGTGTGCGCAGAAGGCGGATGTGATCTTTGCGGCGTTTGGCTTCAATGAATCGTTTGGTGGGTTGGGGAAGCTGGCGGATTTCAAGCTGAGGCTCACAGCGCTGGTGCAGGAACTGAAGACGCATGCCTACAACGGCAAAGCGGGGCCGCGTGTGGTGCTGGTGTCGCCGATTGCGAATGAGAATGTGAAGGGTGCTCCGGCGGCGGATATGAACAACGCCCGGCTGGCGGCCTACACGCAAGCGATGGGAGAAGTCGCGGCGGAGCAGAAGGTCGGCTTTGCGAATGTGTTTGAGCCGATGCTGCCCGCAATGAAGGGGCTCACCTTCAACGGCGTGCATTTGGAGGACAAGGGGTACGGGGTGTTTGGCGAGGCCTTGTATCGTGCGACATTCGAGGTCAGCGCGCCGGAGACGACGCCCGAACTGCGTGCGGCCATCGCGGACAAGAACCGGCAGTTTTTTCAACGCTACCGGCCGCTCAACGGCTTCTACTACACGGGTGATCGTAACAAGGACTACGGCTACCTCGATTTCCTGCCCGCGATGCGGAGCTTTGATGTGATGGTGGCGAATCGCGATCAGCGCATCTGGGCCATCGCGCAGGGGAAGAGCTTCGCAGGCAAGAAGGTGGATGATTCCAATGTGCCCGCGATGCCTGAGACCAAGGAAAGCAAGGGCGCGAACGAATGGATGACGCCAGCGAATGAACTCGCCGCCTTCAAGGTCGATCCGCGCTTCGAAGTGAATCTCTTCGCCAGCGAAGAGCAGTTCCCCGAGATCGCGAACCCCATTCAGATCCGCTGGGACACGAGCGGCCGCATGTGGGTGAGCACATCCCAGGCCTACCCGCATCTCTACCCCGGCCAGGAGCCGAAGGACCGCCTCGTCATTCTCGAAGATACGGACAACGATGGCCGCGCTGACAAATCGACGGTGTGGGCTGACAAGCTGCATATCCCGCTGGCCTTCGAGTTCGGCGATGGCGGTGTGTATGTCTCTGACGAGCCGCACCTGACCTTCCTCAAAGACACCGATGGCGATGGCAAGGCGGACTTCAGCCGCCAAGTCTTCACAGGCTTTGGCACGGAGGATTCGCACCATGCGCTGCATGATTTTGTGTGGAGCCCGGATGGCGATCTCATCATCCGCGATTCGATTTTCCTGCACTCACAAATTGAAACCGCCTACGGTCCCGTGCGGCTCGACAACTCCGGCTGGTTCCGGCTGCGAACCGACACGCAAAAGCTGAGCACCTTTGGCAGCTATCCGAGCACGAACCCGTGGGGTGTGACTTTCGACGACTGGGGCCACCACATGGCCAGCCATCCCATTTTCGCCAGTGCGTTCCATGCGACGAATCCACCGTATCCCGAGCAGCAGCCCGGTGCTGGCAAACTGCCCGCGTATTCCGGCACCTGCGGGCAGGAGTTCATCGATTTCGATTTCTGGCCGCAGGAGCTTCAAGGTGGTTTCCTCAAGGCGCGTTACAAACCCACGAACAACATCGAGATGCATCAGTGGATCGAGATGGACGACCACTATGAGGAAAAGAAAATCGGTGATCTCATCTTCTCCACCAACCTCAGCTTCATTCCCACGGATGTGAAGGCTGGCCCACGTGGTGACTTCTACATCTGCGACTGGTACAATCCCATCAAAGGTCATGCGCAGTACTCGCTGCGTGATCCGCGCCGCCTGCGCACCAGCGGCCGCATCTGGCGCATCGTGCCGAAGAGGGCCAAGCTCGCCGAACCGCCAACAGTGGCCGGTGCTCCGATTCCCGCGCTGCTGGATCTCTTGAAGAGTCCGCACTACCGCTGGCGCTACCAGGCCAAGCGTGAACTGCATGAACGCTACGCCGCCGAAGTCAAAACGGCCCTTGATGCTTGGGTGGCCAAGCTCGACCCCAAAGATGCCCGCTTTCGTCATCATCAGCTCGAAGCCCTGTGGACCTACCGCACCCTCAGCACCGAGAACCGCGCCCTGCTCAGAGAATTGCTCAAATGCGACGAACACCACGCCCGCGCCGCCGCAACGACTCAACTGCGCTACGTGGCTCTGTCTGACCGTATCGAGCAACTTCGTGCCCGTGCCAATGACGACAACGGGCTCGTCCGCATGGAAGCTGTCATCGCTGCAAGCTACATCGGCACACAGGAAGCGCTGGATGCCGTGCTTGAGGTGCTCGACAAGCCGATGGGCGACCACCTGACCTATGCAGTCCGCACCGCACTCGGCAGCGAGGCGCTTTCACGCCACTGGAAGGCCAACGAGAATCCCAAGATCACCGCGTTCATGGACACCTTCGCGGCGAATTACAAACGCAGCCCCTTCGAGAAGAAAAAGACCGCTGAGGAAACTGCTTTCGACAAGCAGCCCGGCGTTGCTAAAATCACCATCAACTGCGTGCGCGAGCGCATGCTCTTCGATAAAACCGAATTCAGCGTGAAGGCCGGTCAGCCCGTGAGTCTCGTCTTCAACAATCCCGACGCCACCGCGCACAACCTCGCCATCTGCCAGCCGGGCAGTGTGGAGGAAATCGGCCTCGCCGGTAACGAAATGGCAAAAGACCCGGAAGGCATTAAAAAGGACTTCATCCCGCAGACGCAAAAAATTCTACACCACACCAAGCTGCTCAATCCCAACACCGGTGAAACCCTGCGCTTCACCGCCCCCGCCGCCGCAGGGGACTACCCCTACCTCTGCACCTTTCCCGGCCACTGGGTCATCATGCGCGGGATGATGCATGTGAAGTGAGGCGGCCCCTCAGATTTCTTTCGGCTTCTTCTTCGCCGCTTTCTTTGCTGCGACTTTTTTCTTCGTGGCCCTCTTCACTGTTTTCTTTGCGACTGGCGGTTCCGGCATCATTTCTGCACTGAGGTCGATGCCAAAGATCGCCGAGAGATCGGCTCCGGCCAGGTCACCGCTGCTGGTGGAGAGTTCTGTGATCGCTGCGCTGCTGGCGTTGGACAGCAACTCGGCCTGATCCACGCCGCGCAGGGTGAAGAGCAGTTCCGGCTTCGTGTCGAGCTGTACGCCCACGCCATAGAGCACGGCGGAAACATGCTTGCACATGTCCGCATGGTCGGGACAGGAGCAGTTGAAGTGAATTTCTTTCGGTTTCGGAAACAAGCCGCCGTCCGGATCGGTGAGCACCTTCATCAGGCCATCGCCTAGTTTCCCTGTGAGAAGATCCAGCATGGAGCCCACCTGACCGGCACTGGAGGTTACGATCTGCTTCCACTGCTTTTTCGGCAGTGGCTGAATGACGATGCTCGTGTCATACAGCTCTGATCCCGCCACCACCGCACTCAGCTTTCCCGGTTCGATCTCCAGATCGTACACCTTGCCCTGCCGGAGATAGCTGCGGCCACGCGGCAGCCGCGATTCATAGTCCTGATACGACTCCAGATTCCTGCACCAGGCCAGCCCCCAGAATGTCGTGCTCAGCTTCTTCTGTCCCGCCGGAGCCGGCAGCACCTCAAACTTATCGCCACGCTTCTTCCGCTTCGCGATCTCGCGCTGCAGCCGCTTTTTTTGCTCTTCGACATCTTGGTAAGACCACCACATGAGTGGGTTTTTACACGATAGCAGAGTTCACATCAAGGGAGACAAAGCGCAGCAACTACGCCGCCCCTATGTCTGTGAGCATTTTTTCCGCGCCGCCTGCATAGGTCCAATTTTCCAGTTGGACACTTAACACTCTGGGATACAATCTCGCCATGACAGTGACTCTGCCCGATGAACCCGGCCTCGCGCTGTTTCGCGAGGATCAGCTTCGGCTGGAGCTGGCTTGTGCGCTGTATGCTTCACGTGGCGTTGCGAAAGGCCTGGCGGCGCGGCTAGCGGGAATGGAACTGGATGCTTTTGAGGAGGAGCTTCATTCCCGTGGCGTATCCATTGGCTGCAAGCCTGCTGACCTCGATGCCGATCTGGCCGCACTCGATCACCTTCTCAAAAAGTGATCGTTATCGCGGACACTTCCGTGCTTTTGAATCTGGCGTTTCTCAATCAGGAACGCCTATTGCCAGCTTGGTTTGAAGCTGCCTGCTTTCTGCCAAATCACCCCTGTTGCAGAAGTTCCTGCCAAGCTGGTGTCCGAAGCACGATTGGATGCCGGCGAGGCCGAGGCGCTGGCTCTCGCGATCGAACTAAAAGCTGACGCCATTCTACTGGATGAATCCGCCGCCAGAGCGGTCGCGAATGAGCTTGGCATGCAGGTGATCGGGACTTTGGGGCTGCTCCTTCGAGCCAAGCAGGAGGGGCTCGTCAACGAGGTTGCGCCGTTGTTGCGCAAACTCATCGTCGAAGGTCGTTTTCGCGTATCACCAGCATTAGTACATGCCACGCTCCAACGAGCCGGGGAAATTCCCTGACAGCGCATGTGCTATCACACGACAGCGGAGTTCACATCAAGTGCGACCAAACTCAGCAGTTCTTCAGCTCCCATGTCGGTCAGCAGTTTTTCGGCTCCGCCGTCACCGGTGATCAGGTCATGGGCGAGGCTCATCTTTTCTTCGATCAATGCGTCAATGCGTTCTTCAATAGTGCCCTGGCAGACGAATTTGTGAACCATAACGTTCCGCTTTTGGCCGATGCGGAAGGCGCGGTCGGTGGCCTGGTTTTCGACGGCGGGGTTCCACCAGCGGTCAAAGTGGATGACGTGGCTGGCGGCGGTGAGATTGAGGCCGGTGCCGCCGGCTTTGACGCTGATGACCATGAAGGGCGGACCGCCGGGCTGCTGGAAGGATTCGACCAATTGCGGTCGCTTCTTCACCGCAGTGCCGCCGTGCAGGATGAGGCCCTCGCGGCCAAAGACGGTGGCGAGGAAGCGGGCGAGGGGATCGCAGGTTTCTTGAAACTGAGTGAAGATGAGTGCGCGCTCGCCGCGCTCGGCGAGTTCGCTGCAAATTTCCGCCAGACGCGTGAATTTGCCGCTGTCTGCGGGGTTCCACGCACCATCGCCATTCCAATGGCTGGGATGATTGCAGATCTGTTTGAACTTCAGCAGGAAGCCGAGTACGAGGCCCTGACGTTTGATTGGCTCCATCTCCTTGTCTGCGAGCATTTTCGCGAGTTGATCGACGAGCTTCGCGTAGATTGTAGCCTGCCGTTTAGTGAGGCCGCAGAAGGCTTTGGTTTCGATTTTGTCGGGCAGGTCGCTGATGATGCTCCTGTCCGTCTTCATGCGGCGCAGGATGTAGGGTTGCACAAGCTTGCGCAGCGGTGCAAAGCCGGTGCTGCTTTTGGCGCAATTTTTCACCGCAGATGCAAAGGCGGCGGAACCACCGAGCAGACCGGGATTGAGGAAGTCGAAGAGGCTCCACAGATCGCCAGGGCGGTTCTCCACGGGCGTGCCAGTTAAAGCAATGCGTGTGGTGGCTTGCAGGCGTTTCACAGCCTTGGTGCTGCTGCTGCCGGGGTTCTTAATGGCCTGGGCCTCGTCGAGAATGACGACGCTCCATGGGTGCTGCTGCCATGATTCGGTGCGCTGGAGAAACTGGTAGGTGGTGAGCATGGCATCAAAACCCCGCAGAGCTTCGGGGGGATGCTGCACCGCATGGTCGAGTGCTTCACGGGAGGTCTGGGATGGATGTGCAATGAAGAGTTTTAGGTCGGGGGCGAACTTTGCCACCTCGGCCTTCCAGTTGCCAACCAGCGAGGCGGGCACGATGAGCAGACCGGGCGCTTTCGATTCTTTTTGTCGGGCGAGCAGCAGCGCGATGACTTGCAACGTTTTGCCCAAGCCCATGTCGTCCGCCAAACAGGCGCCGAGGCCTAAACGGGTCATGAATTGCAACCAGGCGAAGCCTTTGAGCTGATATGGACGCAGGGTGGCGTGCAGATTCAGCGGTGCAGGTGCTTCAGAAGGGTTTC